>NZ_RAWK01000009.1 GCF_003612165.1 Corallococcus aberystwythensis | reverse complement strand
GCGCGGTGGCGCTGGACGAGTCCCTGACGCTGGAGAACCTGGGGCTGGCCCTGCATGACACGCGCACCCAGGAGTCCCGGTGGCTGCTGGAGGGCTTCTTCAGCCTCAAGCGGCAGGTGCTGGTGGAGCTGCTTTCCGACTGCTGCGCGAATGCCTCCGCCGTGGCCCTGGGGCCGCTGGAGAGCACCTGCTACGCGCTCCAGGACGCGGCGCGCTGGTACCACCCCAAGGAGCGCTGCGCGCAGCTGGAATTCGAGTTGCTGCGGCTTTCTGCCCAGGTGGCTTCACGGCCCGGACACCTGCTTCTCATCCAGTCACTCCAGCGGGCCTTCCGGGGCATCGCGGACCGGCTGCTGCCCTTCATGGGCGGCGATGCGATGCGCCAGTGGGTCATCTGCGCGTTGGATGCGCTGTATGCGCGCGACGTGCAGGCGCTTCAGCACCAGCTGCCGGCGCTGATGAGGGCGCACGACGAGCTTGTGCTGGACCAACTCGCTCCTGTCGCTCGGGAGTGTGCGTCCCCCGACGGCGACTACGCTCAGGAGAGCAACCCCGGCGCCCCCTCGTCAGACTCCGCGCAGGGCGATGTGCCCACGGCACGCGCCTGTGCTGAGGAGCATGGCCTTGCCTGCCTCCTTCCGGCCGAAGAGGACACCGAGGCGCTCGGGGGGGCACCGCGGCCTTATGGTCAGGTCCCCCCTGCGGAGCGCGATAGCGGAACTCGGCGGTCTCCAGTCGCCCTCTGCGAGCCTGCTGGGAAGTGCACCGCTGGGGACGTGACGGGCCCGGTCTTGGACAACCTGTCTGGCTGTCGGACAGATGGGTGCACTTTGCCTCCGGATCAGGCTGAGGCTTCACCCTCCGGCTTCCAAGGACAAACACCCGTGACGGCGTACAAGGAGGGCGATACCCAGGGGGCCTTGGGCAGGCGCGCCTCGCGCCCCTGGCGCTTCATTGCCTATTCCCTGGGGCTCCTGCTTCGTGAGCGGCAACAGCCCTTCGCGTCCTCTCTTCCGTGGAGCCGCGGCATGCCCTGCCCTGATGGATAGGGCCTGCGTCGATTGAACTCGGACGCATCCTCCCGGGTCGGGCTCTTGCTCCGGATGTGCCCACGAACTCATTCTTCACCGAACCGGGTCTCTGGCCGTGGCTCCCGTGACCGGACCGCCTTTGGCCTGGTGCGAACCCGTTTCGATGCGGGCCATGCCCTCCTGCCTTCCGTGCGCTTCGACCTGGAGCGTGAGTCCCTGGGACTCGAAGCCCGAGGCGGGACGCGCACACGGCTTCGGGGGATACTGATGGCCGGTGCTCCCACGGAGGTGGGGCGAGGATGGCGGGCATGCGCAGGTGGCTCATCGGTGGCGTGGCGGTCCTGGTCGCGTGCGGCCTCGTGCTGTTCTGGGCCTTGCGCTCCGGCGGACCAGATGCCCCAGTTGGGGGCGAGGGCGGCCCACTCGCGCGGAAGGCATCCTCAAGTCCCGAGTCCACGCCGCGACCCTCCGCGCATGTCGATGGCATGCTCCCGACGACGTCGTCTCCGAGCGAAGCGGATGGCGTCCTGGACGTGGAGGTTGTCGCGTTTGGGCAGCCTTCTGCCGGGACCACCGTGAGGCTGTATGCACCCGGAGCTCGCGGATCCTCTTGGACGCTGATGGGTTCGGCTCTTACGGATCCGAAGGGGCACGTCCAGCTCGCCTCCGGGCCGGGCCGCTATCTGGTCGCGGTGCGCGCCCCGGGGCTGGCGCCGCTGCTGCGCGAGGTGGTGCGTCCGCGTGGCGAGCCTCGCACGGCGATGCGGATCTCCCTGGCGCCCTCGCAATCGCTCACGGGCCGTACGGTGGTGCGCGGAACGAGTGAACCGCTGCCGCTCGTGGAGATCGTCCTCACGGCGCACGCTCGCGAACTGGAGGTCTGGCAGCGCGCTTCCGCCCCCGATGACGAGCGCGTCTTCGCGACGAGCGATGAGCGGGGAAACTTCCGCATCGACGGGCTCGCCCCGGGCACCTACCTGTTGGAAGCAACAGCCCCCGGCTACGCGCGCGTGGTGATGAACCGGCTGCGCATCCCCACAGATGGCCCGCTGACGCTGGCGCTCCGCCTGGCGAGCGTCATCGAGGGCTTCGTCGTGGACGCGAAGGGGCTGCCGGCCGCGGACGCCGAGGTGCGGGTGGGCGGCAATCCCTCCCAGGTGGTGACGACGGGAGCGCAAGGCGGTTTCTCCGTGGAGGTGGAGCCCGGTGTCCACCCCGTGTCCGCACGGCGTGGCGAGGAGGCCGGCGCGCTCGACCTTCCGGTCCTCTGTGTCGCGGGCAGCACCGTGCGCAACGTGCGGATCCAACTGGGGCTGGGGGCGGTGCTGGAGGGCCGCGTGGTGGAGCAGCCCTCGGGCGGGCCGGTGGCGGGGGCTCGCGTGGATGTCAGCCACTCGGGAGGGGACACGGACCCCGGCGTCGCGGTGTCGGACGCGGAAGGGCACTTCCTCGTGCGCGGACTGGCTCCCGGCAGCTACGACGCGAAGGTCACGGCTCCGGGGTTCTCTCCCGCCGTTCGCCGGAACCTGACGGTGACCCAGGGCGAGCGCTTCCCCGTGGAGCTCAAGCTCTCACGCACCGGCGCGGTGGAGGGCCAGGTGCGCGACAGGAACGGCGCTCCAGTAGCGGCCGCCCGGGTCTCTGGCTTCAACGGCTGGAGCGATGGCGCGGACGCGAAGCCCCTCGACGCCCGCACCGATGCCGACGGGCGCTACCGGTTCGAGGGAATCGCGACGGGGCGCCTGGCCCTCTTCGCACGCCACGAGGGGTCGACGGTGGGCAGCCGCCAGACCGTCACCGTGGAGGCGAACAGCACGGCCCGCGCGGACTTCACGCTGGACGGCACAGGCACCGTGGAGGGCGTCGTGCGCGCGGCCCGGGGCTCGCTCCCGGACGTGGCGCTGGAGGTGACGGCCCTGGCGGATGATCCGTCCCAAGGCGTGGCGCCGGAGGTGGGCCAGGCGCGGGTGGACGCGGAAGGCGCCTTCCGGTTGGTCCTTCCTTCAGGTGGCTACACGGTCCTGCTCACGGCGCACGGCCGCCTCACGCAGGGCCAGCGGGAGCGGGTGCGCGTGGAGACGGGACGCACGGCCCGGGTCGACTTCACGTGGGAGGAGAAGCGCGACGAGCACGAGTACCGCGGCGTCGTCCTGGAGCCGGATGGCTCGCCCTCGCCTCACGCCGTCATCGCCCTCACGGCGGCGGAGAGGCAGGGCATTCCCCTGATGATGGCGCCCGCGGATGAAGAGGGACGTTTCGCCATCCCCGTCTCCCCTGCGGCGCTCCCCGCCAACCGCCGGGTGATGCTGGACGCGCGCAACGGCGGACGCTCGAGCGAGGCCGTGCCCGTGACCACCGACCGGGAGGTGGTGGTGCGGCTGCGGCCCTCGGCCTTCCTGCGCGGCCGCGTGGTGCGCACGGGCGAGCCCGTCCGCGGCTTCACCCTGTCGCTCCAGCTCCAGAAGGGCTTCCTCCCCGAGGGTGGAGGACACTGGGAGCTCTCCGGTGAGCGCTTCGAGTTGCGCGACGTCCCGCCCGAGCCCGTGAAGCTGACCGCGCGCACGGCGGACGGCGCTGTCGGTGAGGTCCTGGCCTCTCCCAGCACCGGCGCGGTGCTGGAGGTGGACATCCCCCTGACGGCGCCCGCCACCGTGCGGGGCCGGGTGGTGAACGCGGCCACGAAGGAGCCCCTCCCGGACGCATTCGTCGTCATCGAGGGCGAGCCGCCCGCTCCGGAGCAGGGCCCTGATGCGGAGGGCCGCTTCTCGCTCAGCGGTGTGCGTCCGGGCGAGCGCGTCCTCATCATCCTGGGCGGCTCCTCCAAGGGACACCTGCGACGGATGCTCAAGCTGAAGGACGGCCAGGTGCTGGACCTGGGGGACGTGGCCCTGGAAGTGACGCCGTCCCCCCAGGGCCCGCCCACGCCTTGAGCCGCCGCGCGGCGCTCAGCCCGGCTTGCGCCGCCAGCCCGGCGGAAGGCCCTCGCGCAGCACCCCGGCCACCGCCACCGCGCAGGCGAAGCTGGTCGTCATGGGCACCTGCATCCAGCGGCCTCCCATGTAGAGCTTCACCTCCCGCTCCTCCACGACGTGGTCCACCTTCACGTCCGGGCCCACGCGCTCCATGAGGGCGGGGTCACCCACGGACACCACGGACTCCAGCTGCGAGGGCAGGGTGGGAACCCCGCCCGCGGCGCTGACGATGAGGGCACCCCGGGCCGCCGCGCGGTCGATGACCTCGCGCATGGGCGCCTCCAACGCGCGGTGGATCGTGCCCAGGCTCAGGTTGAGCACGTCCACGCCCACCTCGTCGAGCATCCACCCCAGCGCCTCCACGAGGCACAGCGAGTGTCCGCGCACGTTCTGGTCCAGGACGCGGGCCACGTAGAGCTCCACGTCCGGCCAGGGACGGACCTGGTCCTGGAGGATGCTCAGCACCGCCGTGCCGTGCCCGTGCGTGTCCTCCAGGTCCAGCGTGCCCGCGCCGCTCCGCCACGCCTCCAGCTCTTCCCGTTCGTAGGCGCGCGCCTCCAGCACCTGCGCTTCCAGGTCGAGCGTGAACGACGCCGCTCCCGCCAGTCGAAGCGCGTGCTCCCGCAGGAAGGCCACCTCCACGCCGCTGTCGATGATGCCCACCTTCTTCACGGGGCCGTGCCTCCAGACCGCGAAGGCTTCCAGTGCCCCAGCTGCCGGAACACGTAGGTGCCTAGGGACACGGTCTCCATGCGGGGCGGGACGGCGTCCGGAACGGACACGGTCAGGTGCACGAGCGAACCCGCGAGCCCCATCCCCACGCAGAGCACCCCGACGAGCAGGAACGTGAGGGTGCCAATCCGACGCACGACGAAGAGGCCCGCGTGGTCGGGGTCCTCCAGGAGGGGCAGCCGCGAGGGCAGTGGCGATGCGGTGGGGCGTGGGAGCTCAGTGGCCATGGTCCGTCGTCCGTATTTCCGCGCTACGCGGCGTCCGCCTCGCCCATGCCCGCGCGGAACAGCCGCTGGTACGGAGCGCAGCGCGCGAGCAGCTCCGGGTGTGGCCCCCGGCCCACCAGCCGGCCGCCCGCGAGCATCCACACTTCATCGGCCAGGGTCGCGTTGGCCAGCCGGTGCGTGATGAACACCACCGTCTGGCCGCGCTCGCGGGCCCGCGCGAGCAGCCCGCGCACGATGGTGGCCTCCGTCTCCACGTCCAGCTGCGAGGTGGCTTCGTCCAAGAGCAGCACGGGCGCGTCACGGAGCACCGCCCGGGCCAGCGCCAGCCGCTGCCGCTGTCCGCCGGAGAGGCTCGCGCCCGCCTCGGCCACTGGCGTGTCGTAGCCCTGGGGCAGCCCGGCGAGCACGGGCTCCAGCGCGCACAGCCGCACCGCCTGCCGCAGGTCCTCGTCGCTCACGCCGGAGAGCCCCAGGGTGAGGTTGTCTCGCACGGTGCCGTGGTACAGCTCCACGTCCTGCCACACCACCGCGAGCTGCCGGCGCAGGTCGGACAGCTCCAGCGTCCGCGCGTCCTGCCCGTCGAACAGCACGCGCCCCCGGCCCGGCTCCTCCAGCCGCGTCAGCATCCGCGCGAGCGTCGTCTTCCCGGAGCCGCTGGACCCGACGATGGTCACCACCGCTCCAGCGGGGATGCTCGCGCTCACCTCGCGCAGCACGTCCTGCTCCGGCAGGTAGCCGAAGGACACGTCCTCCAGCGTCACCTCGCCGGACAGCCGCCGGGTGACCGGCGCAGGAGGCGTCAGCGAACGGGCCGGGTCCTGCTCCGGCGTCTCGTGCAGGTACTCGAAGAAGCGGCGCAGGTGGATGCCGCGCTGGTGCAGGCTGGTGACGAAGGCGATGGCCTCGATGACCGGCCCGCGCAGATACGCGGCATAGGCCACGAAGGCCACGAAGCCGCCCAGCGTCAGCTTGCCCTGGAGGATGAGCCGCCACCCCAGCCAGGTGAACAGCGCCGTCTGCGCGGCCTCCACGGAGCGCTCGAACAGCCGCAGCAGGCCTTCCACCCCATGGGCCTTGAGGTGCGCCCGCAGCACGGACTGCATCAGCCCCGCCGCGCGCTGGTAGACGAACGGCTCCAGCGCCAGCACCTTCGTCGTGCGGCTCTGCCGCAGCGTCTCCACCTGGAGTGCGCCGAGCGCGCCGTGGACGCCCATCACCTCCTGCCACGCGTGGCCCATCGCGCGCCCCATGAGGAGCGGCACGGCCACCACGAAGGGCAGCGTGGCCAGGGCCGCCAGCGCCAGTTCCCAGTGGAGCGAGACCAGGGTGAACGGGATGACGATGAGGAAGGTGACCTGCGAGAAGACGAGCCGCAGCATCCCCAGCACCAGCGACATGCCCGCCTTCGCGTCGTCGAAGCGGCTGGTGAGCTCGCCCACCTGCCGCCGGGAGAAGAAGCGGTCCGGCAGGTGCTGCAGGTGGTTGAAGAGGTAGAGCGCGGCGGAGCTCTCCAGCTTCACGGTCAGGTACGCGGAGTAATAACCCAGCAGCGTCTCCGCGAGCGCCGCCGCCACCGACGCGGCCAGGATGCTCAGCACCAGCACGTGCAGGAGCCCCAGGTCCTGCGGCGACGACACGTGGTCGAACAACAGCCGCGTGAGGAAGGGCGGGATGAGGCACAGCCCGGTGATGACCGGCCCCAGGAGCGCGCTGCGCGCGAGCGCTCCCCACGCGGGACGCAGCAGCCGCAGCAGCGCGGCGAGGTAGCGCGCCGACTGCCGCAGCCCGGGAGGCCCTTCGCCCTGCATCGCTCCGCCCGCTTCCATCACAGGTGCGTGAGCACGCTCCGCGCCAGCGCGTCCACTTCCTCGGGAATGGCATGGACGCGCAGGCCGGTGTGCTGCTCCATCTTCCGCCGCGCCTCCTCCAGCACCTCATCCCGGACGCCCAGGAACCACGTCTCCGTCCACCGGCTGCCCAGGAGCTTGCGCCCGCCCATCATCGCCAGGCCCACCACCGTGCAGGGCACGCCGTGCTCGCGGGCCAGCAGGTCCAGGTACTCGCGCGTGGCGACCACGTCCTCCGGCTTCGTGTCCACCGACACGGTGAGCACCACCAGCCGGGGCAGGAACGTCTCGTAGATGAGCGTGGAGGCGTTGGCCCGGCGGTCCAGGCCCGCGGGCGTGTAGAGCAGGCCGTTCTGCCCGCCGGTGATGACCACGTCGCAGTCGCGCGCCAGGTCCGCCATGAGCCGCCGCTCGAACGCCTGCCGCTGCGGACCCTCCACGCGCAGCACGCGCGAGTAGCCCGTGTCCGAGCCCAGCAGGATGCCCGTGGGCTCGGTGGCGTGGTGGCGCACGCGCACGTGCTTCGCCAGCGCCTCGCGCAGGTACACCTGCGTGGTGAACTTGCCCTGCACCGTGTCCGTGCCGAAGACGCCCAGCAGGTTGCGCGGGCCATACGCCTCCGGACCCGGGCGCGCGAGCGCGTCCTCTTCCGGCACTGCCACGCGATAGAAGAGCGCGGGGTCCGGCTCCAGCCCGTCGAAGAGGTCGTAATAGAGGATGTCGTCGTACAGCGACACCACCGGCAGCCGCTTGCGCGTGGCCACTTCCAGCAGCGCCCGGACGTGCGGCACCTCCGTCTCGAAGTTGAGCGAGCAGGTGAAGACCACCGCGTCGAAGTCGTGGCGCGCGATGTCCGCCGGGTCGCTCACCACGGGCACGGACAGCTCCCCGGCCTGGATGTACGCGCCCGCGTCGCTGAGCGATACCGTATCGTCGAAGACGACGTGCGCCGGGGCCATGCTCCGGTCGCGGAAGCGCAGGAGCGCGTAGCCCTCCTTGTTGTACTTGAAGACGGCGGTCCGCTTGCCCGCGAGCACCTCCATCACCTGCGCGCGCGTGTACATGTGGCGGCTGCGCAGCGTGGGGGCCTGCTTCAACGGCAGCCGCTGGTCGCCCTCCCAGATTTCACCCAGCTTCCGGTACAGCACCTCCGGGTCGTACTTGGGATAGGTCCGGGTGTCCGGCGCGATGAGCAGCGGCACGCCGTAGTCCGGCATCTGGAAGACGTGCTCGCGCTCGGAGCCCTCCACGCGCAGCGCGTAGCGGCCCTGCGGGTGCAGGAGGAAGTACTGGAACGCCACGCGCAGGCCCGCGACCTCCAGCACCTCCGCGTCGAGCGTGAGCTCCCGGCGCGCCCCGGTGTTCACACCCTCCAGGGACAGCCGGCGCAGGAGGAACGGCGGCTGTTCCTGCCCGCCGGCGCGGCTCACGTGGATGAGCACGCACTTGAAGGGGTCCACCGGGAAGGAGGTCAGCAGCTCGGAGGAGAAGTCCTTCAGCCGCGACACGACGTCCGCGTAGCGCGCGAGGAACAGCGCGCGCGCCCGGTCCCGCTGGGACGGGTCCGGCATCATGAAGAGCAGGTCGCTGCCGCTGAAGACCTCGAAGCGGCGCCACGTCTCCCGCGTCTCCGCGTCCACCGGCTCCGGCAGCTGCGCCTCCACCAGCTTGATGAGCGCGTACATCCACGCATTGCCCGGCGTCAGCCAGTGCTCGCTGTAGAAGTCGCGCCCCCACGTCGAATAGTAGAGCCGCGGCAGCGTCGGCGGCTCGGGCGGCGGCGCGGCCGCAGTGGCCGGAACGGCCGGAACCTCCAGGGGCGTGGCGGGCTGCATGACGCCCTCCAGCCACTCGATGCCCTCGTGCCACCAGTGGCCGAACAGCTCCGTGTCGAACGCGAGCACGAACGTCTGCCCGTCCTGGACGAGCGAGCGGCGCGAGTCCAAAAGCTCCCAGAACTCGCGCACGTGCCGGGACACCTGCGCGTGGGCGGCGTCCACGTCGTAGAGCGCCTTCTGGCCCAGGTCGACCTTCTGGCCGGTGACGGCCTGGTACTTCAGGCCCGTCCACACGTGGCCCCGCTTGTTCGCGGGCACGGGCACCCCCAGCTCCTCGAAGTACTCGGGGCGCAGGTCGAAGCCCACGTCCCGGAAGAACTCGCGGTACACGGGGTGCGCGGGGAACGTCGACTCGGGCGACTTCCACAGGTGCAGCGCGATGCGGTAGTCGTGGACCAGCACCTCCAGGTCCTCGTGGCGGAACACGCCGCTGGGGTCCTGGGGCTGGGACGCGCCAATGCCCGTCAGGCTGAGCGCGGTGCGGCGGATGCCATGGCGCGTGAGCACGCGCTCCACGCCCGGCTGGAAGGCGCACTCGGGCAGCCAGAGGCCGTCCGGCTCGCGGCCGAAGACGTCCTGGAAGGACTCCACGCCCCGCGCCACCAGCCGGTCCGCGACGGCGGGCTGGAAGAAGGGCAGGAAGTTGTGCTGCGGCGTGGACGTCCACAGCTGCACGCCCGGCGGCCGCGAGCGCCCCAGCGAGGCGAACACGTCCCGCAGGCTGTGCGCCTGGAGGAACGCGAGGCTGTCCTCCACGCGCCGCAGGTACATGCCCGCGGTGCGGTGGACCCGGTCCAGCTGCTCGTCCGACAGGGGCTGGGGGTACTTCTCGTAGCGGTTGTAGAGCTCCCGCTGGGACGTGCGCTCCAGCTCGCGCGTGGCGATGCGCTTGAGCAGCTGGAGGTAGCCCGTGTAGCGCTCCTCGCAGGCGATGAGCTGGTCCACCAGGCACGGGGTGAAGGACATCACCAGCGTGCCGGCGAAGCGCCGGGAGTCCCAGCGCTCCAGCATCCGGAACAGCGGGATGTACGTCTCCGTCAGCGCTTCGAAGAGCCAGTTCTCCGGCTCATCGAAGAGGGGCCCCTCGCCCAACACCTGCGGCATGTGGGTGTTGAGGATCAGGGTGAGGCGCGTGTTCATGAGGGGACCGCGAGACGGGGGAAGCGGGGGGAAGCACTGCGGACCGCGGGACGGCTAGATGCGGCCGCCGCAGTCCTCGGTGGGGGACGTCGCGCCGTCCTCGGAACACAGCCGGTGGGCCGAGTTGTAGAGGTCCTGCCAGACCGTTCCCGGCCCCGACGCGACGAGCGAGTACGTGGTGCTGGAGAAATTCGACGTGGCGAAGCCCATCACGTCCGGGCCTCCGTGGACCTGCTCCAGCAACTCCGAGACATCCTTGCGCGTGAAACGCATCGGGAACCTCCGTGTGGCGGGTGGGAACGGCGGTGGGAAGGCGCGGGCGTGCTACCCGCAGCCGAACGTGGAGCGATCCTCGGCGGTGACGCTGCCGCCGTCCTCGCAGGTCCACTGGTTGGTCCAGTAGTTCTGCCAGACGACTCCGCCGCCGAAGGAGGCGACCATGTTCCAGGTAGCGCCGGCGAAGGTCGAGCTGCTGTGGCCCTGGACATCCGGGCTGCCCTGCACCGACTCCAACAACTCGCTGACGTTCTTGCGCGTGTAACGCATGGCTGTGCTCCGGGTGTGGCGTGGAGGGGAGAAACCAGGGAGGGCGCTAGTAGCAGCCGATCTGGGACGCGTCCTCGAACACGACCTGCCCGCCGTCCTCGCACATCCGGTGGTTCGGGTTGTAGATGTCCTGGAGGATGTTGCCGCCCGCGGACGGGGTGATGTTGTACGTGTAGCTGCCGATGGTGGACGTCCAGAAGCCCACGACGTCAGGGTTGCCCTGCACGGTGTCCAGCAGCTCGGAGATGTTCTTGCGCGTGTACCGCATGGTGGAGACTCCAGGGTGATGAGGGGGATCCGGCGGAACCCAGAATCCTAGGAAGGGACCGGGGGGCGGGCAAGCCAGGGGAGGAAGGCGGTCCGGAAGTGTCAGGAAAGACGCGTGATTTCCTGTTTCACGGTCCCCTCGGACCCACCACCCGGGATCCGCGGGCGCATGCCGGCGTTCAGCCAGGGTTCAATCGCCATCTGGACGCCGCACGCCGCGATGGTGACGAGCGCGGCGGTGGGGCCCGGCGCCTTCCACGCGCCCACGACGGCCGCCGCGGCGATGACCCAGGGGCGGATCAGCGTGAACGGCCCCAGGACCACCACGCTCGCGAGCGTTCGCACATCGGCCTCCGCCGCCGCCCAGACGCCCATGCCCACCAGGGTCAGCGTCGCGTACGGCAGGAGCACCCAGAGGATGGCCCGCGCGCACACGAGGAGCTGGGAGAACAGGCCGGGCGCGAACAGGCAGGCCCCGGCGATGCCGCAGCCCACCGCCGCGGTCGTGAAGACTCCCCGGAGCATCCCCCGGCGGATGGCGGCCCGGTAGAAGTCCGCCTTGAAGATGCGGGCATCCCGGCCCGCCGCGACCCGGAAGCCGCAGAACGACGCATCCGTGATGGCGAGCAACGCGAGCAGCACGGGCAGCACGGCGTTCATCGGGCGGGCCCCAGCCGCGAGCGCAGCGGTCCCAGGTGGCGCAGGAGCGGTTCCCACAGCTCCGCGCGAGCGCCCAGCGTGGCGCTCATGGGACGCAGCGCGGCGCCCAGGAGGTTCCGGGCCCCGTCCAGCGACGCGCAGGTGAACCCCGTCGCCCCCCGCGCCGCGGACAGCAGGGTCTCCGTGGGATGGACGCGCCGGGCGGAGACGACGCCATCATGGCGCGCCAACGGCTCGCGCATGCGGGCCTGGTGGAACATCCACGAACCCCAGGGGGACAACACCGAGTGCTGGATGTCGTAGTGCACGAACGCGTGCCCCTGCCGCTGGCCGGCGAAGAACGCGCTCAGGTCGTTGCCGCGAAAGTGATGCAGCACGCCCGTGGAGATGAAGACGTGGCCGGGCTGTTCCAACTGGAAAGCGTTCGCGACCCGCAGCTCGCATGAGAGGGATTCCTCCTCCGCGAGCCGCCGGGCGTTTTCAATCAGCGACACGTTCATGTCACAGCCGATGAGCTCCACGTCGCGCCCCAGCCGGCCATGCGCCGCGAGCGAGCGGACGGCGTAGCCAAGCCCACAGCCGACGTCGACGATGCGCAAGGGAGGCTTCACACCGGTGTCGCGCAGCGCTTGCAACAAGGGGAGCAGCACGCAGCGGAGGCGGTCCGCTTGCAGGAACTCCTCGCTCAGCCGCTGCAATTCGATGTGCGAGCGCAGGAGGGCCCCGTTGCAGGCCTCCACGTCGAGCGTGTCATTGGACGCGGGGAACCGCTGCACGAGCCTCGCGGCGGAGCGCTGGCCGTTCGCCATGAGCCGCGCCACGACGGACTCGCGGGACACCGGCCGGGGCCGGAGCGTCGCGACGTCGTAGTCGACGATGAGGTCTGAGATTTCCAGCAGGTCGGAGGGCATTCCAGCGGTCACGTCGCACGGTGGCGTGCCACGTGACCGCGGGAGTGTACCGCGTCCCGCCGTGTCCGGTGTTACTCCCCGGTGACGGCCGGCCCCGGCGGGCAGCTGAAGGTGGCCGGCACGGACCACAGCTGGCCCTCGTCGGCGGTGTCGATGGCGGTGAAGAAGATGCGATTGCCCACGCGGGTGAACGACTTCGGCTGGAAGACGTCCGCCAGCTGGCCCTGCGTCGCCACGGAGCCTCGGGTGAAATAGGGCAGGACGGGCCCGTCTTCGTCCGGCGCGCCGCCGAACAGGACCTGACCCGTACCGGTGGCGAACACGGGATACGGGTACCCGTACTCCACATAGGAATTGTTGAAGAGCATGCGGGTCCCCGCCGCCGTTCCATTCGTCGCCCACAGCGATACGGCCGTAGGCACGGGGGCGTCGCTTCCGATGCTCATGGTGAAGTAGATGTCGTTGCCGGAGGTCACGGCCGTCCGCACGGAGGGATACGTGTACTCGTAGGACCCGTAGGGGTTGGGGAGGGTGGTGATTCCCGTCTTGCCTCCGCCGCTCAGCGAGAGCCGGTCGATGCGCAGCCGCTTCGTCACCGGGCTGTCCACGGACGTCAGATAGACAGACGCGCCCAAGGTCCCGAGCAGGTTCACCCGCTTGCCGAAGGTGTCCAGGCGAACGGTTCCCGCGGCGGTGCCATTCGTCTTCCACACCTCGAAGTTGGGGCCGTCCTCCAGGATGAACAGCGGCTGCTCACCCGGGCGGCTCACGCCCGAGAGGTAGGTGTTCCCCGCGTCCAGCTGTTTGACGGAGGTGGTCCCGGCCAGTGTTCCGTCGGTGCGCCACAGCGTGGTGCCCGTGTCCTCGGAAAAGACGAAGAGCAACGCGTTGCCGACCTTCAATGTGTCATTGCCCAGGCCCGGGGTGCTGGTGAAGTTCCGCACCCGCAGCGTGCCGGCGGACGTGCCGTCGGACCGCCACAGCTCCGGCCCGGCCCCACCTCCTGGCAGCGGCACCCAGCGGAAGAACACCAGGCGGCCATCGAGCTCCGTGGCGTTGGTCATCACGGAGCCTTCCGCTCCGGGGGTGATGTCCTTGACCAGCCGGGTCCCTCCCGCCGTTCCGTCACTGAGCCAGAGCTCCATGCCGGTGGTGTCGGTGCGGGTCTGGAAGAAGAGCTTGTTGCCCACCGCGACCAGGCTCTGGGGCTGATAGACACCGGGGGGGCCCGGAAACGCCTTCAGCGGGACGGTTCCCATCTCCGTGCCGTCGCTGCGCCACAGGAGCGAACCGGTGTCGAAGGCGGAGGTGACGAAGTAGAGCGTCCCCTGGACGTTCGTGAGCTCCCCCATGAAGCCCACGGACCCCGTGGGCATGATGGACGCCACCCGGGATGCCACCCCCGGAGGGCAGGCCTGGGCACTCACCTCGCGGGAGTCGTCCTCCACCGTGGCCACGGGGACGGCCTCCACGGACAGTTCATCGCCCGGCGAAACCCCACAGCCCATCCCCGCCAGTCCCAACCACAGCAGGGCACTCCAATTCCTTACATGCATGTCCTCTCCTTCCGGCCCCCAGCGGTCGGAGAGTGGGGTGCGAAGCCTTGCCCTCCAAGGAGTACCCCAAGGAGGTAGGACTGTTTTCGAACTTTTGCCTGTCTGTCTTTGATATGGCTGGAATTTGCCGCCGGCTCAAGGCCGGGGGCGGGGCAGTCCAATGAGATAGGTGATGTTCATGCCCTGTGCGCGATGAACCCCGGTGTGCCACTTGTAGCCATTGGCATCGAGCCCCTCGGTCAGCTCCTCCAGGTCCTCCGGCGCGTAGGTCCGCAGCGACGACACCACGCCATCCCAGAGGATGAGCAGCGGGATGATGGGCACCAGGTAGGTGAAGAGCAGCCGCCACCAGCGCACCGGACGGATGAGCGGGGTGAAGCCCCACACCAGGGGGATGATGAGCAGGAGCTGGAAGAGGACGTAGGGCAACGAGCGCTGCGTGAGCTCGAAGGCGGCGATGGGAACCCCGCGCGTGGCGGCGTCCGCGAGGAGGGCGCGCGCCTGCTTCGGACGGAAGTGATGAAGCGCCTCGAAGAGGGTGCGCACCCCTGTCAGCTCCTCCGGGATGCGGGTGACGTCGACCGGGGTGTCGCGGTACTGCGCGCCCGCGGGCAGCTCCGGCACCGGGGTGGGGTGCAGGTCGGTGAGGACCACCTCGGCCTCGCCGTGCACCCGGCGCAGCGCCGGGAGCAGGGTGCGCCAGGGGCCGCCGGTCCCGGAGCACAGGTCGATGATCCGGTTCGTGCCGGACATGCGCAGCAGGTCCCCCAGCTGCGGAGCCACGGCGTCGTAGGGCCGCACGCGGTCCAGCACGACGTGCAGATAGTCGACCTCGCCCCGGCGCAGCAGCGCGGGCAGCCAGGACTGGTCGAGGAACTCGAAGAGGTGGAGCCGGGGGAGCAGTCGAATCATCGCGAAGAGGATAGAGCCTCCTCGCGATGCCAGTCGCGCCCTACTTGCTCACCGCGATGGACTTGCGGAAGAGCGCCAGGCTGTAGACGAAGAACCCCACGCCCACCGCGGCCACCATCAGGAACTGGCGCCAGACGGCCCCCAGCCCTCCGCCGCGGTAGATGATGACCTGCGAGAAGCTGACGAAGTGCCGGGCAGGCAGGAGGTACGTCACATACTGCAGCCACTTCGGCTGGCTCTCCACGGGCGTGCTCCCGCCCGACAGCAGCATCAGCACCAGCACCACCAGGATGATGAGCAGCGCGAACTGCGCCATCGAGCGTGAAATCGTCCCCAGGAAGATGCCGAGCGCCGTGGCGAAGAACAGGTAGAGCACGACCCCGACGAACCACAGCACCACCGAGCCGGCGAACGGCACCTTCAGCACCATGTGCACGACCAGGAGGAGCGAAGCCGCGGTCGCGACCAGGATCACCAGCCCGTTGGCCCAGACCTTCGCCATCGCGATCTCGAACGAGGTCAGCGGCATCACCAGCAGGTGCTCCAGCGTCCCGTGTTCGCGTTCACGGATGACCGCGGCGCCCGTCAGCACGACGGTCAGCAGGGTGATTTGATTGATGATGGCCACCACGCTCTTGAACCAGGACGAAACCCCGTTGGGGTTGAAGAGCTTGCGGACGATGAGGTTGACGGGCTTCGGTCCCGCCTCCTCCGTGCGCTTGAGGAAGGAGGAGATCCGGTCGTTGATGATGTTCTTGATGTAGCCGGAGCCGATGCCCGCCTGCTGCATGGCGGTGGCGTCGATGTTCACCTGGATGTCCGGGTTGCGCCCCGCGCGAAGGTCGTGCTCGAAGCGGGGCGGAATCACGACCACGAACATGAACCGGCCCCTGTCCATGTCCGCCTGGACCTCGTCCGGGGAGATGAGCTCCGGCAGCTTGAAGCGGGGCGGATAGAAGGCGTTGAGCAACTCCTTGGACAACGCGGACCCGTCCTCGTCGGCGAAGGCAATCGAGGCGTTGTTCACCTCGCTCGAGGTCCCCGTGGCCTGGACATAGATGGCCAGCGTGAACGCATAGACGACGAACACGACCAGCACCGCGTCGCTGACCAGGCTTCGAAGCTCCTTGAGCCCGAGCCACAGGATGTTCAGCAGGGAGTTCACTTCTATTTCTCCTGCTTTCTCAAGCCGATGACACTGATTGCAAGAAGGACGGGGACGCACACGGCCAGGAAGGCGACATCCTTCATGATGAGGCCCGCCCCCAGTCCCTTGGTGAAGGCGCCCAGGCTGGCGTGCATGTAATAGGTGGCCGGCCAGATGGATCCGACGACCCCCGCCCCACCCTGAAGCGTGGAGACGGGCTGCAACAAGCCGGAGAACTGGATGGTCGGCACGATGGTCAGGATGGCCGTGACGAAGACGGCCGCCACCTGACTGCCGGTGAAGGTGGACGTCACCATCCCGATGCCTGTCGTCGCCGCGACGTAGAACAGCGTGCAGAGGATCAACGTCAGGAAACTGCCCTTGATGGGAACACCGAAGACCACCAGCGCCAGGGCGGTCAGGATGAAGAAGTTGACCATCCCGATGGCGATGTAGGGCAGCTGCTTTCCGAGCAGGTACTCCAGCCTCCCCGTGGGCGTGACATAGAAGTTGATGATCGACCCCAGCTCCTTCTCACGCACGATGCTGACCGTCATGAGGATGGCGGGGATCAGCAGCAGCAGCAGCGCCGGGACGCTCGGCACGATGGAATAGACGCTCTCGAAGGTTGGATTGTAGAGGAAGCGCTCTTCGATGTTGGCCGTGCCCTTGCGCGCGCTGGCGGAATAGAAGCCGCTCGCGGGATCCCGCAGCATCCGGTTGTGGACCCCCTGGACGTACTGCTCCACGGTGTCACCTCGGAAGGTCATGGCGCCGTCCACCTGCGCCAGCACCTCCGGTCCCGAGCCCCGGCGCAAATCCAGACCGAAGCGAGGCGGAATCTCCAGCACCATCGAGACATCGTCCGACTGGAGCCGGCGCAGCGCCTCGTCCGAGGAGGCGGCGGGCGGGGTCAGGGCGAAGTAGGGTTTCGCCGCGCTGAACTGCTCGAGATACAGCCGGCTCTCGGGCGACTGGTCCATGTCCAGCGCGGCATAGCGGATGTTCTCGACGTCGGTCGTGATGCCGAAGCCGAAGACGAGCATCAGCACCGCCGAGCCGATGAAGGCAAACGCCAGCCGGACCTTGTCGCGGAGGATCTGGATGGCCTCGTTGTGGGTGTATGCGAGCATCCGGCCAAGTCGCAGCCGGAGGCCGGCCCGGTCCGCTCGAGGCGCGGCCGGAGGCTGGGGCGGGGCGGCCTCGGGCGCGTGCGCGGGAGCCGCGTCCTTGGGCTTCGCGTCCTTGCTTTCGGCGCGTGCCTTTTCGGCGATGGCGTCTTCCATGTAGCCGATGAAGGCGGTCTCCAGGCTGTCTGCGTTGCGTGCCTCGATGAGCTTCTGGGGGGAGTCCGCCGCCAGCACCCTTCCCGCGTTCATGAGGGAGATGCGGTCGCAGCGCATCCCCTCGTTCATGAAGTGCGTCGTCACGAAGATGGTGACGCCCTGCTTGCGCGACAGGTCGATGAGCAGCTCCCAGAAGCTGTCCCGGGCGACGGGATCAACGCCTGACGTGGGCTCGTCCAGGATGAGGATCTGCGGTCCGTGCAGCACGGCGACGGCCAGCGAGAGCCGCTGGCGCAGGCCCATGGGCAGGTCCCCGGCCAACGCCTCCAGGTGCGCGCCCAAGCCGAACCGCTCGACCAGTTCGTCGATGCGCCCCTTCGCCTTGTCCGGCGGCAGGTGGTAGAGCCGGGCGTGCAGGACCAGGTTCTGCTGGACGCTCAGCTCGCCGTAGAGCGAGAACGCCTGCGTCATGTAGCCCAGCTTCTTGCGCACCTCCATGCTGCCGGCGTCCACGGAGCTGCCGAAGAGCTTCGCCGTCCCTTCCGTGGGTGGCAGCAGGCCGGTCAGCATCTTCATGGTCGTGGACTTGCCGCAGCCATTGGAGCCCAGGAAGCCGAAGATCTCACCGCGTTCAATCGACAAGGTGACGTGGTCGACGGCGGTGAAGGTCCCGAAGCGGCGGGTCAGTCCATGGGCCTCGATGGCCAGCTCCGCGTTGCCCGGGGTACGGGGCGGGATGACGATCTCCTTGTGGCCCCGGCGCTTCTCCTCGGGCAGCAGCGCGATGAAGCATTGCTCCAGGTTCTGGGTCCCCGAGCGCTCCATCAGCTCCGCGGGCGTCCCCGTCGCCAGCACGCGCCCCGCGTCCATGGCGACGATCCAGTCCCACTGCTGCGCCTCGTCCATGTAGGCCGTGGAGATCATGACGCTCATGCCAGGACGCCCGGCGCGGATGTCGTCGATGAGGGTCCAGAACTGCCGCCGGGAGAGCGGGTCGACGCCGGTGGTGGGCTCGTCGAGGATGAGCAGATCCGGGTCGTGCACCAGCGCGCCGCACAGCCCCACCTTCTGCTTCATGCCGCCGGAGAGCTTGCCGGCGGGGCGCTCCGCGAACTTGCCCAGGCCGGTGGCCGCGAGCAGCTCTGGCACGCGCACCTTGCGCTCCTCGGGCGACAGTCCGAAGAGCCGGGCCATGAAGTCGACGTTGTCGTAGACGCTGAGCTCCAGGTAGAGGTTCTTGCCCAGCCCCTGGGGCATGTACGCGATGCGCGGCCCCACGGAGCGCCGGTGCCGGGCGTCCGCGATGTCCCCGTCCAGGACCGTCACCCGTCCCTGCTGCATCTTCTTGGAGCCGGCGACCAGGGCCATCAGCGTCGACTTGCCGACCCCGTCAGGCCCCACGATGCCCACCATGATGCCGCTGGGAACATCCAGCGAGATGCCGTCGAGCGCGACGACCTTGCCGTAGCGGTGGGTCACGTCCTGGATGGAGACCACGAGCTTGCTGGAGGCTCCGCCCGGGGAGGCTGGAGACGCGGATGAGACCATGGCTGAGTCCTTCCGGGTCACCGGGCTAACGGGAGGCGGATTGCTCCGTGATGACGTTCCGCAACCGGGCGGGCCACTCCACGGAGGGGTCCACCTTGACGTAGCCGACGCCGCGAATGCCTGTCTTGATGCGCTCGACGTAGCGGCTGGCCAGCTCGCGGGGGACCTGGAGCTTCAGGCGGAACACCAGCTTCTCCCGCTCGCTCTTCGTCTCCACCTGCTTGGGTGTGAACTGCGCTTCCGGGGACACGAAGGACACGTACCCGGGGATGGAGCGGTTGGGCTCGAAGTCGACGGTGAGGCGCGCTTCGGAGCCAATCTTCACCCGGGCGGCCTCGCTGGCCGGGAGGAAGATCTCCATGTACACGTCCTCCAGGTTCACGAGCGTGAGCGCCGGTCCGCCGGGCGCGAGCACCTCGCCGGGCTCGGCCAGGCGGTAGAGGACTCTTCCCGTCACCGGAGACTTGAGCGTCGCATCCGCGATGCGCGTCTGGATGGTCTCGGCATTCGCTCGCGCGACTTCAATCTCCTTCCTGGAGGTCTTCAGCGTGGCTTCCGCTTCCGCCAGGCTGGCCTGGGTGGTCTCCAGCTGGCTCGCGCGAACGTCCAGGTCCCGCTGCGAGCCGGCGCCCCGGGCCACCAGCCTGCGGGCGCGCTCGACCTCGATGGTGGCGAGCTCGATTTCACTCTTCTGCTTGACGATCCCCGCCTGGGCCACCGCCAGCTGCTCCTGCGTGGCGGCGAGGTTCGCGTTGGCTTCCGCCAGGCTGGACTCCAGCGTGGTGGTGTCCAATTGCACCAGCACCTGACCTGGCCGGACGAGGTCGCCTTCGTTGACAAGGATTTGCTTCACCCGCAGGGGTTCCTTGGCGGAGACATCCGCCAGCTTCGACTCGAGGCGGCCATTGCCCGAGAAGATTCCCTCCGGCAGCTCGGATTGCTTCCCCTTCCAATAGCGGAAGCCAATGAACGCGATGATCGCGATGGCGACCAACCCGAGGACCCACTTCATCTTGCCTTGTGGAAGCTTGGGCATGGCGGACTCCTATTGCTTTCCCGGCTGCGAAAGCGTCTTGGCTTCCTGCGTCCGCGGCTTGGACAACATGTCACCCCAGTTCGTCCGCTGCTCCATCTCGGCTTGCATCGGCTCCGGCACGACGGGCTGGTCGCGGCGGACCTCCCAGCCTCCGCCCAGCGCCTTGTAGAGGGCGACCAGGTTCGTGGCGATGGAGGAGCTTGTCTGGGCCAGGTTGTTCTGTTGTTCCAGGAGCGAGCGTTGCGCGTCCAGCACGCGCTGGTAATCCACGGCGCCTTCCCGGTACTGCACCGCCGAGAGCTCCACCGACCGCTGCGCGGCCTTCACGGCGGCTTGGTGGAACGCCATGGCCTTCTGGGCATTGACGAAGCCCGTCAGGGAGTCCTCCACCTCCTGGCCCGCCTTGAGCACCGTGTTGCGGTAGTTGACCAGCAATTGCTGGAACCGCGCGTCCTCGACACGCACCCCGTTCTTCAGGCGGCCGTAGTTCAGGAAGGGAAAGACAATGCGGGGGCCCACTGAATAGAACAGGCTGCCCAGGGAGAAGAGGTTGCCGGAGGACGCGCCGCTGGTGCTCGCCTGGAGCCCGATGGTCCCGAAGAGGGAGAAGCTCGGATAGAGCTCCGCCTCGGCGATACCGATTCGCGCACACTGCGCGGCGGCGAAGAGCTCGGCGCTGCGGACATCCGGGCGCCGCCGCAGGATTTCGGCCGGCATGCCGACCGCCACCGTCGCGGGCGCCACGGGAATCCGCTTGGGACCCGCCAGCAAGGCCTCCACGGCGCCCGAAGGCTGGCCCAGCAGCGTGCTCAGGGCGTTGCGAGCCTGCTCCAGCCCGCCTTCCAGCTGGGGAATGGTGGCCCGGGTGCTCTCCAGCAGGGTCGCGGCCTGCGTCATGTCGAGCTCCGAGGTGGCGCCATTGCTGAAGCGCGCCTCGGCGATGTGGAAGCCCTCCTCCTGGATCCTGACGTTCTCCCGGGCCTGCTCGATGAGCACCTCGTACGTCCGCACCAGGACGTAGGTCCGCGCGACCTCCGCGGTGAGCGACACGAGCGAGGATTGGTAGTCCGCCACGGACGCGAGCAGGCCGGCGGTTCCCGACTCCACGCCCCGCCGGTACTTGCCCCAGAAATCCACCTCCCACAGCGCGTCGAAGCCCAGCTGGTATTCCAGGTAGTGGCGGTCGAGGTCTCCGAGATTGGTCAGGTCCAACAGATTGGCCGCGGCGGAGTTCTCACTGCGTCCCACCGCGGCGGCGCTGCCGGTGGCCACCTGCACCTGCGGATACTGCCGGCCGGTGAGGATGGCCAGCTGGGCTCGCGCCTCCACGATCCTCAGCCCCGCGATCTGCAGCGGCAGGTTCTGCCGGTAGGCGGTCTCGACGAGGCGATCGAGTGACGGATCTCCAAACGACTTCCACCATTGGGAATCGACCTCGGCCTGCTTCGAGAGCCGGGGGTCGCCCTGGGTGCGCCACTCCTTGGCGACGTTGACGTCAGGCCTCTTGAAGTCGGGGCCTACCGTGCACCCGAAGAGCGCTGATAGGACGCCGAGCAGCGGCAATGCGCCGACGACGGGGCCGAACTCCGGCTTCATCCCCTGCATGGTGTTGTCCGCCCCCCGCATCCGAGACACCTCGATGGAGAAGAGGGTCCGCACGGCGGAGAGCGCGCGGAAGTACGAGCGGTCCGGATGCCCCGCGGGACAGGCCGCGATGTCCTTTCAGCAATGAATGACACCGGCCCGGGGGCGACAGGGATGTCGCCGGCCCCACAAGGCTGGCGGACGCGTCTCCCCAGGGGACGCATTGCGCTTGTCGTTGGGCCGCACGACCCTCAAGCCATGGCCCACGACACCCATTCGGAGCCCCTGAAGCGCAAGGACTATGAGAAGGAGCTTCGCAAGCTCCAGGCCCGGCTCTGCCAGCTCCAGGACTGGGTCAAGCAGGAGGGGATGCGTGTCATCGTGGTCTTCGAAGGGCGGGACGCCGCGGGGAAGGGGGGAACGATTCGCGCCATCACCGAGCGGGTGAGCCCCCGGGTGTTTCGCGTGGTGGCCCTCCCGGCGCCTTCAAGCCGGGAGCAATCCCAGATGTACCTGCAGCGGTACGTGCCGCATTTCCCCGCGGCGGGCGAGATCGTGATCTTCGACCGCAGCTGGTACAACCGGGCCGGGGTGGAGCCCGTGATGGGCTTCTGCACTCCCGAAGAGCACGAGCGCTTCCTGGTGGGCTGTCCCGTCTTCGAGAAGTACATGGTCGAGAGCGGAATCCTCCTGCTGAAGGTCTGGCTCGAGGTCGGCCAGGCGGAGCAGGAGCGGCGGTTCGCGGCGCGGATCGACGACCCCCTCCGGCAGTGGAAGCTGAGCCCCATGGACCTCAAGTCCTGGACGCGCTGGTACGACTACTCCCGGGCGAGGGATCAGATGCTGTCGGCCACGGACACGCCGCAGGCGCCCTGGTACATCCTGCGCTCCGACAACAAGAAGAAGGCGCGGCTCAACTGCATCCGCTTCCTGCTGGAGAAGATCCCCCACGAGCAGGTGAAGCGACCCAAGGTGGAGCTGCCCCGCCGCTCCATGAAGGGCAAGTACGACGACGACGCTCCGCTCCGGGGGAAGAACTTCATCCCCGAGAAGTACTGACCTCCTGATCGAGGAGGGCGGCGGGGTCCGCCACCACGATGTCCGCGCCGTGGCGGCGCAGCTCGGCGGGTTGGCCCAGCCGGTCTACGCCAACGACATAGGCGAAGTGGGCCGCCCGTGCGGCCGCGACGCCCGCGGGCGTGTCCTCGAAGACGGCCGTTTCCTCGCAGCTGACACCAAGGGTCCGGGCCGCCGTGACGTAGAGCTCGGGAGGCAGCGTGGCGTCGAGCCGCGCGTCGAAGAGGTCCTGGATGCCGGCCGACTGGAGCATCCCGGCGCAGTGCCTGCTCTCGGAGACGGCCGCGGTCCGGAGCCCCGCGGCGCGCGCGGCCTGGACGTAGCGGACCGCCCCTTCATACGTCTCCACACGCTCCTGCTGGAGCACCTCCGCCAGGAGCGCCGCCTTGCGGTCGTTCAGTGCGTGGACCGTGCTCTCCGGCAGTTCGATGCCGCGCGCGTCCAGAAACGCGTGGATGCCTTCCTGGGACGGCTTGCCGTCGAAGTAGCGGCTGTAGTCGCGCACCAGGTCGAAGGGGATGAAGGGCTGCCCGGAGGACAGCGCGCGCTGCCGCAGGTAGTAGTCGCACAGCTGCTTCCAGGCCCGGGCGTGGAGGCTGGAGGTCTGGGTGAGGACGCCGTCGAGGCCAAAGAGGCAGGCGCGCGTGCGGGGCGGAAGCCCCAGCTTCGTCCGTGCGAGAGGCGGCTGGCCCAGGATGAAGGTGTCGACCGCGTGGGCAAAGCCCTCCTCCTCGTTGGTGCGCGTGACGTGGCGTGCGAACCGTTGGACCTCGGGGCTGGCGTTGCCCATGGCGATGCCCATGCCCGCGGTGTTCAGCATGGGCAGGTCATTGGCCATGTCCCCGATGGCCGCGATCTGCTCGAGCGGGAGCCCGAGGAGGCGCGAGGCCTCGCGCACGACCATTCCCTTGTTCGCTTCGGGGTGCGTGACGTCGACGTAGTAGGGCGTCGAGCGCGCCGCCGAGGCCTCCGACCCCAGCCGCAGGGCGAGCTCGGCCTCGCACCGCGCGACCCGCGCTGTGTCCTCGCTCACCCCGACGAGCTTGATGGCGGCGTCGAGCACGCCGTGCAGGTCCGCGATGACGACCGGGTCGAACCCGACGTTGGTCTTCTCCCTGGCCACGCGGAAGGCCTCGGGGGCGCGGAGGAACCAATCCGCCCCCTGGTAGACCCAGACATCCAGGCCCGCCTGGAGCATGAAGTCGACGGCCTGTCTGGCAATGGCGGGCGGCAGGGTCCGCTGCGCCAGCACCGTCGTGAGGTCGGGTTTGACGTACACGCCGCCGTTGAAGGCCGCCAGCGGGGCGGTGAGCTTCAGCGGGGCCACCAGCCCTGCCATTCCGCGCGGCGGCCGCCCGCTCGTGAGGGTGAACAGGATGCCGCTGGCGCGCAGCCGGGCAACGGCGTCGCAGGTTCGCGGGGTGAGGACCTTGTCCCGCGTCACCATGGTCCCGTCGACATCCGCGATGAGCAACTTGATGGTCATGGCTGTCTCCAGCGCCCGCCCGCTCGCCGCCGCGCCCGTCCTTCCGGACGTCGCCAGTGACAGCGGGAGACAGGGTCAAGATGGCATCGCGGTATGGGCCGCACCATCCAGCCCCGCGCTCCAGGGCAGCCCCGTTGCCGAGCGCCCTCTCGCGGGTTGTCGGCGCTTCAGGGGGCCCTCAGCTTCTCTTTCAAGAAGATGGGAGGAACACATGCCGACGAGGCCAGGGCTCGGTGAAACCGCGCGAGCCATCATCGCGGATGGAATGGGCATCCTGGCGGCGGACGAGACGGTCTCCACGATCACGAAGCGCCTGACCGCGCGCGAGATTGAGTCGACCGCGGACAGCCGCCGCGCCTACCGGGAGCTGCTCTTCAGTACGCCCGGCATCGCCGAGTTCATCGGCGGTGTCATCCTGCAGGACGAGACAATCCGGCAGGACAGCGCGGCAGGCACTCCGCTGGTCAAGCTGCTGGCGGACCGCGGCATCATCCCTGGCATCAAGGTCGACGCTGGCGTCCGCCCCCTGGCTGGCGCGCCGGGAGAGTCCGTCACGGAAGGGCTCGACGGGCTCCGCGAGCGGCTCGTGGAGTACCGCGAGCTGGGGGCGCGCTTCGCCAAGTGGCGCGCGGTCTTCGTCATCCGCGCCGGACTGCCCACCGCGACGTGCATCCACGCGAACGCGCACGCGCTCGCGCGTTACGCCGCGCTCTGCCAGGAACAGGGCCTGGTGCCTATCGTGGAGCCTGAAGTCCTGATGGACGGCGTGCACGCGCTCGAGCGGTGTGAGGACGTGACGGGGCGCGTGCTGCAAGCGGTCTTCAATGAGCTCTTCGCCGCGCGGGTGTCCCTGGAAGGGATGTTGCTCAAGCCGAACATGATCACCGCGGGCCACGGCTTCGCGAGCCAGGCTTCCGTGGAGGAGGTGGCGGAGGCGACGTTGCGCGTCCTGACACGCCATGTGCCGCCCGCGGTCCCCGGAGTCGTCTTCCTGTCCGGCGGACAGGACTCGGTCCTGGCCACGGAACACCTCAACGCCATCAATATGCTGGAAGGCCCGAAGCCCTGGACGCTGAGCTTCTCCTACGGACGCGCGCTGCAGGATGAGGCGCTCGAAGCCTGGAGGGGCCGCGACGAGCAGGTGCCCGCCGCCCAGCGGGCGTTCCACCACCGCGCCTGGTGCGACAGCGCGGCGGCCCTGGGCACGTACAGCTCGGACATGGAGGGCGAAGCGGGTTTCGTCCGGGCCGCGGAGCCGTTCTCCATTCACAGCCCGTCTGACTCAACACTCCACACCCACCACTGATGGGAGGCATGTCATGGCACACCCCGAAGGGACGGAAGCGTCGGAGTATGGGCAGCCGTTGTCCGCGAGGGAGCACGGCCAGGGGCCCTCCGCTCCAGACCGCGAGCGGACCCGGGGCGGAGGACCGCTCACCGCCAGGGAAATGGAGCTGATGAACGCGTACTGGCGCGCGTGCAACTACCTGGCGGTGGGGATGATCTACCTCCAGGACAACCCGCTGCTGCGAAGGCCCCTGACGCCCAAGGACGTGAAACACCGGCTGCTCGGCCACTGGGGCGCGAGCCCGGCGCTCTCGTTTACCTGGGTCCACCTGAACCGGCTCATCGTCGAGCAGAACCTCGACGTCATCTTCGTGGCCGGGCCGGGCCACGGCGCCCCGGGCGTGCTCGGACCGGCGTACCTGGAGGGCACCTATTCGGAGGTCTATCCGGACAAGAGCCTGGACGCGGAGGGGATGCGGAGGTTCTTCAAGCAGTTCTCCTTCCCCGGCCACATCGGCAGCCACGTCACCCCGGAGACGCCGGGCTCCATCCATGAAGGCGGCGAGCTGGGCTACAGCCTCTCCCACGCGTACGGCATGGCCTTCGACAACCCCGACCTCATCGTCGCCTGCGTCGTGGGTGACGGCGAAGCCGAGACGGGGCCGCTCGCGACGGCCTGGCACTCGAACAAGTTCCTCAACCCCGTGCGGGACGGCGCCGTGCTGCCCATCCTGAACCTCAACGGGTACAAGATCGCCAACCCGACCATCCTCGCCCGCATCAGCCCGGAGGAGCTGGAGGCCCTGTTCGTGGGCTACGGCTACAAGCCCTACTTCGTCGAGGGCAGCGACCCGGCCCAGATGCACCAGAAGATGGCGGAGACCCTGGAGCAGGCCGTCGCGGAGATCCGGGCCCTGCAGAAGACGGCGCGGCTGACGGACACCCCGACGCGTCCGCGCTGGCCCATGATCGTCCTGCGCGCGCCCAAGGGCTGGACCGGTCCCAAGGAGCTGGACGGGCACAAGCTGGAGGGCTCCTGGCGCTCACACCAGGTCCCCTTCGGCGACGTGCGAGGCAACCCGGCGCACCTGAAGGCGCTCGAGGACTGGATGCTCAGTTACCGGCCCCAGGAGCTGTTCGACTCGGAGGGGCGGCTGATACCGGAGCTCCGGTCGCTCGCGCCCAAGGGGCACCGGCGGATGAGCGCGAACCCCCACGCCAACGGCGGCCTGCTCCGCAAGGCGCTCAAGCTGCCTGACTTCCGCGACTACGCGGTCAAGGTCGGCACGCGCGGCACCACGCTGCATGAGAACACGAAGCCGCTGGGCGAGTTCCTGCGCGACATCATGCGCGACAACCCGACGAGCTTCCGCGTCTTCGGCCCGGACGAGACCGCCTCCAACCGGCTCCAGGCCCTCTACGAGGTGAGCGGGAAGACCTGGATGGCCAACCTGGTGCCGGACGACGCGGACGGGGGCTACCTCGCGCGGGACGGCCGGGTCATGGAGATGCTGTCGGAGCACACGCTGCTGGGGTGGCTGGAGGGGTACCTGCTCACGGGGCGCCACGGCCTCTTCCACACGTATGAGGCGTTCGCCCACGTCGTCGACTCCATGTTCAACCAGCACGCCAAGTGGTTGGACATCAGCAAGAATCACGTGAGCTGGCGGGCGCCCGTCGCCTCGGAGAACATCCTGCTGTCCTCGACGGTGTGGCGTCAGGACCACAACGGGTTCTCACATCAGGACCCGGGCTTCATCGACCTGGTGACGAACAAGTCCGGCACGGTCACGCGCATCTACCTGCCGCCGGACGCCAACACGCTCCTGGTGGTGGCGGACCAGTGCCTGCGCAGCACCGACTGCGTCAACGTCATCGTCGCGGACAAGCAGAAGCACCTGCAGTTCACCAGCATGGACGAGGCCGTCGCCCACTGCGCCAAGGGGATTGGCATCTGGAAGCGGGCCAGCACGGACGAGGACGCGGAGCCGGATGTCATCATGGCCTGCTGCGGTGACGTCGCGACGCAGGAGGCCCTGGCCGCGGCCTCCATCCTGCGCGCGCGTGCACCCAACCTGAAGCTGCGCTTCATCAACGTCGTGGACCTGTTCAAGCTGCAGTCGTCGGCGGATCATCCGCACGGGTCCACCCAGCGCGAGATTCAAAGCCTGTTCCCACCGGGCAAGCCCATCATCTTCAGCTTCCACGGCTATGCTTCGCTCATCCACAAGCTCGCCTACCGCTTCCTGGACCACGAAGACCTGCACGTGCATGGCTACCGGGAGAAGGGCAACATCAACACGCCCTTCGAGCTGGCCATCCTGAACGAGACGTCCCGCTACCACCTGGTCATCGACGTCATCGACCGCGTGCCGGCGCTGGCCGTGAAGGCGGGGCATCTGAAGGAGGAGATGAAGAACGCCATCCTCGACAACCTGGCCTACGCGCACGAGCACGGCCGGGACCGCCCTGAAGTCGCTGACTGGACCTGGCCGGACTGACGGGAAAGCTCACGCATGGCGCAAGAGGCGCCATGCGTGAGCCGCGCGCTACTGCCCCAACACCACGCGGAAGATCTTCTCGTTGCTGTTGTTGGGGATGCTGTCCTTGTCACCCTGGTTGGTGGTGGTCATCCACAGGTTGCCGTCCAGGGTCGGCTCCACGGTGCGCAGCCGGCCATAGGTGCCGACGAAGAACTGCTGCACGTTGGTCAGGCTGGAGCCGGAGATGACCTCCCGGTAGAGGCGCGTGCCGCGCGCGCAGGCCACGTAGAGGACGTCGCGCACCACCGCGATGCCGGAGCAGGAGCCATCCGCCGTGGAGTAGGTCTGCTTCGGCGCGATGTACCCGGCCGTCGCGCAGCCCGAGCCGCCCTGCGACACCGTTCCCTCACAGTTGGGCCAGCCGTAGTTGCCGCCCTTCTGGATGAGGTTGGTCTCGTCCATCACGGAGTTGCCGAACTCCTGCTCCCACAGGCGTCCCTGCGAATCGAACGCCAGCCCCTGCGGGTTGCGGTGGCCGTAGCTCCACACGTAGTTGCCGAAGGGGTTGTCGGACGGGACGGTGCCGTCCGTGTTGAGCCGCAACACCTTGCCGGCCAGGTTGTTGAGGTCCTGCGCGTACGCGCCGTTCTGGGCATCCCCGGTGGACGCGTAGAGCTTCCCGTCCGGTCCGAAGCGCAGGCGCCCGCCGTTGTGGAACTTGTTGCGGCCAATGCCCTGGAGCAGCACCTGGAGCGACGCGGTGTTGAGGGCATTGTTCTCATACCGCAGGCGCACGATGCGGTTGTCGGTGGGGGAGGTGTGCATCACGTACAGCCACCGGTCGGTGGAGAAGGTGGGGGAGAGGGCCAGCCCCATCAGTCCGCCCTCGCCGTCGGTGCTCTGCACGTTGGGGACGGTCCCCACGGACGTCTTCTGTCCCGTCGCCGGGTCCAGGCGGACGATGTCCTGCGCGTCCCGGCGGCCGTACAGCACCGAGCCGTCCGGCAGGTTCACCAGGCCCCACGGGATGTCTGTGTCGGTGGCGACCTGCGTGACGGAGCAGACGGCGTTCGCGCAGGCCTGACCGGTGGTGACCGTCACGGCCGTGCTCTGGGCGGACGCATTGGCCTGGGCGTCACGGGCGAGCACGGCGTAGCTGTAGGCCGTGTTCGCGGACAGGCCACTGTCGATGAACGTCGTCCCCGGCGGCGAGCCCGACACGGTGCCAATCTTCACGCCCCCGCGGAACACGTCGTACGCGCTGACGCCCACGTTGTCAGTGGATGCGCTCCAGGTCACGGTCACGCTGGTGCCATTGGCGGTGGCGGCGACGCCCGTCGGGATGCTGGGCGCCTGGGTATCCACCTGGCACTGAGGCGGGGTGATGGAGAGCGTGGCGCTGCCCTGGGAGACATTTCCCGCGGCGTCCCGCGCATTCACATACAGGCCCCAGGTCGCACCGGGGACCACGGTGAGTCCGGTGGACACGACGGCGCCGGAGACGGACTTCATGAGCTGGCCGTCGTGGTAGACGTCATAGAAGGCGACGCCCTGGTTGTCCGTGGACGGGGACCACGACAGCGTGGCTGAGTTGCACGTCACGTTGGACAGCGCGAGCCCCGTGGGCACGGTGGGGGCCTGGGTGTCCGCCGGGAATGACCACCGCTGGTTCGTCTGGCCATTGCAAGTCCAGAGGATGACCGACGAGCTGTTGGCGGTGGCCTGGCCGGACACGTCGAGGCACCGCGCGGACGCCGTGTGGACCACCGCGCCGTTGGTGTTGCGGACCCACTGCTGGTTCGCCGTCCCATCACAGGCGACGCTGACGGCCCGGGCTCCGGAGCTGGCCGTCTCCGGCTGGATGCACCGGGCGCCGTCGAACGCGCGCAGCTCGCCCTCGGGCGTGAACAGGAACCGCTGGTTCACCTGCCCGTTGCAGTCATAGATGTGGAGCTCGGTCCCCGGCGTCTGGCTGTTCCCCGCCACGTCGAGGCAGCGGCCGGACTGCGCGCCAATGAGCCGCGTGCCCGCGGTCACCGCGGCGCTTTGTGTCTGGAGCTCGGGGTCGTTCTCCGGCTTCTCTCCACAAGCTGTGACGGCGACCAGGACTCCGGCCAGGAGGTAATGGATCTTCAGGGAGGCTTTTCTTTGCATTCCTCCTCTTTCAAGGATTGCAGGGACGGCCTCAAGTGAACTCTTTGGGACACGGCGGCGTGTGTCCACCGGACTACGCCGCCGGCCGGTCCTCTCGTTTACTGAGACGCCGCGGAAGCCGCTCGTTGCGCCTGCGCGACCCCGAGCCTCTCCGCGCGCAGGCGGCGCAGGCGACGGTTACTGATGGTCAACCCGTCGATGCCACCGGAGGCCGCTCGCGTGAACGTGACCGCGCCGAGCGAGCCCACGAAACGGTCACCGCCCACCGCATCCAGCACGACCTCGTCCCGGCGCGGCCAGCGGAGGGCCAGCTTTCCGTCCGCGACGCGCACCGCGTAGGTCGTGTCGAGCTCGTCGCTGCGGTACTGCCCGGCGAACGTCGCCAACGCCGAGGGCACGGGGGCGGTCAGGCGGATGAAGTTCCGCGTCGTCGGCCAGCTGTCCTGGATGCTCAACTCACGCGAAGCACGGGCCGTCGGCGCCGTGAAGCGCCACACGTGCATCGACTCGCCCGGACGGAACGCACCGTTACCGATGGGCACGAACGCAGTGGGAACGCCAACCTGGCGCAGCGCTCCGTCCTTGAGCTCCAGCCGCACCACTTCATCCGTCTGGGGGCTCCAGTAGTTGCCGGCCAGTGTGGCCAGCTGCGCGTCCGCCAGCTTCACGGCGGGCGGCATCACGTTCTTCATGTGAGCGCCCAGGTACACCTCGGCCACCTTCCGTGTGAGCTCTCCGGGATCGATGTTGCCGCCGTTGCACAACGTCACGATGGACAGCCGATGGTCCGGGAAGAGCAGGGCCTCCGTGCGGTAGCCGCCTTCCATGCCGTCGTGGCTCACCATGCGCAGGCCTCGATAGCCGGTCAAATGCAGGCCCCCGCCGTAGCCGGTGACGGTGCCGTCGTTCAATCTGCCGGAGGTCTGCAACGACGTGACCAGCGCCTGCCCACCGGCGCGCCCGTTGAGCAGGTTCTGCTCCCACTTCAGCAGGTCGCCCACGGTGGTGAACAGGTTGCTCGAGCCGTAGTGGTCGGTGTTGGGAACGCCGAGCCGCCAGCCGCCACCTTCGCGGGGGCCGTAGCCCCATGCGCGCCTGGGAATGACCTCGGTGTGATCATCGCGGAAGTGGGTGTCCGCCATGCCCAGCGGCTTGAAGATGCGCTCGTCGGCGAACGCCCGCAGCGGCTTGCCGGAGACTCGCCGCACGATGATGGACAGCAACGTGTACGCGGCATTGCCATACACGATCTCCGAGCCCGGTTCGAAGTTCACCCCGCGTTGCCGGCTCAGCGCCCAGAGGATGTCCGCTTCGGTGTAGACGTCATCACCGCGCCAGCCGGCCAGATTGAGCAACTGGCCCTGTTCGCGCAGGCCGTTGGTGTGATGCATCAGGTGCGCGACGGTGATCGTCTTCGCATACGCGGGCAGCTCCGGTAGGTGCTTGCGGATGTCGTCGTCCAGGGACAGCTTGCTCTCCTGCGCCAGCAGTCCAATCGAGAACGCGGTGAACTGCTTGGAGATGGAGGCGATGAGGAAGATGGATTGCGGCGTGATGGGGACGTCGTGCTCCAGGTCCGCCATGCCGTAGCCGCGTGCGTAGTCCAGCGTGCCCTCGTGTGTGATTCCCACTGCGCAGCCAGGTGTCGTCTTCCCGCTCCAGGGCGCGAAGAGGGCATCCACCTGTTGATGCCGGTCCTTGGGCAAGGTGTCCGCGGCGAGGGCGGGAGCGCACGTGAGACCGAGCAACAGGAGCGACGACACGAGCAGCTTGCGCGTCATGGTGTCCTTTCGGGGCGAGAGGGTGGGAAGCACCGTGCCCGCTCTGGCACCCCGCGGGGGGAGCGTTCAGCCGGTGGGAACGTGGGGGCGGCGAACGGGCACCCGCGTGCGGCGAACGGGACGGCCCGGAGGCTGTAGGATGGAGCATTCCGTGGGGGAGACCCAGCCATGCCCATCCGAATCGGTTTCTGGAATTGCAACCTGGGGGTGAATCCCTATTGGGAGGAGCGGCCCCTCACCGCGAAGTTCGCCGCGCTGAAGCAGGCCGTCGCTCAGTTCTCGCTGCGGTGCAACCCCGGTTCCCTGTCGATCTTCACCGCACCCGAGTACGCATTCGCCGCGAAGGGCAAGGGCCGCCCGCTTCCCGCGGAGCCGCTCCCTGTTGCGTTGGTGAGCCAGTACTTCACCGCGATGGAGAAGCTTTCAGCCACCTACCCGCGGATCCTGATCGTGCCGGGCTCGCTCGTCGTCGAGACCGACAAGAAGGTGCAGAACCGGGTGATTGGCTACTTCGGCGGCGAGTCGGAGATCTTCGTGGGAAAGCAGCACGGCGTGGGGGAGGTCGGGGTGCCGGTGCCCGTGGGCGGCTATACCTTCCAGCCAGGCAATGGCGGCCAGGTCGTGACACTCAACGGGGTCAGCATCTTCACCCAGATCTGCCGTGACGCGACGCAAGGCACGACCCCCGACCCCACCGTGGACATCCACCTGACCATCGGCCAGGGAGTCGGGGTCGAAGCGATCGTCAAGAAGCGGCCCAACGTCGCGCTCATCGTCGCGGATGCCTTCAACTACGCGGTGGTCGATGAAAACGGCCCCATCGATTCCGATGCCACGGATGAGACCCTGGGCGTCAAGACCTACTGCTACACCGTCGGTTAGAGGTGCACGACGCCCGTTCCTCAGGCACGGTGCCCGCGCTGGCACCGTGCCTGGAGCGTGTTCAGCCGGCGGGAACGGGCCCGCCCCGGCTCAGTGGCAGGTCCGGTATTGCGCCACGGTGGAGGCGGTATTCACCGAGCAATACAGCAACTTGCTGGACGTGTTTCCCCAGTTGTCCTTGGCGGTGACGGAGAACGGCAGGTCCGTCTGGATGGAGCTGGTGCCAGGGATGGTCCACTGCGTGGACCAGGGCGCCTGGGTCCGCGTGACGCTGAAGCTGGGGACCAGGATTTGTGCGAGGGTGACAGATTGGATGCCGCGAGGGTCGCTCACGGGCTCCGCGGAGATGAGGTACGAGCGGCCCGCGCCATAGACCGTGAGGTTGAGGGTGGGACCGGTGTTGTCCGCCGTCACCGTGCGCGTCTCCGGCGAGCTGGAGACGCCGTTGATGTCCGTGCACTGGAACAGCAGCGAGTAGTCGCCGTCCGCCCGGCCCGTGGTGTCGACCACGAACTCATAGGGCGCGGTGGTGTCCGTCTGGGTGACGACGCCCCCCTCGCGCAGCTCCACGTGGTGCACGCCCTCCGTGTCCGTGCACTGCACGGTGAACTTCGGCTTCTTCGGCTGGGTGTCGTCCCGGGTGATGCCCGTGATGACCGGCGGGGTGAGGTCCTTGATGAACGACGTCACGAAGTTCGCCGTGTTGCCGCACGCATCGCGAACGAGTGCCTGGAACGTATGCGCCCCCGCGGTCATCGACTCCCCGAAGTCCAGCACGTAGGACGGCGTCGTGGGCTGCGCCACCAGCGCCCCGTCCACATACAGCGCATACGGATATTCAAGGCCACAGCCATCCGTCGCGCTGACGGTCAGCCGCACCAGCGAGCCCGGCTGCGTCTTGGCGAAGGTCACCGCCGGGGGCGTGGTGTCGAGTGGGGCCGCCCTGGACGTGGTCGCCTTGTTGCCGAAGGCGTCCGTCACCTCCACGGTGAGGTTGTGGGCCAGCTCATCCGGGGGCGTGTAGCTGGCCTGGTACGTCGTGGCCTCGTGGGTCCGCGTGGCGAAGACGAACCCGTCCACCTTGAAGTCTACCCGCGCCACCGCGGAGATGTCCGTCACGGAGACACTCACCGGGAACGGCGACTCGGTCCCCGCCGCCACCGTCATCGTCAGGACGGGCGGAGTGTTGTCCACCTTCAGGGCGAAGTGCTGGACGGCTGCGTTCAGGTATTTGTCGTAGACCTTGATGGCCACGTCATGGGTGCCATCCGTCCAGGTGGAGGTATCCAGCTCCTGCTCATAGGGGGGCACGAAGATGCCGTACATGAGCTGGCCGTCGGCGCTGAAGTCCACGGCCTGGATTCCGGAAGGGTCGCTCGGCGTGACGGAGTAGAGGGGCTGCTTGGGCGCCCCCGAGCGCAGGACGGAGAAGGTGGGCGCCTGCTTGTCCATCGTGACCGTCACCGTCTGGGTGGCCGGGTTCTGCCAATAGTCCCAGGCCTGCAACTGGACGGTGTGATTGCCATGGGCCAGCGCGGCGCCGGGCAGGACGACCTGCTCGAACGTCCAGCCGGACAGTGTCTTGATCTGCGCGCCGCCGTCCACCACCAGCCGCGGCGCGGTGCTGTACTGCCCCGGAACTTCGGCGTCGGTGATGGTGCCGGTGCACTCGATGTCCTGCTGCACCTGCCGGCAGCTCAGGGTCGTCTGCGGTGGCACTGAGTCCGGCTTGTAGCCGACGTTGATGGCCGCGAACGCCCGCGCCACGGCCTTCATGCGGGGGCCTCCGTACACGCCGTCCCGCGCGGTCGCCGCCGCGAGCGCCGCCTGGCGGGCGTCGAGGTAGTCCGAGCCCAGCGGCATCAGCTGCACCGCCTGCGCCCAGATGCGCAGCGCCTCGGTGGCGCCCAGGCCGGTGAACCCCTCGGGCACCAGGTAGCAGTGCCACGGGCTCTGGGTCTGGGGGCTGCACCCATAGGCCAGCAGCAGGAACATCCGGCTCAGGGGGCCCGCGGAGTAGTGCTCGTCCCTGTCCCCGATGGTGTCGAACCACTCGGAATAGAAGGGCGACAGGAGGTCGCGGGCCGCGAGCCCCGTCTCCTCCGCGACGGAGAGGTTCGAGGGCTTCAGCACCACTCCGTCGATGTTCGTCGACGAGGACGACACCCGCTTCGCGTCGCGCAGCAGCTCCGTGACGAAGCCGAAGATGTCCCCCGTGCCCTCGTTCAACCCTGCCTGCTCCGACCCGCTCGGCGGAACATCCGAAGGATCTCCCGCCAGTTCCCGGGCGAAGAAGTCATGGGCCAGCTCGTGGGCCACGACGTCGGTGGTGGTGAAGGGGGTCTTGGGATTGACGCCCAGGGTGCGATAGCCGAACCGGACGGTCGGCTCGAGCTCGTCGGGCATATAGAACGCGTTCGCCGCGTTCACGTGCACCTGGACCGTGAAGGGCCTGCCGGTTCCCGTCGGGCCCGAGCGCCCCAGGAAGGTCTCGTACACGGACCACGACAGGCCCACGGCGTGGTAGGCGTCCACCGCCGCGGTCTCGCCGTTGGTCCCGAGCACGTTGCCCCCGCTATAGAGGAGCCCGTCGCCCAGGGTCACGTCCGTGCCGAGGTAGAGCTCGTAGGTGCCGCCTCTCCCCTGCGAAACATAGGCTTCGTAGTCGTTGGTGTACTTGTCCCGCAGCCGGTTGAGCCCGCTGAAGGTCTCAGCGAAGACGACGAGGGAGATCCGCCCCGAGTAGTAGCCCGTGCCCACGGCCTTCTTGAACTGCCCGGCCACGCCCGTGTGCTCGAGCGGCTCCAGACGCAGCAGCTCTCCTGAGCGCGCATCCACCTGCGCGCTCCACCGCCGCGGCGCATCTCCGCCCGTGGAGAGCTTCAGCCGGTAGATGAGCCGCAGGCCCGTCACCACCCGCTCGAAGTCCTCGGCGTTCCGGGGACCGGTGATGCTCGGGGCCACGCCCTTGCGCAGCTGGCGCACCTCGGTGGGCAGCAGCACGAGCCGCGCGGACTCCACCTTCGCGGTGGCGTCCTTCAGGGCCGCGAGCGCTGCGTCCCGGGCCTGCGCCTCGGTGAACCGGGCCTCCGTCTCCACCGCGCCCGTGGGCTGGAACCGGACGTTGGAGAAGAGGGTCTGGTCCAGCGCCGTCTTCGCTTCCAATCCCCAGATGGGGACGCCCCGGAAGTGGAGCGTCTGCCGCACTCCCTTCGCGTCCGGTACCAGGGACACGTCCCGGAGGTCGAAGCCGCGCTCCGCCACCAGCTGCTCGGCCCGCGTGCGCGCCCGGGCCTGCTCGGGCTCCGGAGCGTCTTCCGGCGACGTGGGACCACAACTCAGACACAACAAGACCAGGCTGCCCCGCAGCCATGAATGCAATCGCATGGAACTTCCCCCTCTGCTGGACTCGTGAAGACATCCCGGGGCCGTGATTGCACGATTTACGTGTTTATTGCAACCCCACCTACGGCGCGCGAGGTCCTGGCCCCGTCGGCTGATGTGTGAAGCGGGCGCGCATCCCGCCTTCGGCGACCCGACGCAGCCAGCTCTGCGCCTCCTGGCGAGAAACCCCCGCTCTAAGTAGCTCGAAGTACAAGTAGGCGAACTCGTCCGGCAGAGAGGTTGCGAGCGTCACCGGGTCATCGCTTCCCAATGCCACCGCGATGCTCGAGACGCCCTTGCGTGCCTTTCCAGGAAGAGGCTGGAGACTGAAAATGGGATGGTGCTCGAGCGCCACTTCGCCGATAAGCATGTTGCTCGTCGGATTGGCTTCGATCGTGATCTCCAACGCTGCCAGGGTGCTCCGAAGAAACTGTTGAGTCCGTTCCAGCATGGCGGCGTCCGTAGGATGCACCGTGACGAGCTCCGGTTGCCGCCCCCGGGTGTAAACAGCGAAGTCGGAGAGGTAGCGAACCGCCAACTCTCCCGGAGGGCCCCATTGTTTTGCGAGCTCATGGCTTCGCATGAAGGGGTATCCAACTGTTGCCAGGAAGTACGCATCCCCTCTGAGTTTGCGCGCCTGGCGCAGGTCGACCAGCGCGGTCGACCCTCCATAGATTTCGGCGCCCAGTCGCGTGGCTTGCTCCTTGACGTAGCGAGCCCGCCCTCTGGGCGTGAGCCAGTCGTCATGGGCAACGCGGTCCAGTTCCCAGAGCAGGTCATCCAGATGCTCTTCCTTGGGCTGTGGAACGACGGCGTTGTCGCGGCACCATGCCCGCGGCTTTGTCCCCAACGCAAGGGCATGGCCCAACCTGTCGCCCCGTTGAAGGAGCTGGAACTCGACGGGCTCATGGATGTGGCGCAACCCCTCGCTGAGCCTGCGAAACTCTTCTCCTGCGTGGAGTGTCAGCCCCAGCGCGCGCAGCCCGCCGCCGCTGCTCTCCGCGACCCGCGCCGAGGCCTGCCGAACCCGCTGAAGGAGTGGCACGAACACCCAGGTTGGCACCGCGAGCTCAAGGTGACAGACATCCATCCCCCGGAGGACCTGGAGCAGTCGGGGATGTCGCCGCAGGACGGTCTCGATGGCGAGAACCTCCTGCTCCCGCGCATGGAAATAGGAGCCGAAGCGGCACCCATGCGCGCGCTGGCGAGGATCCGCGTTCGGAAGCTTGTCCGGACGGGATGTATGCGTTTCCTTGATGAAGTGCAGCACGAGCGCCCGCGCGACGGGTTCCTCGCGGCGGAAGGGCGCGGCCTTAACCTCGCGCGCGAGGTTCCGGATGTCACCCCAGTGTGCGCTGGGGGACGTGCGAACCTCCAGGGATGCGAGTCGCGCACCTCGTGAATCCATCTCCAGGGCGGAGCAGACACGGGTGCGCTCATCCATCCCCTTGCGCAAGGGCGAGATGTTCCGGAAGTGCGTGGAGAACCAGTCGAGGCCCCCTGTTCCCGGAGCGAGGACCAGATGCCGGTAGGTGAGGTTCCGGATTCGCAGGTACTGCCAGAAGAGGGAGGCGAAACCTTTGTCCGCTGGGGATGTCCGAAGGTATCGGAAGGAGCGGGCAATCAAGCGCGTTTCGGGAAGAGTGGGCGCAAGCCCCAGCCATTCGAACAGCGGATCGCGCTGCTCCAGGACCTCCAATGGATCTCCCTGTAATCGCTCCGGCGGCTGCCCTTGCAATGTGCGCAGCAGCCGCCTCGCCTCCGCGAAGGACACAGGGTCCTTGCCCTGCGAAAGCGCACTCATGGCTCCGAGGAAGACCTGGGGGGGCCGGGTCCGCTTCGCGAGTCCCGGCAAGAACGAGCCCAGGTCTTGGGCCTGGCCCTGCTCCAGGTGAAAGAGGAACGAGCCGAGCGAGAGTCGAGCGAGCGCCGCGGTGACGAGCCAGCAGAGGAACTCACGCGTGTCGACAAACCCCGCTGTTCCCTTGAGGTCGCCGGGGAGAAGGTCTTGGCTTGCAATCCCGGCCATGAGGTGGGTCCAGAGCCGTTCGAAGGGGATGGCAGCGCCGAGATGGAGATGTGTCTGGGCGAGCTCTGTCTCCGAGAAGAAACCATCCAGCTCGGGCGCGCCCAAGCTCACGCTGTCCGCAGGGGGCTCCTGGCCGGTCGCCGCCGCATGGGCGGCGATGAGCACGTCGCCAGGCAGCGAGAGGGAGGTCCACCGCCAGTGGTGCACGGCCTCCGCAAGGGAGAGGCCGGGCGAGATGCGCAGGCACACGCGCGGCCCGCTGAACTCCAGCCGCGCCTGGGCTTGCCGCATGAGGAAGGAATGTAGGGACACGCGGCATTGGCTGGAGCGTGGCGAGACCCACTCGACCTCTTCGAACCAAAGAGCCTCTCTGAGCTGGGTCAAGACTTCCAGTGACCCACCTCGCGCCAGGGGCTTGAGGTGGTGGCTCAGGTCATCAGCGAGCTTGGAGGACGCGGGATGGAGCGTTCCGGAGTCCATGCGTTCAAGCTGGAGCAACCCCAGCCGGAAGGAACTCAGGGACGCGATGGGCCACGCAAGCGTCTCAGCCGCGAGATGTTTAGAACGAACTCCGGGATTCATGACGGATCTTCGGAATCCTTCCCAAACACCTCATGCCAAGGATGACCCCGATGCTTTGTGTCCACGTCTTGGAGGAACAGGCGTGGATTCGTGTTCTCAAGCCGGGGGTCCGAGGTGTTGAGACAATGCCTGGCCCACTCACGACGCATTGCTCGAAAATTCGCGGAGGTGTCAACGCTTTGCTTCGGCAGCTTGCGATTGGGGTTTCCTTCAAACTGAGCCCGGTCGGCTCCCAAGAGGCCCGCAAGCATTGCTCGCGCGTACTCTGGATCAAGCCCGAGTTCCGGAGTGGCGAAGAGGGGGACGGCCCAATGCACCCAATTCAGATAGAGCAGGGCAGCTTCCCCTTGAGGGGGCGCATCTGGTGAAGGCTGGTTTGAGCGGAGTGAGGAGCCAGAATAATACCAGCGAAGAAATCCCTGGCTTAGTGGATCGGCATGAACCTGGGTCTTCATGCTTTGATTTACACTCCGGCTGACCTGTAGAACAATATCTAGGCAGCTTGCGTGCAGAAGCTTGGAAAATGCAAGAGAAGGGTCATCCTCTAGGAGTGTCTTGAGGGCATCGAAGCTGTCGGTCAAGCTTTGTGTTTCATTCTTCCAGTCTACGAAGGTCCGCCACCTTGGCGCCGGCCACCCCATGCGCACAAGCTTCCCATCATAGAGTACCTCTGTATCCGCATGCGGGATGCTGATGAACATCTTCGCGTTTGGGGGACTCGAATTGAAGGGGCGGGCCTGAGTGTCTTGACTGTCAAAAACAACATCGTGAGCCAGGATCAGGAACTGTTGTAAGGCATCCGCGGGTTTGGGGGTCGTCACCTGGTAGAGGTAAAGGCTCATCCCGGGGGGCTCAAGATTGACTGCCTTCTCAACTCGCGTTTGTAGGACGTCGAATGAGTTCAGGCGATTTCTGAGTTCGGGAGGGAGCTGAACATTTAGTTTTCCACCCGCATCGGTCGGCGTGATCCATTTTCGTAGCTTGTTGTTCTGAGGTTCGAACTCATCCACCAATCTATTCCAGAGCCATAGGATTGCGCTGTGGGTTCGAGATCCCATGTCTCGAATCCGTTCCAGGGCTTCGCGACTTTGGGCAGTGAAGCTGGGAGTGACAGGGATGCTGAGGTCAAGAACGTTTGCGTAGTCTCTTACATTTCTTATGTTTGAGTTCGTACGCCTGCGGCCATCGACAGATAGGCTTGAAAGCTCGTTGCTTAGACGCTTTTGGATGGACATGTCCTTGGTCGCATCCCACATTTCCAGGAGTCGTGCCCAGTCATGATGAGGAAAGGCCGCATCGATCTCAAACATGACGTCATTGGGGGACTTGTATTGACGGTCGATGCGCGAGAGTTGGGCTTGTCGCTCATTGCGAGCGGCCTGGAGGGCTTCTTGTTTCAAAGGGGCCGGTTCGTGCTCAATCCGGGTAAGCCACGCCTCAAGCAATGCATTCGCGGACTTGGGAAACATTCCCGACTCTGGAGCTGAAAGCAGAATCGCCCTTCCCATCAACCACTGATAAAGGCGCTCCTCGTGGTCGGTGCGCCGGGGGGATTCAAATAGTCGGGTGGTTTCGCTCACAAGGTCGTTCGCGATGGCTTTCCAGTCCACGGTGTTCTTGGAAGGCGCTGGAGCACTGGGTTTTTTGCCCGCAGTGGCCAGGACGGTCCATAGGAACGCATAGGCCATGGAATCAACCCGCTGCTCCCTGGATGTACTCTGATGCTTCAACGCCGCATTCCAGTGATGATCGAAGAGGGCGGCCTCGAGCACGGTTCGCCAATCGGGGAGAATCCAGGTCGTGAACGAGGCGGATGGCGCAGGCTGCCCTGGGTTCAGGATGTTCGCGACGACGGTGCTGGTTTCCCTCAACAGGGTCAGCTTGTTCATGACCAACGCGTGCTCGTGCCCCCGGGGGATGACCGACGACTGCTCGATGCTCTCACCCCTGTCCTGGAGGTAGACGTCCACAGCCAGGAGCAGCGCCGCGTTCAGCCGGGATGGCAGTGTGTTGTTCTTCTCAGCAAAAGGCAGGACGCAGTCAAACCCCACGGCCTCCATGAACTGGAGAGAGTGTGTTGACTCCTGGATCTGGAGTTGCACAGCCTTGCTGGGCCGACGTTGGATCCGCCAGTCCGTATGCTGGAGTTGGAGATGCCCGTCTTCCAGGCCCACGAGCGAGGTCAACCATTGCGCGTGGTCCATGGGGAGCCGGTAGCGGTCCGTAAGCAGGGCCTCACGCCAGAGCTCATACACGGGCGTCCCAACTCCATCCTTCCCGGCCCGGAGCGAGTTCCAGCGTTGGATCAAGCCCTGAAGGCCGCGAAGCCGATCCGGCAGCGCACCATGGACGTAGGGATTGTGTTCGAAGTAGCCGCGCAGCGTCGAAACGCCAGTCGGCCAGGTGTTGCTGAAGACCTTTGTTTCAAGAATATCCGAGAGGAACCGGACCCGCTCCATTGGCAACAGGGTGTTCAGCGCGAAGCGTTGACGCGGAGGTAGCACCTTGTCGTAGGTCTGGAGGGACAGGTCGTTCGCTGTTGGCTCTTGGTCTTCAAGGATGGACCGTTCCCGTTCCGTCGTGGCGCTGCCTCCCAGCTGAGCTCGGAAGATGCCCAGGAAGTGGAGGGTCAAGGTTTTCAGGAACAGGTCGGAGTGGCCGGTCAGCAGGAAGACGACTCTGGGGTGCCACAAGGTTCGCAGCAGTTCCAGCAGCTCCACGCAGCGCCGAGGGTTCATGTCCGCGTCGTCGATGGGGATGATGATGCGAGCATTGGGGCTGGCGGAGGGACGGGCCTCGCCCACGGCTTTGACGACCTGGTCAACGAAGGCCCGCCAATGCGTGACGATGGAGCTGCGCGCGAGTTCGGCTTCCTCCAGCTCCACGGCGAGAGACTCAGGATCGATCTTCCTGCGGTCCGCCCCAAGGTCATGCCAGCCTGCGGCCGCGTCATTGAGCAGTTTGCGCCAGGCTTTCCGCCAGGGCGCCTCGTGCTCATCGGCGGGAGTCCAGATGGGCTTTTTCGCGATGCTCTCTTTGGAGATGGGCTGGTGAGCCTCGGCGCTCTGGGCGAGCGCCACAAGCCGTCCCGCGATCCAGGTCCTTAAGGACGTCGAGGGCGGAATCGGCTGGAGGTCCAAGACCGCTACGGGAATGAGGCTTCCGTTGAGGGCATCCAGCTCCGGCTGAAGGTCCTTCCAGTCAGAGGACGCAGGAACGACGGTCTTCTCAAACAGGCCTTTCCACAGGTCCAGCAGCGAGAGCATGACACTGGTCTTCCCGCTGCCGCGCCCCCCGTCGATCAGCAGGACATTCGAATGGCGTGCCTGATCGAGGCTCCAACCCAGGATCGATTCATCGCCTGACGGTCCAGGCTCGGGAGACTCCGCGAGATAGTCGACGAGCCAGGCGTGGATGTCTCGTGCCACTCTGCGCTGATCATCCGTGAGCCGTGACCAGGTATACGGCCTGGCTTCAGGCCGGAGGTTGCTCCCGCCCTGCTGCGTTCTTGATGCGTTCTCCATCCGCGCACGATAGCAGCCCACTGCCCATCGCCGTCGCGAGCGTGCCAGACGCGGACTTCGCTCGAACGCGCGCTACTTCTTCGCGCCCCGGCCCTTGAACAGCTTCTGGCCCAGGGTGAAGAGCAGCAGCAGCACGGCGCCAGCGCCCAGCCCCACCGCGGCGTTGAGCAGCATGGGGGCCAGGCCGCCCAGGATGTTTCCCACGCCCGGCACGCGCCCGGCCCAGGCGGAGAAGGACTCCTCCGCGTGGTGCAGGCTGGAGATGCCGTGCACGAGGATGCCGCCGCCCACCAGGAACATGGCCGCCGTCCCCGCCACGGAGAGGAACTTCATCAGCCACGGCGCCGTGCGCAGGATGCCCGCGCCCAGGCCTCGCGCGAAGCCCCCGCTCTTGCGGCTGAGATACAGCCCCGCGTCATCCAGCTTCACGATGCCCGCCACCAGCCCGTACACGCCCACGGTCATGATGAGGGCGATGCCCACCATCACGGATACGCGGGTGGCGAAGTCCACCGTCGCCACCGTGCCCAGCGTGATGGCGATGATCTCCGCGGAGAGGATGAAGTCCGTGCGCACCGCGCCCTTGATCTTGTCCTTCTCCAGGGCCACCGGGTCCACGTTCGGGTTCGTCAGCACCTCGCGCAGCTCGGCGTGATGCGCTTCGTCCTCTTCCTTGCTGTGCAGGAACTTGTGCGCCAGCTTCTCGAAGCCCTCGAAGCACAGGAAGGCGCCGCCCACCATCAGGAGCGGCGTCACCAGCCAGGGCGCCAGCGCGCTGATGGCCAGCGCCGCCGGCACCAGGATGGCCTTGTTGACCAGCGAGCCCTTCGCCACCGCCCACACCACGGGCAGCTCGCGGTCCGCGTTCACGCCCGTCACCTGCTGCGCGTTGAGCGCCAGGTCGTCCCCGAGCACGCCCGCCGTCTTCTTCGCCGCGACCTTCGTCAGGATGGAGACGTCATCCAGGATGGTGGCGATGTCGTCGATGAGCGCAATCAGGCTGCTGCCTGCCATGGATGTCTTCCGGGCTGGAGGAGGGTGACACGGCCTTGCGGCCAGCGCGGGATTAGCACAGCTGGGGGGGCCGTGCTCCAGCGACCGGAGGTCATCCTCCGGCAGGGTCCTCCAGCGGCAGCACCGTGGTGAAGGTGGCGCCGCCCCCCTCCGTGGCCGCCAGGTGGATACACCCCCCGTGGGCCTCCGCGATGTGGCGGGCCATCCACAGGCCCAGCCCGAAGCCGCCGTGGTGGTTGGCGGGGACGCCGCGCTCGAAGCGCCCGAAGACGCGCTCCTGGTCCTCCGGCCCGATGCCCGCGCCGTGGTCCCGGACCGTGAGGCTCACGCGGCCCTCCGCGCGCGCCACGGCGACCTCCACGGGCCTGCCGGCCCCGAACTTGAGGGCGTTGTCCACCAGACTGTCGAGCAGCTGGTGCAGCCTCGCCCGGTCGTACCGTCCCACCACCGGAAGGGGCGCCTCCAGGGTGAGGACACAGTCCGCGCGAAGCGCCTTCTCCTTCGCCTGCGCCACGACGGTGGCCGCCAGCTCCGCCAGGTCCACCGCCTCCCGCGACAGGTCCAGCGGCCCGGTGACGAACTCCGACACGTCCACCAGCTGCCCCACCAGCCGCGACAGGCGGTGGAGGTGCTTCTCCGTGGTCCGTGCCTTGAGCCGGGTGGCTTCGGAGGTGGCGTCCGCGGCGGGGACGTCCAGGGAGCGCACCAGGGACTGGATGTTGAGCGACAGGGCGCTCACGGGCGTGCGCAGCTCGTGGCTGACGAGGCGCAGGAAGTCGTCCCGCGTCCGCACGGACTCGCGCAGCGAATCCCGCTCCACCTCGTTGCGGACCACCTCCCGGCGCACGCGGGCCATGTCCAGCTGGGTGCGCACCCGCACCAGCAGCTCGCGCGCGGAGAAGGGCTTCACCAGGTAGTCATCCGCGCCGCTCTGCAGGCCCTCCACCGTGGCCTCGTCGCCCGCTCGCGCGGACAGCAGGATGATGGGGATGGCGCGCGTGCGCTCGTCGGCGCGCAGCGCGCGCACCAGGCCGAAGCCGTCCAGCACCGGCATCATCACGTCGGAGAGGATGAGGTCCGGCGGCCGGACGCGCGCCTGCTCCAGCGCGTCCTGCCCGTTCCTGGCGGTCTCCACGTGCTGGAAGGCGTGCTTGAGCAGCCCCGTGACGTAGGTGCGCAGGTCGGCGTTGTCGTCCACCAGGAGGATGCGGGAGCGCGCGAGCTCCGGGGCGCCGTCCGGCGCGGAGGTCTCGGACGTGGGCCCGGTGTCCAGGGAGGGGGCGTCCGTGGACCAGCGGCGCGCCTCCTCGACGAAGAGCGCGGCGCCCGAAGGCAGCGGGACCTGCGGCGGCGTGCGCTCGACGCGCTCCGGGGGCAGGTGGGCCGTTCCGCGTGGCAGCCGCACGGTGAAGGTGGTGCCCGTGCCCAGCTGGCTCGTCACGTGGGTCTGGCCCCCGTGCATCTTCACCAGCTCCTGCACCAGCGCCAGGCCAATGCCCGTCCCCTCATGGCTGCGGCCCTGGGTGACGCGGACGCGGTAGAAGCGCTCGAAGACGCGCGGCAGCTCCTCCTCGGGGATGCCCACCCCGGTGTCCTCGACGCGCAGGACGGCCTGCGCGTCCTCCCACCGCAGGCTCACGCGGATCTCCCCGTGGTGGGTGTACTTCACCGCGTTGGAGAGCAGGTTGAGGACAACCTTCTCCCACATCTCCGGGTCGACGTAGAGGGGCTCGGGCAGGGGCGGGCAGTCCACCTCCAGCCGCAGGCCCGCGCTCTCCACCGCGGAGCGGAAGGCGCTCGCCAGGCTGGTGGTGAAGGCAGACAGGTCCACGGGCGCGTAGGTGGCCTGGGCCCGTCCCGCTTCCATCCGGGAGAAGTCGAGCAGGGTGTTGACCATCTTGTAGAGCCGCAAGGCATTGCGGCGCACGAGCTCCAGCGACTCACCCTCCAACGCCCGCGGCGTCTTCGTCAGCGCGTCCTCGACAGGGCCGAGGATGAGCGTGAGCGGCGTGCGGAACTCGTGGCTGACATTGCTGAAGAACGCCGTCTTGGCCGCGTCCAGACGGGCCAGCTCCTCGGCCCGCTGCCGCTCCTCATCGTAGGCGCGGGCGCTGGTGATGCCGGCGGCGAGCTGCCGCGCCAGCAATTGCAGGAAGCCGCGGTACTCCGTGTCCAGCGCGCGCAGGGGGCTCAAGCCGGCCACGAGCACCGCCGTGGTCTCGGTGTCCGCGCCCATGGGCACCGGAAGGACCAGGGCGCGGGTGGTGGGCTCGGGCCAGGGGCCGCCGGGCAGCGGACCGAAGCGCTGGGCCAGGTCCTCCAGGAGGACCTCCTGCCGCGACCCCGCGACGCTCGCGAGCGGCCAGGTGGACGCGTCATCCGCCGCGGGCGTCACCGGCGCGGCGGCCGCCCCGCGCTCCAGGCCCGCGCAGCTGACCAGGCGCGCCTGGTCCGCCTTGACGACGTAGAGCAGCGCGAAGGGCACGTCGTACGCCGCCTGGGAGAGGACCTCCTCCAGCGAGCGGAAGAGCTGCTCGACCTTCTTGTCCAGGGCCATCCGGATGGACAGCTCCCGGAGGATGCCCAGCCGGCGGTCGCCCACCACCTGCCGCGTCGTCTCACTCGCGATGGCGAAGAGGCCGGCGATCTCCCCCGACTCGCCGATGGTCGGGTTGTAGGACCAGGTGAAGTAGGACTCCTCCCGCAGGCCGCCGGGGCGGCGCGCGAAGTTGACGTTCCCGTCCTCGATGTAGATGGGCTCGCCCGTGTCCTGGGCCCGTTGGATCAGCGGTCCCAGCTGCGCCCACTCCTCGACGAGCGCCTCGTTCCCGCGCGCCCCCAGCGTCTGGGGATGCTTCGCCCCCAGGATGGGCCGGAACGGGTCGTTGTAGAGCATCCGCAGCTCGGGGCCCCAGAAGAGGATGATGGGGTAGGGCGAGCGGAGCATCGTGCTGACGGACGTCCGCAGGGACTGCGGCCAGTGCTCCAGCGGGCCCAGCGAGTTCGTGGACCAGTCATGGGCCCGCATCAGGGCGCCCATGTCGCCGCCCTGCTGGATGAAGGGCTCCTCCGAGGCCGCACGGTGGGACGCCTCCGGCGGTTGAGAAGCGCTGGAGGCCATCGCGTGCGGGCGGATCGAGGAGCTCATCAAGCGCGTTCGTTACCACACGCGCTTCAGGGGCCGGACCGAACGTGGGCGGAGACGTTGGCCCCTCGACGGACGCCTTAAAGCGGGCGGCCAATCAAGCGCGAGGTGTGCCCCGGCGCGCGGCGTCCACGCTCCAGATGCCCGAGCCGTGCGCGGCGATGTAGAGGAAGACGAAGCAGTAGAGCGCCGCGAGCTCGCCCTGGTTCGCGATGGGGATCATGTTGCCCCCGTTGGGCACCACGTGCCCCATGAAGAAGGCGAACGCCATCGTGCCGCTGGAGATGAACGCCGCGGGCCCGGCGAACAGCCCGAGCGCGACGAGCACTCCGCCCAGGAACTCGATGGTGCCCGCGCCGTAGACGATGAACGGCGGTGCACCGGCCGGGACACCGCCGAACAGGCCGAAGAGCTTCTGCAGGCCGTGCTGCATGAACATCAGTCCGGCCATGATCCGGAGCAGCGCGTAGATGCGTTCAGCGTGGGGCCGCAGGAATCCCATGACATCCTCCGAGCGTGGGCCGGGGGATGGGAGTGGTCCCGGCGTTCCGCGGCGGGACCATAACAGCGGGCCCGCGTCCGCGCCGGACGCGGGCCCCGGGGACATCACTTCGTGTTCAGGGTCACGACCTCTTCCAGGACGGTGACCTTGTCCACCGCGCCCGTCATGCCGATGTGCGTGAAGGACGAGTAGGGGTAGGCGCCGTCCGCGAGCTGCTCCACGAACTCAATCTCATCGCCCGTCACCTGGCGGCCGTCCTCCAGGGTGACCTGGAACGCCCCCTCCTGGAAGCGCACGCGCCAGCCGCAGGCGCCTTCGGTGCCCTCACCCGTGCCGCCGCCAACCACGCGGAAGAAGTACCAATCCGGGTGGCGCTCGCGGTCCAGGTACGCCCAGATCTGCACGGAGGTCATCTCCCACCAGCGGTGCGGAAGCATCATCGCCACCGGCTGGCCGTGGTCGCGCACGGTGATGGAGTAGGCGGAGCCGCCCGGGCTCCCGGTGAACGTGGGCAGCAGCCGCATCCCGCCCGGGACGCCCGGCTCCGGAGCCAGGGTGATGGTGCTGATGACCTGGTCCGCGTTGCGGCCGTAGTAGGTCACGCCCTCGTTGCCAGCCCCCAGGTCGATGACGGCCTTCTGCCGCCAGGCTTCCGCATGGCCCACGGCGCCGACGACGCCGTCCTGGCCCAGCTGGGTCAGCCCGGTGGCCTCCAGGCCCCGCTCGGTGGACTTCAGCGTCGCGTTGCCCGTGGCGCAGTGGGTGACGCCCGGGAAGCGCTGCACACAGTTCCTCGCCGCCGCGACCTCCTGCTCCGTGGCGCCGGGCGCCGAACCCTGCGAGGGCTCCGCCTGACAGCCCGCGAAAACTCCCAACATCGTGGCCGTCAGCAACCGGCCCATGAACATCCCTGCGCGCGTCATCGACATCCGTGCCTCCTTGGGGTGTGGACAGCGGAGGCCAGCCGTCTGCAACGCACAGACCATGACGCCCAAACCCTCGCGGGCCGGGGGATGACAATGATTGACGTCTGCTATTTGTGACAATTCAGGTCACAGGAATCCGGGTCTTGTTTCCTTTCCCGTTATTCCTTGCGCGCCACGTCATGTGGCGCGGCGCGGTGGACAACGCCCAATTGGCCACGCGCCGCGTCGATGGTTTCGAGCAGCGCGATGCTGCGCTCGAGCGGATGCAGGGGAGATTCCCTGTGCCCTTCCGCGATGTGTCGTGCGACCGCGGCGGCCTGCCACGCGAGCCCATCGCTGCCGTGGATGCCAGACGGGTCGGTCCAGCGCAGCCGCTCGTCCGACCTGGCGGCCTTCAACGTGAAGCCGCCGGGCGTGAAGAAGCGCGAGTCGAGCTGGAGGCGCGCGTGCGTCCCCGCGATGACGGCCTCCTGGGGCGTCTCCGCGAAGAGGGTGGTGTGCAGCAGCGCCTGGGCCCCCGCGGGGTAGGTGAGGACGAGGGCCGCCTGTCCGTCCACGCCCGTCTGGGTGAGGGAGCCCGTGGCGTGCACATGCGGGGGCGGACCCAGCACGAAGTGCGCGAGCCAGATGGGATAGATGCCGATGTCCAGCAGCGCGCCCCCGCCGAGCGCGGGATTGAAGACGCGGCCTTCGGGGTCGAAGTCGAAGCGCCCACCGAAGTCCGCCATGACGAGCTGGATGTCCCCAAGCACGCCATCGCGCAGCAGCTGTTCGATGAGCAGCGTCTGGGGAAGGAAGCGCGACCACAGGGCCTCCATGGCGAAGACGCCCGCGGCGCGAGCGGCCCGGGCGATGTCGCGGGCCTCGTCCGCGTCGAGCGCGAGCGGTTTCTCCACGAGGACGTGCTTGCCGGCGGCGATGGCGAGCAGGGCCTGTCGCTTGTGCTCGCTGTGGGGAGACGCCACGTAGACGATGTCGACGTCGGGGTCGGTGACAAGCTGCTCGTAGGACGCGTGGACGCGCGCGATGCCGTATTGCGAGGCGAAGCGCTGGGCGCGCTCGGGGTCCCGCGAGGCGACTGCGTGGACGCGCTGGTCGGTGTGCCGGTGCAGGGCCCAGACGAAGCCCCCCGCGATGCGGCCCGGCGCGAGCACGCCCCAGCGCAGCGCGGGCCCTCCGCGCAAGGGAATGGCTTCAACGGAGGGGAGGGTGGTCGGGAAGGCGCTCACGGAGCCGAATCTAGCCGCAGGCTTCACCGGATGCGGCTCCTCCATCGTGGTGGCTTCCTTGTGGCCAGAGGTGGGCCTGCCATCTTCCAGCGCCTTCAGGTTGAATGCTGGAATGTCTGTCCATCGGAAAGCCCTCCTTCCCCTCGCGACGTGCGCGGCTCTTCCCTGGAAGCACGGCTTGCGCGTCAGCCTGCTGCTCGTGCTCACCCTCTTGGGGATGCAGGTGGCGTGCTCCCGCCGCTCCGAGTCCACGCCGCCAGAGGAAGTGGCTTCGAACGCCGCTGCTCCAGTTGTTGCCGCCGCGCCAGCGCCTGACTCGGGGATGCCCGTCAAGGCATCCACCGAACCGTACGCGGATGTCTGGTGCGACGGCCTCTCTCCCGAACGATGCGGGGACTTCGCGGACAGCTGCATCCGGCTGACCTACTGCGACGGCCAGCGGTTCTGCGCCAGCCGGCACAACCGTCCCAGTGACCGCGTCTGTGGTTCAGAGGGAACTCGTGGACTGGCGGAGCCGTGCTGCGAGGGGCTGGTGGCCCGCTGTGGCGCCCTGCCGTCCGAGGGCACCTGCGAGCCCCAGGCGAAGTCCACCGACGTGCCCATGTGCCTGCGCTGTGGCGACGGTGTCTGTGATGCCCGGGAGCAGCGCTGCAACTGCCCCGAGGACTGTGAAGTCACCAGGTCCCGGCCCCGCATCCGTTACCAGGGCGCCCGCCCGGAAGGGCCCTCCGGGAACACAAGCGACGTCCCCGCGAGCATCAAGCGCCCGGGCCAATGCCTGGAGGTGCTGGGCGCGGCGGATTCGGTCCGCCTCTGTCTTTGGAGGTGGGCCCACGACGTCCTGGGCCGAACCGACGTCAAGGAGCTGCGGCAGGCGGCGAGCATCGCGCCCTTCACCGCGTTCGACCTGGACCTGCTGGGGTGTTTGTATGAACCCGCGGGCCGGGGGCGCCAGTCGCCCCGGAAGCAGTGCCTGGAAACCCTGATGCTGCGGACGAAGGATGCCCGCTTGCAGAAGCTGTTGAGCCCCTAGCCTCTTTCACGTGCCCATGATCTCGCGCTCCCTGCGTTTGCTGTTCCGCGCGGTACTCGGTGCGGCCTCCCTGGCCGCATGGACGAGCCACGCGACCTCCGTCATGCCCTACCGGCCCCCGATGATGCGGGCGCTCGCCGCCGACGACGTCGAGACCTTGCGCGAGCTCTTGAAGAAGGGGCAGTCCCGGAACGACACGGACGACATCCACGATCCCCATCTCCAGTCCCCCCTGATGGTGGCGTGTGAAGCGGGAAGCGAGAAGTCCGCGAACCTCCTGCTGGAGGTCGGAGCGGATCCGCTGCTGATCGTTCCCAGACATGACCACTACTGGCCTCCGCCGGGCTGGAACGCGGTGTGCTTCGCCCGCTACGGCAAGTTGAAGCGCGTGGAGGCGCGGTTGGTGTCCTCCGGCGTCTCGGCTCCCGGCTCCTGCCTGTTGGAGGCCGACTTCCTTCTCGCGGTGCAGGCACGCGCGACGCCCCAGGTGGCCCTCCTTGCCCGGCAGGGAAAGGGACGGATTTCGGACGGCATTCTGCAATACACGGTGCTGACGGCCCTGGCCCACAAGGACACGCCGTTGCTTCAAGCCGTTCTGTCCGCGGGCGTCCCCACGCAGAAGACCCGCGGCTGGGACAACCAACTCCAGGAGTCCGTGGAGATGGCGCTGTACGAACGTCAGGTCTCCCTCGTCGACGCGCTGCTGGACGCGGGAGTCCGGCCTCCCCTCACCCCGCTCGCCGAAGCGGGACTGCTCCCTCAGGTGACGCGGACCCTTGAAATGGGCGCTTCCGCCAATGGAAGGACAGGTGAATCACGCGGACCTCTGCTGAGGGCCACGCAAAATGGACACACGGAGGTGGTCCGGGTCCTGTTGAAGGCGGGGGCGAATGCAAACGGGAACCGTTTCGACAACGATCGTCCGCTGCTCGCCGCGACGGAGCGGCTCCAGAAGGACAAGGGCAACCCCGAGCTCGTGAAGCTGCTGCTCAAGGCCGGGGCGAGCACCGACGTCGAGCGCTTCAACACCACACCTCTCAAGTTCGCGGTCAACGGCTGTAGCGCGGAGGCCGTCTCGCTGTTGCTGAGCAAGATGACTGCACAGGCCATCGCCAGCCATCCGGGTGGGTATCTCTACGCCCAGGCCCTGCGCGTGGACGCCGCTTGTCCGGAAGCGGAGGCGGTGCGGGTTCTCCAGGCGCTCCTCGCGGGGGGAGTCCGCATCGAGGGCTCGGGGCGAAATGGCATGGACACGGATCTCCTACGAAAGCAGGCGGACCGGAGCCCCGCCATCGCGAAGGTTCTGAAGCAGGCGGGCTTCCAATGATGGACAGGGCGGCAGGAAGTCCGCGTCACACCCTCCGGCGCAGGGGCTCCCGGGCGGAGAGCCATGCCGGGGGAATGGAGGCGTGCCCCGCGCTCAGGGCGACGATTCCGCCCACCATGGCGCAGGTGGTGTCCCGGTCTCCGAACCCGGCCACCGTGCACCAGAGCGCCTCCTCGTAGGAGTCGAGGTGTCTTGCCGCGCACCACACGGCGAAGGGCACGGTGTCCTCGGAGAGGACCTTCTGGCCGCTGCCCAGCGTGCGCGCCGCGGACGAAGGGCTGGCCTCCAGAGGCCACGTCCGGGCCTTCTCCAATCCCTGCCGCGTGGCCCCGGCGGGCGTGCAGTCCAGCACCGTGTCGAAGAGCTCCTTCATGGAGCCGCGCGCTTCCGGTTCCTGGCAGGCCCACGCGGCGGCGACCGCGATGGCAATCGCTCCCGCCTGTCCCTCCGGGTGCAGGTGCGTCACCTCCGCTGACGCGCGCGCTTCCGCCACCACCCGGCTCATGTCTCCCGCGAAGTACGCCCCCAGGGGCGCCACGCGCATGGCCGCTCCGTTGCCCATGGAGCCCTGGCCTTCGAAGACCTCTCCGGACACTTCACGCCACGGCAATCCCAGCCCCAGCTTCCACAGGATGTCGTGCGCGGTCCCGCCATAGCCGCGGTTCTTGTCGCGGCGGTAGCGCTTCGCGAAGAGGTCGGCGAGCGCGTCCGGGTCCACGTGGCCGTGGTCTTCCAGCACCTGGACGACGGACAGCGCCATCTCCGTGTCGTCGGTGTACGCCCACGGCGCGCGGGGAAGGATGCGCTCCGCCACCCAGGGCTGCACGAGCTCATGCGCGCCGAAGAACCGCTCGCCAAAGGCATCCCCCACGGACACGCCGTCCAGCGAGACAAGGGCGCGAGCCATCCGCGCCGGAGCGTCCAATGGCTTTTGTGGAAGTTTGTTCATGGCGTGCCTTCCGGGACGCGCTCACATGCGCCAGAAGCGGCGCACCTGGGCGTCCGTGCGTTCCTGTTCGGCGAAGCGGACGAGGAGGGGTTCGGACATGGCTTCGGGCACGCGCAGCTGGGCGAGCAGCGCGCGGACCTCGAACTTGCGCGTGAGGCCGAGCAGGGCCTCGCGCTCGGGCAGGGTGAGGCCGGGATGCCAGCAGTCGGCGATGAGCACCACGCGGCGCTCGGTGCCCCGGTTCCAGGTTTCGTGTTCGAAGGAGTCATGGAAGGTGAGCACGCGGCCCGGCTGCCAGTGCCGCGCTTCCGTCCCCACGCGGATGCCGCAGCCCTCCGGCACCTTGAGCCCCAGGTGCAGCCGCATCCGGAAGCCGTCCCACGAGCAGTGCGGCGTCAGCGTGGTGCCGGGTGCGTGCGAGGAGAAGAGCACGTCCGCCAGCGGGAAGCCGGTGCACTCGCCATCCAGCGACCGCACCGCCGCGGCCGTCTCTTCCATGGCGAGCTGGGGCCAGAAGAGCCGGTCGGTGCGCTCGCCGCCAAAGTAGATGGGGTGCACGGACCAGCGGCCCGTGCCGACGATGCCGGAGTCGTAGTGCAGCAGGTCCGCGTTCTCCAGCCGCTCCAGGTCGCGCGTCACTGCGGCCAGGCAGCCCTCCAGCGCCTGCGCGGCCGGGGGCGGCGGGTCGCGCCACGGGTGCTCGTCCAGGCCGGGGAACGGGGGGAAGATGGTGGGGGACTGCTCGGGCCGGGCAGGGGGCGCGGGCACCTGGCCCGCGAGCATGCGCAGGTAGTGCTTCAGCCGGTCCAGCTCCGCGCCCGCGTTCAGCACCGCGTCGAAGTAGCCGCCCTCCCGGGCGAGGCTGACGATGCGCTCGCGCACTTGCGCGGTGATTTCCTGGGGCGACGTCTGGGCGGACATGGTGCGCATGCCATAGCGCGACGGCGCTCACAGCGTCCAGGTCAGGCGCCGTCGCGCGGATGGGATAGGGTGCGCGTTCCATGGCGCTCCCCCTGGTCCACATCTACTGCGACGGTGCCTGTTCGCCGAACCCCGGCCTGGGAGGCTGGGGCGCCATCCTCATCGCTCCCGAGCGCAAGGACTACCGCAAGGAGCTCCAGGGCTCGGAAGCGGACTCCACCAACAACCGGATGGAGCTGACCGCGGCGCTCATCGCGCTGAAGGCCCTGAAGATGCCGTGCCGCGTCCAGGTGTTCACCGACTCGAAGTACGTGTGCAACGCCTTCGAGGAGAAGTGGCTGGACGCGTGGCAGGGCAATGGCTGGCGCACGTCGGCGAAGAAGCCCGTGTCCAACGCGGACCTGTGGCGCGAGCTGCTGGACGCCGTCCGGGCCCATCAGGTGACCTGGCATTGGGTGCGGGGCCACTCGACGGACGTGGAGAACAACCGCGCGGATGCGCTGGCCGTGGCGGCCCGGCTCGAGCTGGCGGCCCGGCTCGGACGCTAGGGGCGGAAAAGACAAGAAGCCTGGCAACCCGTCGGGATTGCCAGGCTTCAGAAGATGCCGGACGCGCTTCACCGCCTCACAGCAGCTTCGCCATGATCTCCTGCTCGCGCTGCTCGAGCTTGATTGAATCGAGCGTCCAGCCGATGAGCTCATCGGCGGACGCCACGTCGAAGCCGAAGGCCTTGGCGGCGTCCTTCACGGCCGCACGCTCCTCGGTCGCGATCTCTCCGTCGGCGCACGCCACCTCGATGAGCATGCGCAGCAGGGAGACCCGCAGCTCACGGACTTCAATCTTGCTGACGATGTCCGTGAGGTTGCCGGGCTTCTGGAACTCTTTTTCGATGAGCGCGGCGACCTGCTCATCCCGGGGCGACAGCCCCAACCCCCTCACCACGTCATCGAGCTGCTGACGCTCGTCCTCGGTGACGCGGCCATCGCTGGCCGCCACGTTGGCCATGGCCTGGACGAACGCCAGGAGCTGTTCCTCGGGGTACTCGCGCGTCATTTCGTCTCCAAGAGGTGGGACAGGGCTGCTGGGGAACCCAGGTTAATGGGCGCCCGCGCGGAGCGAAAACGGATTTGTCACGGGAACTTCAGGTTGGCGCCAGCCACGAGCAGATCGTGGTGCGACGTGTTCCCCGGTCTACGGAACATGTCGATGGCCCACCTCCCGTAGGCCGCGAAGTCCAGGCGCTCGATGGGGAAGAACACGTAGTCGATCTTCTTGTCGATGCCCGACGTGGTGTGCGCCGTGTTCTGCCCGCTGCGGCACATGGCGGGACGGTTCTGGTTGGCGGCCTTGCAGGTGACCCCGCTTGGCGCCTTGGCGAAGTAGTCAGGGTCGGTGGCGTCGCCGTCCACGAAGTCGCCGTTCCCGGTGTAGTCGCCCACCAGCCGCTGCCGGTACATGTTGTTGAGCGACGGCATGTCCGGCTCGGAGTTGAAGTCGCCCGAGACGCTGACGACCCTGCCCGCATCCAGGTCCGGCTTGACGAGCGCGCGGATCCACGCGGTCTGCTGCTTGCGCGTGGGGTCGTCGCTCGTCCCGAGGTGGGTCACGCAGACCTTGTAGTTCTGGGAGCCCGCCGGAAGGCCCGGGGCCTGGACGTAGGCACACAACAGGCCCTGCGCATCCGGAAGGCCCGGGTCGAGATCCGGATCACAGTTCGCGTCGGCGTGCCGGTTTCCGGAGGCGTCAGGCATCAGGCAATACCTGGCCACGCCGTTGAACGGATAGGGAGACGCAATCATCTCGCCGTAGCGGTCATAAGGGAGCGGGCCCCGCAGGTGTAGGGCGAGGTGAGCCATCCTTGGCGCCTTGCGTTGAAACAAGGCGTCTGCCGTTCAATCCACCCAAGCCGGATTTCCGGGCACTTCTCGACACAGTGGTGCTCCCAGTCATACCCTGGGTCCGCCCTTGAGAAGGGGGCACCCTGACATGCCGTTCAACCACCCCCGTCCCCAACCAGAGGCCGTTTCCGCGCGACCGCTCACCGCGGTGCCCTGGGCCTGCGCCATCCTCCTCGCGTGGGTGCTGGTGCCCCTGGCGGCGCGCGCGGACGACCGGTGCGCGCAGAAGTGCGCGCAGCGCCAGTCCAGCTGCACCGTCAGCTGCGCCGAGGGCGAGAAGTGCCGTGAGCATTGCAGCAGCTCCGCGGAGGCCTGCTTCGCGCAGTGCCAGCGAACCGACGACAAGCGCGAGGTGGCCCAGCAGCGCCGCGCCGAGAAGAACTGCGTCGGGGCCAACGGCGGGATGCGCAGGTGCACGGCGGCCGAAGCGCAGCAGATGCGCGAGGCGATGGAGCAGGCGTCGAAGATGTTCTGCCGCGACAAGAAGGGCCAGCAGATCGTCTGCCCGGATGCGGCGAAGCAGGTCGAGCAGGCCCGGCGGTTCATCCCGAAGAACTGCGGTGCCACCGGCTGTACGGCGGAGAATACGGAGTAGGTGGAGCCCGGCCGGGGGCCTCCGCTCCCCGCCGTCCACCCCACCCGAGAAAGAGAAGCCATGATGGGGCGCGAATCCGGACAGGCGGCGGTGGAATCAGCGCTGACGCTGCCGCTCGTCCTGTTCCTCATCCTGGGGAGCATGCAGCTCTTCCTGCTGTCCCAGTCCCGCCTGCTGGCGCAGTACGGCGTGTTCCAGGCGACGCGGGTGGGCTCCGTGAACCACGGCGCGTGCACGCCCATGACGCACGCGGCGCTCCTCTCCGTGCTGCCCATGGTGCACTCGTTCCTCGGCGCCACGAACCCGGGGGCCACCCCGGGAGAGAAGCTGGGCCGGTCGTTCGGGCGCTTCCGCGACAACCACTACGGCGGCTACAAGGGCGCGGGGTGGGACGGGGTCGGCGGCGCTGACGAGGCGCTCGTGTGGCTGGTGCGGGAGCAGCCCCGGCCCACGGCGGACGACGTGGTCGCGTTCGACCAGCCCCTGCCGCGCGGCGGCCGGACCGAGCCGCTGCGGCTGGAGGTCCGGATGGTGTTCTGGGCGCCCCTGCGCATCCCGTTCGCGGACTGGGTGTTCTCGCGGATGGCCGCGGCGCGCCTGGGCATCCAGAGCTACACGGAGGCGAACCCGCTGTTCGTCGCGCACCGCGCGGACTGGGAGCAAGAGGCTCCCCAGCTCGCGGCCCGGACCGCCGCCGAACTGGGCCGGCGCATCGCGCGCGGGCACTACGCGTTCCCCATCGAGGTCACCTCCACCATGCGCATGATGACGCCGCCGCGCCTCTCCGAGTTCGCCGCGGCCGGGTGCGCCGCGCCGGGGTTCACGCCATGAGCACGAGGCCCGGGTGGTTCACACGCGGTCAGACGCTGGTGCTGTTCGCGCTGACCCTGCTCCTGCTCACCGTGATGGTCTGCATGACGCTGTCCATGGGCTCCAAGGTCAAGGAGCGCATGGAGCTGCAGACGTTGGCGGACGCATCCGCGTACAGCTCGGCGGTGGCCACCGCGCGCGCGTACAACGCGGTGGCGGTGATGAACCGCGTGCAGGTGGCGCACGCCGTGTCCACCCTGGGCACGCTGAGCCTCATCTCCTGGTCCACGCTGTACTGGAAGCACGCGGACAACGCGGCGACGCTCTTCCAGTTGATGGCGGTCCCCTACGCGTTCAACACCGTCATCCAGTGCATCTGGCCTCCCAAGCCGCTGTGCCGCCCGTGCGCCAACGGTCTGGCGCAGAGCCTGGCGCTGGCCGTGCTGGCGACGAATCACGCCAACAGGACCCGCAGCAAGCTGCGGCAGGACAACGAGCTCTTCGCGGCGGAGACGCTGCCGCGCTGGAACGCGGCGCAGCGCATCCATGAAGCGCAGGTGGAGGTGCTGGCACGCGCCCGGGAGCGAGCGGGAAACGGCCCGACAGGCTTCGCGCAGCAATACCTCAACCAGGCGAGGCTCACCGCGCCAGGCGAGGTCCAGGTCCAGCCCGCGGGGACGGACGTCACCGGGCGCGAGCTGGCGGACGCGGTGTTCGACCACGCGGCCCCGGTCCACGGTGAGGAGCCGCACGAGGTGGGGCACATCGTGATGGGCAGCCGCGGCCATCCCTTCCTGCGCGACCGCGCGGAGGGCAAGAAGTGGGACCGGTTCGCGTCCTCCGACAGCCTCTCCATGCGCGCCTACACCCTCTACGCGGGTGGGCACATCTTCTTCAGCTCGTCGCGCAACGGGAAGGGCTACTACGACGCTGGCTTCACGACCAACCCGTCAGGCCGCCCGTATGATCCGCGCGCCCACGACGGCGAGGGAGGCCGCACGCGGACCGCCTTCGTGGCGCTGTCGCCGGTGTTCGGCGACTGGGTGCGCTGCCAGTCACCGATCCCCGCCTACGTCATCTCCATCGCCGTGGGCCTCGTGGGCCGCGACGTGGACATCAGCGACGCGCAGGTGTCGACGACGCAGCACAACGGCGTGGGCCACGGCGCCATCCACGCGTTCCAGACGTTCCCCCCCTTCGTCGACTTCAACGGCTCGCAGGTCGCGGACGCACAGAACCTGCGCGGGCAGCCCAAGCTGGTGACGGCGCTGTCGCGCGACTACGTGCCCGAGCGCGACGTGTGGGACCTGTCGTTCAACTTCCGCTTCACGCCCGCGGACCGGCGCGTGGACCTGTCGGGCGGGCAGTACCTGGGCGGACCGCCACACCAGGTGGCCGTGGGCTCCGGCGTCGCCTACTACCACCGGTTCGGGCACTCGTCGGAGCCGCCCAACCTGTTCGCGCCCTACTGGCGCGCGGGGCTGACGCGCTTCTCCGTGGACCGGCCGGACCCCGGCCAGCCCACGCTGTCCACCTTCGACGGCCAGACGGACGACTTCCTGTCGGGCACCGGCTCCTCCGGTGCACAGGGCGCGCTCGAGAGCCTGCGGGCGAACGGGTACGTCGCATGGTGACGCGCGCGAGAGCGGGGACGCGCGGCCAGGCGATGGCGGAGCTCGTGCTGGGGCTGGGCGTGTTCGTCACCGTGCTCATCTTCGGCCTGCACTTCGCGGAGCTCACGCACCTGTCGCTCAAGGCCCACGAGGCGGTGGCGGCGGCGGCGTGGGATTCCACCGCGCACCGCGTAGAGCGCCCGGGTGTGGACGGCGACTCCTGGTACGACGCCTCGAGGATCGCCGCGCCGCAGTCCACCCTGGATACCAATCAGCGCTACGGGAACTGGGACGGCCGGCAGAGCAGGGCGAACGGCCCGGCGCCCACGCTGGTCTTCACCCGGGCGAACGAGCTCATCACGACGTGCACCCGTGACACGAACCCGGGCAACGGCTTCGACATCGCGGCGACCGCGAATGCGCCCGCCTATGGCGAGCCGGGCTCGCTCTCGTGCGTCACGCAGGGCAGCGTGAGCACCATCAACGTCCCCACGCAGTTCCTCGACGACGCGAACAACGGGCTCTTCACCGCCCCTCACCTCACGCGCCGCGCGTATGCCCTGTGCGGGATGGGCCGGCCGGCGGGGGGCGCTGGCTGTCAGGGCCGCCTGAACCTCCTCTTGGGGGACCATGGCCTCACGTCGGACCTGGGCGAGGCCGAGGAGTGCATCCTCCTCCAGGACGACGTCCCCGGGCTGCGCTGCGCGAACCGGGCGTTCCACAGCCTCACGCACGACACCTGGGACCGCTCCATGGGGTGGACTGGCGCGCCGGAGCGCTTCGCGGAGCGCGTGACGGGAAGCAGCCCCGACGGGCGCGTGACGGGCTTCTACCTGAGCTTCCGGGGCGAGGAGTCGGGCACCTTCGGCGAGGCCCACGAGCGCATCTGGCAGACGCAGCCCATGGACTACAACCTGGCGGGGGGCGTGCGAGGGACCTATCGCGTCGCGTACAACGACGCGACCTCGCTTCGCGCATCCACGTCGACGAACTTCGTCTACCTGGGGAGATACACGTGCGACTGAACCGGAGCGTCTGCGCCGCCGTCGTGTTCGCGGCGACGTGCGCGCTGGCCGCGCCCCCGGCCGTGCAGCCCTTCGCGAAGGACGTCCCGGGCGCGGTGTCGAAGCCGACGGCCGGGGAGAAGACCGTCGTCGACGGCGTCACCATCGAGACCTCGACGCTCGTCTCCAGCAAGGACGTGGCGACGCTGAAGGCCCACTTCCGCGCGCTGTTCGGCCGCAACGGCCTGTACATCGCGGAGGAGACGGAGGCGCTGAAGCTCAAGCTGGGCGAGCAGGTGACGGGGCTGGATACGGAGAACCTCATCTCGTACACGGTCCTCTTCCAGCCGTCGGGGCCGGGCGCGACGACGGTCATCGTCAGCTCCGCGAACCTGGGCAAGCGCGAGACGAAGAAGGTCCCGCCCTTCGCGCCCGTCTACCCGGGCAGCGGTGCCGTGATGAGCACCCAGCTCGAGTGGATGAAGTCGATGAACTACACGACGACGGCGACCCCGGCGGAGATCCGCGCGTTCTACAAGGAGAAGCTCACCGCGCTGGGCTACGAGGCGCGGCCGGACGACGAGTTCGTGAAGGGCACGGAGCGCATCGCGCTGACGGTGGCCCCGGGCGTCACGGAGCGCACCGTCCTGCTGGTCCAGGAGATGGCCAACGCGGAGCTGCTGCGCGGCGTCCAGCCCTGAGGGTGTGGGCCGGACCACGTCCCTGACGAAGCCCATCAGTCCGCGACCTGGGGCTGGGGTTGCGCGAGGTGGGCTCGAACCAGCTTGCTGTGTCGGTACTGCGCCAGCATCCGGGGCATGTATCGCCGCGCCAGCGGCCGCAGCAGCGGATGGCTGTGGGTCATCACGTGTGAGCTCGGTCGCAGGTGGCAGCCCAGCTCAAGCTTGGCCTGGTAGCTGGTCTGGCAGAAGTTGATCTCCCGGCATCCCCGCGCCATGGCCAGCCGGATGTTCTCGGCGTAGAGCGCGAAGTAGACGTGCAGTTCGTGGGCCCGCTCATAGTCCAGTCCCACCCGCAGGTTCACGCACTTCCCGTTGGAGAACAGGCAGAGGAGGAACCCGAGCAGCTGCTCTTCCTTCCAGCATGCGAGCACCACGGCCCCCAGCTCGCGGTTGTCCATCAGCGAGGAGAAGAACTCCGGCGTCAGCAGCTCCAGCCGGGCCTCGGCCCGCTCGTAGACCTGCCGGTAGAGCGGCAGAAGCTGGGGGATGAGGTGGCGGAAGTCCTCGAGCACCTCGATGCGAACGCCCGGGGTGCCCTCGAACTTGCGCAGCTTGCTGCGCAGATTCCGCCGCGCCTTGGGTTTCAGCTGGGCCACGTAGTCCTCGAAGCCATTGCCTGGCAGCGAGAGGACGGCATCGGGCATGGACTCCGCGGCGAAGAAGGGGGGCAGGAGCTCTCCGGGGAACACCTGCATGCGCTCCTCGTCCCTGAAGTCCTTGAAGATGAGCCAGCGCAGTTGCTGCCGCCGCGCCAGCTCCCGGGCTGCGTGGACGAGCGTCTCCTGCTCCACGTCCTTCACGCCGGGAGCTACCAGCAGCCGCCCTTCCGCCATGGGGTGGCCGCAGATGAGCGCGGAGATGCGGAGGAATCCCGGCCACCGCCGGCGAATCCCTTCCAGCGACCAGGATTGCCCGGCCGCGACTTCCAGCGGCAGCCCCGCGTACCAGCAGGCGGGCAGGATGGCCACCCTCCGCCCGTTCTGCCTCCGCACGAAGTACACGAAGCCATCTGGACCGATGGCACTGGATTCCATCGCCTTGAAGAAGGACCAGTTCCAGCGTGGATCATCGGCAGGGACCATTGCCTGCCACTCGTCGTGAGGAATGGCGGTGATGCTTGAACAGATTTCGATCTCGGACATGGGGGCGCTCTTGGGGTGTCGAATGTGAGGCGGGCCTCGCGTGACCTACGCGCCCTGTCGCAGCTTCACGTGGTGGTCCCACTCCGTGACCGACAGTGGGCGGTCGAAGCTCCGGAACCAGGAGGTCTTGAAGCCCAACGCCTCCCCCCTCTGGCGCAGCCGGAGGATGGTCGGCAGGTTGAGGTCGGCTCCCAGGGAGGTGTCTTCGTAGTGGTGATCCAGCCCGAGGATCATCGTCTCGGCCATGCAGGCATAGGCCAGCCCCTTCTCGAAGCCGAAGCTCCAGCCGAGCTCTGGCCGCCCCGGGACCGCCACCACGCCTCCGTCGATGACCAGGACATCCGGCCGGGCCTGCTTCACGGCCCGGGAGACATTCGGTGGACGGGAGAGGTCGCAGACCACCGCCCCAACCTTCAGCAGTTCGGGGGTCACCAGCTTCTCGACGCTGCTGGTGGCGGTCACGACCACGTCGGCCTGGGACAGCATGTCGCCGAGCTCGGTTGAGAGGACCAGCTGCCCCTGCTGCTCCAGGCACGCCACCAGGTGTACGAGATGCTCCGGCGTCAGGTCGTTCATGGGCAGCGGACCCAGGCTCCGCACGGCCTCCCCCAGGGAGCCGGCGGGGAAGGCCTGGCCCTCCTGAAGCTGACTGACGAGGAACTGGCAGAGCTCCAGCGCCACCTGCAGCAGCCGCAGGCGGCTTCGCTCCGGCCGGGCAGGGTTGCCCAGCAGAATGAGGCGGCCCACCTCTTTCGCGAGGAGGAGGGTCGTCGCCCGGCCGATGGCGCCCGTCGCCCCGACCACGGCCACGGTTGACTCAGAGAGCTGGAGCTCAAGCCCCCGCATCACCTGGGAGACCGCGTCCACCGCCGACACGACGGTGTAGCTGTTGCCCGTGGTCAGGGCCACCGGCGACTTGCGCAGGCTCAGGCCGCCCCGCGTGACGACGGAAGTGTAGGCGCCCAGGCCCACGACGTGTGCTCCTCGCTTCCGAGCGAGGTCCACCGCGGCCCGCACTTCGGCCTGAGCCTGCGTGGACGGCATCCTCAGGAACTCCTCGGCGGTGCGCGGCACGACGATGAACTCGCCGTAGGCTGTTCTCCCGTCATCGGCCACGATCCGCGTCGTCCCGGCCACGAAGGGCGTGATCAGGTCATTGAAGTGATGGGAGAGCCGCCGCAGCTCGTCGGATTGGAGCTCCCCCAGGCTCCTGTCGAATTCGGTGTAGTTGCTCAGGGTGACCGGATGGACCAGGAAGGCGAACCGGCCCTCCTGGGGAGTCCCGGTCCGAGCAGGCCGGCGCTGTCCGGGCGACAGCGCCGGGAGCCGCGGGCGGGACTCCATGCCCAGCAGGTGATGAACCAACTCGGCGGTGTCGCCCGCGGCCAGCGCGCTCAGCATCCGATCCAACGCGCCGAGCGCCTGCGCGCACATCTCGCGGGTGGCGATCAGCGGCGGCTCGATGCGCATGACCTGAGAGCCGTTCAGCGTGGGCGCGACCCGCAGCCCCTCCACCTCGAGCAGGTAGCTGGAGAGCAGCGGGATGAGGTTCTTCTGCTCGGCCAGCACGGCCAGGAGGCTGGCGTGTCCGTAGGAGTCCAGATCGACCTGGAACTCGAGCCCCAACAGGTAGCCCTGCCCCCGCACTGCGCGAAGCACATGGGGGTAGCGAAGCCGCAGCTCCTCCAAGCCGGCTTTCAGGAAGGCTCCATTCTCCGCCACCTGGCGCACGAGCGCCCGGTCATCCCGCGTCAGCATCTCCAGGACGCGCAGACCCACCCGGCAGGCCAGGGTGTTGCCGGCGAACGTCGAGGAGTGCTTCAGCACGAACTTCTCGGTGTAGGCGGCCTCGGTGTAGAGCATCGCACCGATGGGGAGCAGTCCTCCTCCGAGTGCCTTGGCCACGGTCATCACGTCGGGGGTGACGCCTTCGGCCTCACAGGCGAAGAGGTGGCCCGTCCGGCCCAGTCCCGTTTGGATCTCATCCAGCACGAAGAGGACGCCGTGCGCGTGGCACAGCTCCTTTGCCGCCGCGAGGTAGCCGGCGGGTGGCACGACGATGCCCCCCTCGCCCTGGATGGGCTCCAGGAGGAACGCCGCGAACTGCCCGGCGCGTTCCTCCAGGACCTGTCGCAAGGCATCGAGGTCCCCATGGGGGATGCGTTCGAAGCCGGCCACTGGGGCACCGAAGCCCTGCTGGTAATGGTCGTTGCCGGTGGCAGAGAGGGCTCCGAGCGTCTTGCCGTGGAAGGAGTTGTGGGTGGTCAGGATGCCCAGGCGTCCCGTGGATGCGCGACACAGCTTGATGGCTGCCTCCACCGCCTCGGCACCGCTGTTGGCGAAGGTGACGTAGCGAAGGCCCGGCGGACCTTTCTCAATCAGCTTCTCGGCAAGCGCACCCGCGGCATCCAGTGCCGAGGGCTGCACGAACGAGGGCTCCAGGCGCTGCTCCACCTCGTGGAGCACCTGCCAGAGTTCGGGCGGGTTGAACCCGAAAGGCAGGGCGCCATACGCAGCGACGAAGTCGAGGTAGCGCCTGTCTTCGGCGTCGTGAAGGAAGCAGCCTTCGCCCTTCACGAAGCGTTTGTCCATATGCAGGGTCTGCAGCAGCCTGCCGAGCGAGGGATTCACATATTGGGTAAAGGGGTGCATCCAAGTCCTTGTGCTCCACCCTCGACGTGCGAGGTGGAGTGCGTGCGTGAAAACGGCACGGCAATGGACTCGGGACAGGCGGTTTGTGACGTGCGACGAGCCGGAAGGGGATCGCCACGCATGCAGCCAGGCGGCCCTTCAGCTGGCCCAGTCAAGCGGGCAGGTCAGGTCTCCGAGACCGGACGCATCACGATGGCGGCCCACAATGCCAGGTGCCAGGGCAGCAGCAGGAGGCTGCCGGGGCCCATGGAGGCCGTGCCCGCGAGGCTCGCCAGTCCCCAGCCGGCGAACAGCAACCACAGCCCCACCGCGCCAATGACTTGCAGCCAGCGCTTCCCCAGGCTGTGGCCCAGGAAGGAGCACAGCGCGGGAAGCCACACCCCCAGCATCCCGAGGATGAGGGATTGCCCCAGTGAGGAGTCCCAGTCGAACCGCCTGGCGCCGGTGAACGCCGCGACCAGGCTGATGAGGCCCGTCTGGTGCAACGAGGACAGCAGCGTGACGACGACGCTTCCTGCCCCGGGGCCCGGTCCCGTGCGCGTGCTGTCATCGACGGGGGGAGCGGACGGGTACGACTCCAGCATTTCGGGCGGCAGCTCCAGCGCGTACGGATGCCCCAGGTCCAGCAGGGCGGCCTTGGCCGCCTGACGCACCGTCGTCCAGTTCTCTCCCCTGTACTTGCCCACGGGGTTGTCGCGCGACATCAGTCCCAGCAGCAGGTCCGCCCGCTCCCGGAGCGACTCGTCCGCGGAGGGGGCACGGCCCATCGCCGCGATGAGCGCGTCGATGTCCGCCCGCACCATCCCAGGCGCTTTCACCCGGGCCAGCAGGGCCGCGAGCGGAGGAGGCGCCTCCGCCGTCTCCGCGGCCACGGACCCGGGCGCGTCGGTCGTCTCGTCGGCGGTGGGCGGCGCGGGGCGGTGGGCTTGCTGGGACATGGGGCGCTCCTGACGACAGTCATCCCC
>NZ_RAWK01000099.1 GCF_003612165.1 Corallococcus aberystwythensis | reverse complement strand
GGCCTGGGGCGCGGGCTTGCCGGGTTCGCTCCAGGACTCGTCGGGGGTCGCGCTCCGGGACGGAGGGGCGGGCGTCTGGGCCCGCGCGGGGGCGGCCGAAGCCAGGGCCAGGACCGACAGGGTGAGGAGACCGGAGAGGCGCATGGTGGAAGAGGGCAGGCAGCCTAGCCCACGCCCTGCCCGTGAACGAGGCCTGCCCGACCTCTCTCCCGCCATCCGGTCGCGTCTGGAAAGCGGCAGCCGCGCCACAATGCTGATGACGGGGGCCGGGCCCGGTCTACCATCCGCGCCCGCGAGCATGGCGTCGGTGAGGAGAGCCAACGGGATGAGGGTCGGACGGGGTGCACTGCTGATGGCGCTCGCCGCACTGGGCGCGTGCAGCAGGCCCGGTGCGGGCACGAACACGGCGGATGCGGGAGCGCCCATCACCGGATTGCCGGGGCGGCCGTCCACGCTGACCGTGCCCTCGTGCGAGGAACTGCTGCCCGCGGACCTGCGCGACCTCACGCTGAACGGCTTCACGCTGAAGGAAGAGCGGGCGTGCCCCACGTGCGGGCCCGTGTGCTCGCTGCGTTCGGCGGCGCTGGCGGACGTGTCCGTGTCGGTGGCGTATGACTGCCAGCCGCACTACGCGACGGCGGATGCGCGCGCGCTGCTCGCGCCCACGCTGAACGCGGGCGGAGAAGAGGTTCCGGCGCTGGGCCGGGCCGCCGCGCGCCGCAACCCCGTGCAGGGCATGACGCAGGTGGTGACGTGGGATGACGACACGCCGTGCGTCGTCGTCGTGACCTGGCTGGGGGACGACCCGGAACGTGCGCTGGACGTGGCCCGCCTGGCGGTGACGTCGCATCACGGCATGGAGGATCCAACGGCCGACGCGGGCACGGAGCTTCCGCCCGACGCGGGAGACAGCCTCCTGCTGGATGCGCCGCTGGAGCCGCTGGACAGCCTCACCACGCCGCGCTCGGGGACGGAGGACCTGCTCTCCGCGCCTCAGGGCACGCGCCCCGCGGCGCGGCCGACAGTGGCCCCCGCTCCGCGGAAGCCCGTGCCGGCCGCGCCAGGTGTTCCAGACGCGGGATAGACATGGGGCACGGGCGCTCTCGGGCCCCGTGCCCCCTTCCCCGCTACAGCGTCTCCAGGTACGCCACCAGGTCGTCCACGTCCGCGTCGGACAGCCCCGCGGTCATGCCGTGCTGGTTCGACTCGCGGCCGTTCAACAGGCGGGCCTTGAGCGAGGGGGCGCTGCCGTCATGCAGGTACGGCGCGGTGCGGCCCACGCCCAGCAGGGACGGCGTGTTGAGCCCCGCCCGGATGACCGCCGCCGCGTCCTGCAGCACGCCCGAGCGCACGAAGGTGCCCACGTCCACGTTGGTGTTGTTCGTGAGCGCCGTGCCCGTGTGGCACGTGTCGCACTTCGCCTGCGTGAAGAGCGCGGCCCCGCGCGCCTGCGACGCCGTCAGCGGCTCGCCCCGGAACGCGTTGTCCGGCGTGGGGATGGCGTCGATGAAGGCCCCCAGCTTCGCCACCGTGTCCGCGTCCAGCTCCTGACCGCCCATGCGGTCCTTCACCGTGGCGTTCATGAAGTCCCCCAGCCCGGAGAACTCGCCGCTCCAGTGGAAGGGCGCCGTCGCCGTCGTCATGCGCCCCGCCAGGCTGGGCGTCTGGCGCGGCCCGTCCGGGAAGCCCCACACGTGGCCGTCCTCGCGGCCCTCCAGGTGGCACGACGCGCAGGACACCGCCACGGCTGGGCTGGTCATCCGCTCATCCACCGCGCTGAAGAACAGCCGCCGGCCCGCCACCGCCAGCGGCGGCAGCGTGTCGCCCGCGATGACCAGGCGCTCGCCCTCCTCCTGGATGAAGCTCTCCATCTGACCGTTGGGCACCAGCGTGCTCACCGTGTGGTCGAACGCGTTGTAGACGTACGCCTTGCGCCCGTCCCGCGTGAGCGCGATGCCGTTGGGCCCCGCGCCCACGTCCACCAGCTGCCGCACCGGGCTCCCCTCGCTCGCCAGGTCCGAACCGGAGCGGCGGTACGAGGGCAGGATGGCCACGTTGTTCGACTCCTGGTTCACCAGGAACAGCCACGCGCCCGTGGGGTCCACCACCGCCGCGGACGGCCCCTGCAGGGGCGTCGTGAACGCGGGGCTCGCGATGAGCGACGTGGGGTAGTCCGGCTTCTCCTCCGGCGGCGGCTTGCACTCGTCCAGGTCGTCCACCACCGGCCGGGGCGCTTCGTCCTCCGTGTCGAAGGTGATCAGGCCCGCGGCCACCACGCCGCCGCCAGAGACCGCGCCGCACGGCGTCCCGCCGCCGTACATGGACTCGCCCGGGTTCGGATCACGCCCGTCCACGGGCCCGCCCAGCGGATCCTCGCGCGACCACAACACCGGCGCGAAGAGGCGCCGTCCGTCCGGAGCGCTCAGCAGGTCCACCATGCCGCGCGCCCGGAAGGAGCGCGGGCTGGACTGGCCCGGCGGCTCATCGAACGGCACGGGGATGCCGACGGCGCCCGCGGAGGACGGCCGGTTCGCCTTCGAGTTCAGGTCCGTGCCGCCGCGCATCACCCGGGGCCGGTTCGCGTCCGACAGGTCCACCGTCACCACGTCGCCCTGCCGGAACAGCGACACCGCCGCCTTGCGGCCGTCCTCCAGCAGCGCGATGCCGCGCGGCTCCTCTCCCAGCGGCAGCTCCCAGCGCGCCGTGAGCGTGCCCGTGTCGATGGCGGTGAGGCTGCCGTGCGCGGCGGACTCGCGCGTGGCGCTGTTCACCACGTACAGCGTGTGGCCGTCCGGCGACAGCGTCAGCCCCGTGGGCTCCACGCCCACCGGGACGCGCGCGGCCTCCACCGCGTCCCCCTTGCGGATGACGGACACGCTCCTGCCACCCCGGTTCGTCACGTACACGGTGTCGTCCGGGCCCACCGTCACGCGCTCCGGACGCGGGCCCACCCGCACCTCGGACACCTTCTCCCGGCGCGCGGTGTCCACCACGGCGAGGATGCCGTTGTCCGCGTCCACCACGTAGAGCAGCGAGTCATCCCGGCTGAGCGCCACGGACCCGGAGGCATTGCTCCAGGTGCCCGCCACCTCGCGCTCCTTGCAACCCGAAAGCACCAGCGTCGTCACCGCGCAGAACGCGGCCCATCCCTGCCGTCGCATCGGAAATGCCTTCCCCTCCCGCGAAGGCCCGCGCGTGCGTCCAGCCCATTCCGCGCGTGGCCCCACGGCCTGTCGGGAGCGTGCCGGCCCTGCTCACACGCCCTCCCGAGAGCCGCATGCTCGCCCAGCCGCCCCCCTGAAGTCGACGCCTTCCGGACCCGCCGTATGCCTCCCGACAGTGTCGGGAAGACTCCTCCCTGGCCCCCAAATGCCGCGAGCACCCGGCCTCTGTCGCGTGTAGACACAGGGGGCCGTGACCCGTCCCGCGCCCGTCATCCTCAGCTTCCGGCGCACGTTCGCGCTGCTCATCCTGCTGGTCGTGCTTCCCTCGGCCGGCCTGTCCGGCTTCGGCGTCGTGGCCATCATCAACGAGCGCGCCGCGGTGGAGAAACGCCTGGAGGCCGCGTGGCGGGGGACCCTGGCGGACCTGTCCGCGGAGGTGCCCCGCGCGCTCAGCAGCGGACGGCTGGAGCGGGTGGACAGCGTGCGGCTGGCGTTCCTCCTGCCGGACGACCAGGAGCTGTCCGACCCGGAGGGCACCTTCCACGTGGAGAACGGGCTGGTGCGCACGGCGGATCCGCAGCTGGCGGAGGCCCTGGCGGCGCTGGTGCCGGAGGCCGCCTCGCTGCCCACGGTGCCCACCGTCTTCTCGCTCGCCACGAACGGCCGCGCGGTGATGGTGGCCGCCGAGCGCCAGGGCGTGACCGTGCGGGGCGTGCGGCTGTCGGGCATCGCGCTGGACGCGCTCCTGTCGGACAAGGCGCAGGGGCGGACCACGTCGGAGCCCGTGCGCTTCACGCTCCTGCCCGTGCCGCGCGACACGTCCAGCGAGGGCGGGCTCGTCAACCGGCTGATGTCGGAGGTGGCCCAGGCGCGGCAGAACGCGCTGGGGCCGCCGGTGCTCGCGGAGCGGGTGCTGTCCGCGCCGCTGCAGGACTTCCGCCTGGTGGTGCTGCCCATGGGCGAGGACCCCGTGGCGAGCGCCTCCACGCGCAACCGCGTCGTGTACGGCGTGCTCCTGGGCCTGTTCTACCTGACGCTCACCTTCGGCGTGGCGTACACCGGCCGCGTGCTCTACCGCGAGGCGCGCCTGTCGCGCATGAAGACGGACTTCGTGTCGCTGGTGAGCCATGAGCTGCGCACGCCGCTCACCTCCATCCGCATGTTCATCGAGACGCTGGCCCTGGGCCGGCTGAAGGACCCGGCGCAGACGCAGGAGGTGCTGGACCTGCTCACGAAGGAGACCGAGCGGCTGTCGGACCTCATCGAGCGGGTGCTGGACTGGGCGCGCATCGAGAGCGGCCGCAAGGTGTACCAGCGCGAGCCCCTGCCGGTGATGGACGTGGTGGACGCGGCGGTGGTGGCCTTCCGCACGCAGCGGTTGGGCGACGGGATGGAGTTCACCGTGACGGTGGATGACGCGCTGCCCAAGGTGGACGTGGACCGGGTCGCGGTGGCGGGCGCGCTGCTCAACCTGTTGCAGAATGCCTACAAGTACAGTGGCCCCACGAACCGCAGAATCGCCCTCCGGGCACAGAGAGACGGCGGATACGTGAACCTGTCGGTGGAGGACAACGGGGTGGGAATCGCCAGGAAGGACCGCAAGCGCATCTTCGAGCGCTTCTACCGGGTGGACAACCTGCTCACGCGCAAGACGGAGGGCAGCGGCCTGGGGCTCGCCATCAGCAAGCGCATCGTGGACGCGCACGGCGGCCGCATCACCGTGAAGAGCGAACCCGGCCGGGGCAGCTGCTTCACCCTCCAACTGCCGGTGAGCCGCGCATGAGCACGTCCGTCCCCGAAGAGGAGAAGCCCCGGCGCATCCTGGTGGTGGAGGACGACCTGTCCATCCTCACCGGCGTGTCCATGAACCTGCGCTTCGAAGGCTACGAAGTGCTTCAGGCCCAGGACGGCCGCACGGGCCTGGCCAAGGCGCTGGACGAAGCGCCGGACCTGCTGGTGCTGGACCTGATGCTGCCGGAGCTCAACGGCTACGAAGTCATCCGCGAGCTGCGCCAGCGCGGCCGGGACACGCCCGTGGTGGTGCTGTCCGCGCGGGGCCAGGAGTCGGACAAGATTCTGGGCCTCAACCTGGGCGCGGATGACTACGTGGTGAAGCCCTTCGGCCTCCAGGAGCTGCTGGCGCGCATCAAGGCGGTGCTGCGCCGGAGGTTCGGGGGCACGAGCGCCACGCCGCCGCCGGTGACGTTCGGGGACGTGAAGGTGGACCTGTCCCAGCGCACGGTGGCGCGCGACGGGCAGCCGGTGGAATTGACGGCGCAGGAGTTCAAGCTGCTGGCGCACTTCCTCGCGCACCCGGGCCGCACCTTCACCCGCGAGGAGCTGTTGTCAGGCGCGTGGGGCTACCACTACGAGGGCAGCGCGCGCACGGTGGACAACTTCATGCGCCAGTTGCGGCTGAAGTTCGAAACGGACCCCGAAGCGCCCCGGCACTTCCTCACGGTGCGCGGGCTGGGCTACCGCTTCGAGCGCTGAAGCGGCGCGCTAGATCCCGGCGACGCCAATCTGGCGCAGGTCCTCCAGGTCGAAGGGCTTGCCTTCGAAGCGGCCGAAGCGCTCGCGCAGCGTGAGGCCGCTGGCGGTGAGGGCGGCCTCCAGTTCCTCCGGGAGGAAGTGGCGCAGCTTGAGGCGGCGGATGGGGCTCTGGCCTCCGGCGGGACGCCGCTCGCGCAGGTGCAGGGCGAAGAGCGGACGGCGGGGCTCCACCGCGGCGCCGGGTTCGTCGTCGTCGCGCGGCAGCACGGGCTCGCGCGGGGCGTTGAGCACGTCGTAGATGAACGTTCCGCCGGGGGCCAGGTGGTGGCGCACGGTGGCGAGGAACGCCTCCAGGTCATCCCGGCCGGCCATCAGGCCCAGCGCGTGCTGCGGGGCGAGCACCAGGGGGAACTTCTCCGGCAGCCGCAGCGCGCGAGGGTCGGCGGCCATGAGGCGCGTGCGTTCGGAGACGTCCGGGGACTCGGAGGAGCGGCGCTCCTCGGCGGAGCGGATCATCGCCTCGGACGGGTCCACACCCACGGTGGAGAAGCCATGGCCCGCGAGCGCCCAGGGCACCCGGCCGTTGGCGGCGCCCAAGACGAGCACGGGCCCGCCGTGCTCAGAGGCCTGCCGTGTGTAGAAGACGAGGTCCGGCTCCTGTCCCACGAGGGACAGCGGGGTGCGGCCACGTGCGTCGTTCCCAGCCATTGCCCAGGCCCTAGCACGGTTGGGGGGCGCTACGGGACCCCGGCATTCGCACAATGGGTAAAGGATTGCCCACCCGGTGTCGCGCAAGCGACGCGCACTGCCCGTGATCCAACGGTTACCGCCCCTTCTGGGCTGGCACCCTCCTTGCCTTGATGGCCGCCAACAATGGCTTCGTGCCGGGGGACCTTCCCCGGCCCTGTGTGAGGTGGACGTCAATATGAAGCTCGGGTGGCGGTGGACGGGGGCGGTCCTGCTGGTGGGAGCGCTGGGGTGGACGGGCTGCGGCGGGGACGACGGCGACACGCGGCAGGTGGATGACCCGGTGGTGCCGGTGACGCCCGTGGAGGACCCGCGGCTGCCGGACGCCGGCACGGGGACGGACGCGGGTACGCAGGTTCCCGACGCGGGCACGGGCACCGACGCGGGCACGCAGGTTCCTGACGCAGGGACCGGCACGGACGCAGGCACGGGCACGGATGCGGGCACCGGTACCGACGCGGGCACGGGCACGGATGCAGGCACCACGGATCCAGGAGAGACGAAGTACGAGCTGCCGTCCGCTCCGGGCTGGACCTTCTACGGCCGCGAGCAGGGCGGTCCCCGCTTCGTCTACGGCGTGACCGCGGACGAAGGCGGGAATGTCTGGGTCGCGGGCGGCGAAGAAGGCCTGTTCCTCCTGAAGAAGGGAGAGAGCACCTTCCGGAAGTTCACGATAGCGGACGGCCTTCGCCCCTATGGCTACATGCCGGATGGCAGCGCGCCGACGGGCACGCCCTACCTCAAGGTCATCTCCGTCGCGGGCGCCTGGGATGGCGCGGTCTTCGTGGGCTACGCGGGCAAGCCACCGCCCCCGGGAATCGCGGACTGCGAAAGCGAATGGGACACCGCCGTCCAGGCCAGGCGGACTGCGGACGCCAGTGTCTACAAGAGCGGCGACGCGGACCGGGTGGAGCTGCGTGCCGACGGCACCCTCAAGGTCGTGCACTACGACATCTCTTCGGGGCCGGGCGTGGTTCCGAAGTACGACCGGCGTGAGAAGCTCTGCCACGTCTATCGGATCGCCTACGACAAGGACTCCAACCCCGACAAGAGCAGCGTCTGGTTTGGCGGCAACCACGGCTTCGCCCGTGGAAACGCGCACTACGCCGGTGACCCGACGTGCAACGGGAAGCTGGTGTGCTCGGGCCTGGAGGAGCACAGCCACCCGGCCTACAGCGCGTTCATCTACAGCAACTACAAGAACGACCAACTCCAGTACGGCAAGGACTACAGCAAGTACCAGGTCCGGGACGCCCTCTTGACGGACGCCTACTACGGCATCGCGCCCCTGCCCAACCACGACGTCTGGATTGGCGGCGCCAACCGCTCCACCAAGTACTATTACGGCACGACTGGCCTCAACTTCTGGGCTGCCCAGGAGATGACGGAACGGTCGGATTACAAGTGGAACCGTCGTGACCTCTGGACGGATGCGGTGGGTGAGAAGGAGTGGCCCTACGCCCGGCCCGAGGAGCGGACGGAGGACCTCGTCTCCGCAATGGCGGTCGTCCCTGACGGAACCAACCGCGTCTGGGTGAGTTCCTTCGCCAACGGTCTCCTCCAGCTCGACGCGGAAGGAAATGTCCTGCGCAGCCTGAAGAACGACCTCATCGCCCCGCACGTGTCCAGCGTCGCGGTGGATCCCCTGGACAACAGCGCATGGGCGGGAACGGCCTGGGGCGGTGGCATCAGCCGCGTGGGCGGGGGCGTCACGAAGTACAGCTACTCGCTCTTCGGCCGGGAGCTTTCCGCCATGCGCATCCCGGACATCCAGGTGGACCGCTCCGGAGCCCGCCGCCGCATGCTGGTGGCCTTCACTCCCGTTGAACCGGTCACGGGCCCTGTCACCCCGGGCGCCATCGGCATCTACGAAGGCGACTGACCGCCAGCCCATACGTCAGGTCATGACCGAGCGGCCACCCGGAGTCAGGGTGGCCGCTTTTCTATTCACCAGACGTCAGTTCATCTTGCCCAAAGAAAGACAGGCAACACTCCTTCAGACTTTCCGCCCCTGACATCGCCAGGCCCATCGTGCCGTTGCGTCTTCGAAGCACGCCATCCCCGGCGTCAACGACGACCCATCACAGCCATGTCAGAAGCCTCTCATTCCACCCCCAGTCGTCCATTCCATCCTTTATTCGGCCCCCTTCTGCTCCTTGGGCTGACGCTCGGGTGCCAGGACTCCGCTCCTGAAGGGCCGCGTGAAGCCGCGCAGGCCCACCTCGCCACCGGGACCTCCACACAGGCGCTCCTTCCGTCCTGCGCATCCGTGAGCACTGGCACGCCCTGCGTCGGGGCAAGAAGCGCAATGAACACGGCGTTCGTCGACGCCGCCCCCTCCGCGCCCCACCTGATTCGTCACGTCGGGATCCTCTGCGGGACGTGGGGAGGCATCCCGAACGCGGATCGTCCCTACTGCTCCGACAACAATGACGGTCTCACGCCCCAGACGGCGTGGGCCACCCTGCAGCACGCCGTGAACAACGTGCCCGTGGGCGGAACCATCTACGTGCACCAACCCTTCATCACTCCCAGCCCGGATGACCGGTACAGCGAGCAGGTCGTCATCTCCCGGGCCGGAACCCCGAGCCAGCCGTTCCGCATCATGCGGGCACCGGATGAGGCAATCAGTTCCAGTGGGTTCTACGCGAATCCAACACTCTACTCTCCACTCCATGCCACCCAGAACCGGCGGCTGGCCCCCCTCGTCTTCGCCGACGGCGCGGCCTACTGGAGCGTCGAAGGGCTGGATATCGACTGCGAAGATGCTCCGGTCGTCGGCATCACGCTGTTCAACTCGGTCAACGTCCAACCCCGCATCCGTTCCATCGCCCTGCGCTTCATGGATGTCCGCCGCTGCAACAACGGCGGGGCAGTGGTCACGAACTCCGAGGACATCCTCTTCGACCGGAATCACTTCAGCGACAACGCCCTGATGTATCCCTCTGGCGACGCGGTCCAGGACGCGCATGGCATCCTCGTGACCAAGAAGAGCGCCCGGATCCTCGTGCGTGGCAACACCATCACGGGAAGTTCCGGTGACGCCTTCCAGTGCCAGGGCCGGGAGACCCCGCAGAACGGCTGGACCCCTGAACAACTGGGCCCCTCCACGGACATCACCCTGGAGAACAACACCTTCACGGGTGATTTCGAAAACGCCGTCGACATCAAGGAGTGCGTGGGCGTCACCGTCCGCAACGGTGTCTATTCTGGCTACCGCCCCCAGTCGAACACCGCGTCCCAGTGCGGCGGAGAGGCCGTCATCTTCCACTTCGGCGCCAGCAACATCCTCTTCGAGAACAACCGCATCTCCGACAGCGGCCTGGGCGTCATGCTCGGCAACAACTTCAAGGTCCAGGCCACCGACTCCGGCCCCACCTACGTCAGCAACGCCGTCATCCGGAGGAACCAACTCTTCCAGATGACCCAGGACGGAGACGGTGATGCAACGAACGGAACCCAGACACCGGGCATTCGTGGAGGCGTCGGGTGCGCGGATGGCATCCGCATCGACTACGCGCGCGACGTGGACATCTACAACAACACCTTTGACGAGGTGGGGCACTCGGCGATCCGCCTGGGCATCGACGGGTGGAACGGAGATCTGGGTGCCCGCCGGGTCCAGCAGGCCGTCAACGTGCACGTCTGGAACAACATCATCCGGAACACGGGCACCGTGCAGTACCTGGAGGCAAACAAGCAGAACCAGCGGAAGGGCGGCGCGCTGGACTTCCACACCTCGGCCACCTATTCGCCGGGGCTGACGAGCAACCACAACCTCGTCTTCAACACGTCGGGTCCCGTGCTGCTGCGCAAGGACAACGAGGCGGACAGTGTCCCGACGCGCAACCTCACGCAGTGGAAGTCGGCAACCGGCCTGGACGCGGCCAGCTTCGAGCAGGATCCCCTGTTCGACCCCAACTCCTCGCACACCGGCTACATGACGCTCGACGGCTCCCCGGCCCGCAACGCGGCGCTGGACGACGTCAACAACGACACCGATCCCACGGTCCCCTGCGGCAGCCCCGCCAGGCTGGACCTGGGCGCCGTCGAAAGCGATTGCGGTGTGGGCTCGACGCCCTCCGGAGAATGGCAGCGGCAGCGCGGCACGAGTGACGTCGACCAGTACACCGCTGTCGTGACCGACAGCGCTGGCAACGTCTACGCCGCGGGCTACTCCTGGGGAAGCTTTGGCTTCACCAACCAGGGCAAGTCGGATGCCATCCTGAAACAGCACTCCGCGACGGGTGACAATGGCTGGACGCGCCAGTTGGGCGGGCCCGAGGATGACCAGGCGTATGCCCTTGCATACTCGGGCACCCCACCTTTCGCACCGACCCAGCATTACCTCTACATGGTGGGACAGACCCGAGGAGCGTTGCCCGGCACGTCGACAAGCTCGTACGTGCCCACGGGCTTCGTGGCGCAGTACGACACGTCCGGCAACCGCGGTTGGACGCAGCGGGTGGGGACGTCCGGGCTCACCGGCCTGCACGCGGTAACGGTGGATGCCGCAGGTGACATCTACGTCACCGGTGGGACGTGGGGCTACGAGACGGGAGGCGGGATGCCGGATGGGGCGCTCATCCTCATCGCGAAGCTGAGCGGTGAGACCGGTGCCATCCTGTGGAAGCGCGTCCACGTCGGCAACACGAGCTCCACCCTTGCTCCGTCGGGCATCACGCTGGATGCCCAGGGGAACATCATCATCGCAGGGGAGTTCCGCTCCTCTTCCAATGCACAGCCCATCGCCGGGTTCATCGGGAAGTACAGCCCGGATGGTACCCAGGAGTTGGCCTTTACGTCCCTGGGCGGCCTTGGCATCACCTCCGTGTCATCCCTTGCAAAGGACACCGCTGGCGCACTGGTGATGGGTGGCTTCACCCAGGGCAACGTCCCAGGCAAGCAGAGCGCCGGAGGCCGTGACGGCTTTGTCGCCAAACTCAGCGCGGCGGACTTCGCCCCCATCTGGCTGGAGTTGGTGGGAACCTGGGGGAACGACGAAGTCCAAGCCGTGGCCGTGGATCCGCAGACGAATCACATCTGGGTCGCGGGCCACACGGGCGGTCCTCTCAACGGCTTCCCCAACTACGGCGGAGGGGCGGACCTCTTCCTCTGGAAGTGGAACGCCAACGGGAGTCGTACCTCGACGTTCCGGCAGGCAGGGACCGGACTGGAAGAAGAAGCCACGGCGGTCTGCGTGGATGCTTCCGGAAACGCTGTTGCCGCGGGGTGGACCTCGGGTGCGCTGCTCGGCCAGTGGAACGGTTCCACTGACGCGGTGCTCCTGAAGAAGAACCCTTGAGCCCACAAGTCTCACCGCACGAGAAAACAAAATGGTGAGAACGTCTTACGGAGAGTGACGCTCCGTGCCCGTCTGGCGGCCAGCCGGGCACGGAGTCCGCTGACAGAAGGCCCGCGCGGGCCAGAAGCCGTCTAGAATCCCGCCCGCTCATGCCTTCCGTTCCCCCGGCCCCCATTCCCACGCACACCGTCGTCGCCGAGCGGGCGCAGGGAGAGCCGCTGTCCGCGCAGCGCTTCCACCTGGTGCTGCTGGACACCGAACGCGCGGGCACCGTGTACCCGCTCGCCACCGAGGACCTGCGCGTCGGCAAGTCCAACGACAACGACGTCGTCATCGACCACCCCACGGTCAGCCGCAACCACCTCGTGGTCCGCCGCCAGGGCGACCGCTTCCTCGTGCAGGACCTGGGCTCCACCAACGGCACCTTCCTGGACGGCGCCCAGGTGCGCGAGGCCTACCTGCGCCCCGGCGCCCTGCTGGAAGTGGGCGACGTGCGCCTGCGCTTCAGCCCGCAGATGGCCCCCGTGCAGGTGGAGCCCACCGTCGAGGACCGGCTGGGCGACCTCGTGGGCCGCAGCGTGCCCATGCGCCAGATCTTCGCGCTCCTGCAGCGCATCGCCCCCACGGACTCCACCGTGCTGCTGGTGGGCGAAACCGGCTCCGGCAAGGGCGCGGGCGCCAAGGCCATCCACAAGTTGAGCCCCCGCGCGCCGGGCCCCCTGGTCGTCTTCGACTGCGCCAGCGTGTCCGACTCCCTCATCGAGTCCGAGCTGTTCGGCCATGAGAAGGGCGCCTTCACCGGCGCGGTGGGCCAGCGCATCGGCTGCCTGGAGCGGGCCCACGGCGGCACCCTCTTCCTGGACGAAATCGACGACCTCGCCCTGGACCTGCAGCCCAAGCTCCTGCGCGCCATCGAGGACCGCGAGTTCCGCCGCCTGGGCTCCTCCACGCCCATCTCCTTCGACTCGCGCATCGTCGTGGCCAGCAAGAAGGACCTGTGGGCGGAGACGCAGGCGGGCCGCTTCCGCGAGGACCTCTACTTCCGCCTGTCTGTCTTCACCGTCAGCCTGCCCCCCTTGCGCGACCGCAAGGAGGACATCCCGCTGCTCGTGGAGGCCTTCGCGGGTGAAGGCCTGTGGCCCCGGCTGCCGGAGAAGATTCAGGAGCAGTTCCTGGGGCACACCTGGCCGGGCAACGTGCGCGAGCTGCGCAACGCCCTGGAGCGCGCCCGGCACATGGTGGACATCCCGGGGCTCGCCGGGGACAACCTCCTGCGCGAGTTCACCCGCGACGTGCCCACCCCCGCCGGGGACTTCCTGCCGGTGGAGTTCACCGGGCCCTTCAAGGTGTGCAAGGACGAGCTCGTGCGCGCCTTCGAGCGCGAGTACCTCACGCGCCTCCTGGGCCGCGCCCGCGGCAACATCGCCCGCGCCGCCCGCGAGGCGGAGTTGGATCGCAAGCACCTCTACTCGCTCCTGCACAAGTACGGGCTGGTTCAGAGCGAGCCGGACTGACCCTTCGTGGCATGGTGGCGGCCGCTTACGCGGTCCCCCATCCCCCAGGAGGGCTTCATGAAGATGCGTCCGTCCCGCTGGCTCGGCGTGCTGTGCGCGGGTGTCCTGATGATGAACGCGACGGGCTGCTTCGGCTCGTTCAAGCTCACGCAGAAGATCTGGCAGTTCAACAAGGGCATCTCCGGGAACAAGTTCGTCCAGTGGCTCGTGTTCCTCGTGTTCGTCGTGGTGCCTGTCTATGAAATCGGCACGCTGGTGGACGCCATCGTCGTCAACAGCATCGAGTTCTGGACCGGCGGCAACCCGGTGAGCAGCGTGGAGGGAGGAGACTCCAACACGCGCATCGTGAAGCTCAGCCCCACGGACACGCTGAAGATGTCCCGCGACGCGGAGTCCGGCGTCATGCGCCTGGAGCTCCAGCGCGAGGGCCAGGAGCCGATGGTCCGCTACTTCGAACCGCTGGAGGACGGCATGGTCGCGCGCGACGAGGCGGGCGCCTTGCTCATCCGTGCCCAGGGCCAGGAGGACGGCGCCGTGAAGGTGACGGACGCGGCCGGCACCACCGTGACGGTGCACGCGCGGGACGCGGTGGACACCGCGCGCCAGCTCTTCCTCGACGGCGGCGCGCCGGCGCTCGCGCAGTTCGCCACGCACCAGGGACAGCTCTCCCAGGGCATGGCGACGCTCGACACCTGCACGCCGTGAGATGAAACATCAGGGCTTCCGGCGGCACCCCACCGGAAGCCCTGGGATGAATCAGGGCGCGGGCTCCTCGCCCACCACGTCACCCAGGTCCGGGCCGAAGCCCGCGTCGAGCGCCAGGGAGTTGAACGTCCCCTCCATGCTGCGCCCCGCGCCGTAGCCATCGCCCTTCTTGAAGGACAGGGAGAAGTCCCCGCGCGTGGCCTCGCCCGCGTTGCCGCCTTCATCCAGGACCAGGTCGCCCCGCTCCACCTGGGTGAAGGCGCGCGCGGGCTCACCCGCGGCCACGTGCACCACCGACGCGCGGTCGCGGCCGGACGGTGTGGTGCCGCCCAGCTGCACCTTCGTGCCCGGCTTCAGGTCCACGCCCTCCGTGTCCACGGTGAGCCGCGCGACCAGGTCCACGTCCAGGCCGTTGTTGCGGAAGTAGCTCACCTGGAGCGCCTCCGGGTTGCGGCGGATCTCCACCCGCGACACGTCGGTGACGGGGAACAGCTCGGACACGCTGCCGGACAGCTCGTTGTCACCTCGGCACGCGACAGCGCCCGCGCCCAGCAGGCCCGCGAGCCCCAGCGCCGCCACGGCGCGTCCCGCGAGGCTCACCGCTCCACCGCCAGCGTCAGGGCCTGCGTACCACCCGCGCGGTAGAGCACCACGCGCTGGCCGGAGGACAAGAAGGCCAGCTTCGGAGACCAGCCGCCCGCCGTGTCCACCGTCACCTCGCGCCACTGGTTCTCCACGCGCGTGGCGATGACGAGCGCGTCGTCGGACGGCGAGCAACCGCCCTCGTTGCGCCCGGACTCCAGCGAGCAGATGTGGAACGCGATGGACGGGTCGTGCGTCTTCGGATCGAACGCCAGCGACGGGTACCAGCCACCGGAGCCCGTCTGGTACACGGGGTCTGGCGTCGTCCAGTCCCGCGCCATCGCGCACTTCGTCCCCGTCTTGCCATCGCAGGTGATGAGCGTGAGCCGGCTGGTGAAGCGGTCCACCACCGCGATGCCGAGGCCCTCCTGCGGGTCATACGCCAGGGATGCGCCCAGCATCGTGCCGCCCACCGCCTGCACCTGCACCGGTGGCGTCCACGTGGTGCCGTCCGTGTTGCGGCGCTGGAAGTACACGTTCTGCCCCGACCCATCCGCGGACCCGAGGGCCGAGTCGAACACCAGCGCAGGCTGGCCGTCCGCCATCACCATCTGGAGACGCCCGCCAAACGCGTCCTTCATGTCGCCGCCGCCGGCCACCACCCGGTGCTGCCAGGTCGTGGGCCCGCCACTGGCCAACTCCACGTCGCTGCCCGCCCAGTCCTGCTGCGGGGACTGCGCGTTGTGCACGTCGCGGTAGACGACCAGCGCCTCATCGCCGCTGAAGACCATCGCGGGATTGATGCCCACGAGATATCCCTCGTCGCTCACCCGGTTGCCCGCGACGGCCTCGTCGCCGCGCCTCACCGCGATGCGCTCCGTCCAGGTGCCGTCCGCATTGCGGTAGGCCACTGCCAGGTCACTCTGGAGCCAGAAGACGGACTGGTCACTCCCGCCGCCCAGATAGCTCACCGTGGGCTGCCCCGTGGGGCCGAACGCCAGCGTCACGCCATACATGCGCTGCACGGTGGTGATCTTCTCCGCCGCCAGCACCTGACCGTCCCGCACCTCGCGGTAGCGCAGCTCGAAGTCCTTGGCGCTCACCTTCACGTAGTACGCGATGCCGATGCGGTCCTCCGGGCCCACCGCCATCGCGATGTTGGAAAGGGGGGTCTGCTCGGTCGGCTCCGTATCCACCGTCAGCCGCACGAACGGCGTGTCCGTCGTTCCGCCATCGTCCTGCGGCTTCGAGCCCGCGTCCGGATTGGCCGGCTTGCCGCCGCCACATCCCAGCGCGAGCGCCGCTCCCAGTAGCCACGCGTGCCGTTTCATGCGGTTCTTCTCCTTGGTTCAGTCGGCCCAGTTGAGTGCGCCATCCTATGGCACCTGGGTTAGGCTTGCGCGCCATGGCTCGCGCGCGTTCGCTCCCCCCGAAGCTGTCCCGGCGCACCTTCATCCAGCGGCTCACCTTCTTCGGCGGTGGCGTGGTGCTGCTGGGTGCCGCCGCGTGTAAACGTTCGAAGGAGGCGGAAGCGCCCAAGCCCGCGGAGCCCACCGGCACCACCTCCGCCGGGCAGGTCCTGCGCACCTTCTCCGCCTTCGAGTACGCCGTCGTCGCAGCGGCCACGGAACGGCTCATCCCCCGTGACGAGGACCCCGGCGCCCAGGACGCGGACGTGGCGCTCTACATCGACCGCATCCTGGAGACACAGGGGCTGGAGGCCATGCACCGCGACTTCATGCAGGGCCTGGCCGCGCTGGAGCGCCGCGCGCAGCGCATGTTCCAGAAGGGCTTCGCGCAGGCCACGCCCGCCCAGCAGGACGAACTGCTCGCCATCTTCAAGGACAGCCCGGCCGGCAGCGGCGAGGCCCACTTCTTCGAGCTGTTGATGACGCTCAGCCTGGAGGGCTTCCTGGGTGACCCGTCCTACGGCGGCAACAAGGGCCGCGTGGGCTGGCGCCTCATGGGCTTCGACACCGTGGGCACGCTCGCCATGGCGCCGCCCCAGGGCTACGACGGGCCCAAGTGCCTGCGCGAGTGCGGAGGTCACCACCCGTGAGCCTGCCTTCCGTGGACGTGTGCATCGTGGGCAGCGGCGCGGGCGGAGCGCCGCTCGCGCTGGAGCTGGGACGCGCGGGCTTCAAGGTCGTGGTGCTGGAGAAGGGCCGCCACTACCAGCCCAAGGACTTCGTCCACGACGAGATCCTCAACAGCCGCCGCAACTTCTTCATGCCGCTGCCGTGGGAGGAGCCGCACCTGGTGCGCCAGGGGCCCAAGGCCCGCTACGAGCGCAGCAACGCCGCGTGGACCGCCAACTGCGTGGGCGGCGGCACCGTGCACATGAGCGGCTACTTCTACCGCCTCAAGCCGGTGGACTTCCGCCTGCGCTCCACGCTGGGCGCCGTGCCCGGCACCACCGTGGCGGACTGGCCCATCTCCTACGAGGAGCTGGCCCCCTTCTACGACAAGGCGGAGGCCGAAATGGGCGTCTCCGGCCAGGCCATCCCCCACCCCTTCGCCGAGCCCCGCAGCGGCCCCTACCCGCTGCCGCCGCTGGACGTGCACCCGGTCGCCTCTGAAATCGACAAGGTGTGCTCGGCGATGGGCTGGCACGCGCTGCCCACCGCGCGCGGCATCATCAGCAAGGCCTACAAGGGCCGTTCTCCGTGCGCGTACTGCGCGCTGTGCGGCAGCTACGGCTGCGAGACGGGCGCCAAGAGCAGCACGCTCGCGAGCCTCATCCCCAACGCCATCGCCACCGGCAACGTGGAGGTGCGCCCCGGCTGCATGGCGCGCTCCATCGAAGTGGACCGGCAGGGCCGCGCGAAGAGCGTGGTGTACCTGGACAAGGACGGCGCCGCGCAGGAGCAGCCCGCGAAGGTCATCATCGCCTCCGCCACCGCCGTGGAGAGCGCGCGCCTCTTGCTCAACTCCACCTCCAGCCGCTTCCCCAACGGGCTCGCCAACGGCAGCGGGCTGGTGGGCAAGAACCTCCTCTTCAGCTCCTTCGGCGGCTCGCGGGCGCACTTCCGCGTGTCCAAGCAGAAGGCCGCGCGGCCGTGGCTCACGGACCCGGCGCCCTTCGTGAACCGCAGCCTCCAGGACTTCTACGTGATGCCGGACGCGCGCCACGGCTTCCGCAAGGGCGGCACGCTGGGCTTCATGTGGTCGCACCCCAACCCCATCTACGCGGCGGTGGGCCTGGCGGGCACGGGCAAGTCCGGCGTGTTCGGCAAGGAGTTGAAGGACCGCATGCGCGCGTACCGCGACTCGCGCATCCTCGAGTTCGAGGTCTACGCGGAGTTCCTCCCCACGCCCGGCACCTCCGTCACGGTGGAGCCCGGGGTGAAGGACAAGTACGGCATCCCCGTGGCCGCCATCACCCTGGACCGGCACCCCGCGGACTTCGCCGCCACGCGCTTCCTCGTCGAGCGTGGGGAAGAGGTGCTGATGCGCCTGGACCCGGACAGCGTGGAGCGCGTGGGCACGCAGGGCGAAACCACCATCCTCCAGCACGGCACCTGCCGCTTCGGTGACGACGCGGCGGCCTCCGTGCTGGACAAGCACTGCCGCGCGCATGAGGTGCCCAACCTCTACGTCGTGGACGGCAGCTTCATGCCCACGGGCGGCAGCGTGCCCTCCACGCTCACCATCGCGGCCAACAGCTTCCGCGTGGCGGACCACCTGGTGCGCACGCTCAAGGGCTGAAAGCCCCACGCCGCCGCGGCTACTGGATGCGCAGCGGCGTCACGTCCACCTTCACCACGTAGCGCGCCTGCATGTCGGAGTCGAACTCCACCAGGTGGTCTCCCACTCCGGTGACCTCCGCCTGCTGCGTGAAGACGCCGAACTTCTCCATCTGGTCCAACGCCGCGCGGCCCGTGGACGCCTTGCGCTGCCGCGCGCGACAGCCCTCCTCGTGCACGGTGATGGCCGTCTCCTCGCCCGCCGCCGTCACCTCCTCCAGGTAGAAGCTCACCTTGATGGTGGACGCCTCCGGCACGCGCACCAGCACCTGGCCGCGGCCGGGGAAGCGCCCTTCGGAGTAGCTCTCCGGCCCGAGGATGCAGCCCGCGTACTGGCTGCACACGGGCCAGGACGCCTTGCAGACATCCAGCACGCGCGGGCCGATGAAGTCATCCCGCGAGCCGCCACATGCGACGAGCATCAATCCCATCAACGCGCCCGCCAGTCGCGAGCCACTCCGTGTTACAACACCAGACATTCTTCTGAACCTCACCGAGGAGTGGATGTCCATGCGCCTTCGCAACCTGTGGCTGCCCCTCACCATCATCGCCCTGGCGGGCTGCGGAGACGAAACGGAGGAGCTGCAGGACACGCCGCAGCTGCTCATCGACCGCACGGAGCTGAGCTTCGACACGGAGTTCTCCGCGGGGACCTACGTGGGGGCGACGACCTTCAACACGCTCTACATCGAGAACCGCGGCATCCAGACGCTGGAGCTCAACGAGGTCTCCATCTCCGGTCCCAGCGTCTTCACCATGAGGAAGCCGGAGGACTGGCCGGAGAACGGCCCCCTGAAGCTGGAAACCTACCAGCGCACCTTCATCGAGGTCGCCTTCAAGCCCAACGCCGTGCAGGACTTCACCGGCAAGCTCACCCTCAAGTCCAACGCCGCCAACGGCGAGACGCGTGAACTGACGCTCAAGGGCAAGGGCGTCGCGGCGCCGAAGCCGTAGTCCCCGCGGCACAGGCGGCGGAGGCGTGAAGCCCCGCCGCCCGCCCGGTGTTGCTACTGCCGGGTGAACTGGCAACCGCCCACCCAGGTGCCACCGTCCTGCGTGGGCGCCGGGCACGACGTGGGCGAGCCACCATCCGCCGCCGTGTAGCTGCGCGGGTAGTCGCCGTAGCCGGTGCGCAGCGTGTAGCCCACGGGGGTGTAGTCCGTGCGCTCGGTGGCGCTCACCGCCACCTTGAGCGTACCGCCCTTGATGAAGCGCCGCTCCAGGCACGAGCACGCGTAGGGCGCCACCGTGACGCGCGTGGTGCTGGCCGTCTTCTCCATCTGGTACAGCGCCTGGTAGCTGCTGAGCGGCGCGCTGGTGGAGGTGTGCCACGCGCGCATCGCCGTCGGGTTGTAGGCCAGCGTCAGCGCGCCGCCCGTGCTGGTGGTCGTCACGTCCGTGCACGGGCCGGTGCCACCGTCCGTGGTGGCGCTGCCGTCGCAGAAGGTCAGGTCCAGCGCCAGCCCGTGCGGAGTGCCGCCGTCCGGCAGGTTCTGCACCTCCCACTGCACCAGCCACGCCGCGTCCTCCGGCGCGCTCAGGGCGGGGAGCTGGTACTGGAACCTGTCCGTGTCGGAGGCCACCGCGTCGTAGTCCGTGGGGCCGCGCACGCCCAGGCCCGTGGCGCGGTCGTTGCCGCGCAGCCGGCCGTGGCCGTACGTCAGCTGGCCCTTCGCCTCGAAGGTGGCGTTGCCCACCGGCAGGTTGCCCGTGCCCACGTCGTTGAGCGTCTTCGCGCGCGGCTGCTCCACGCCTCCGCTGTAGGCGGCGACCTCCTCCGCGTCCTCGTCCTCCCAGGACACCTCCAGCCGGTAGTCGCGGTCATCCGCCCAGTTGTTGCCGTCGTCCTGCACCAGGAAGTGGTACGTCGCCTCCGTGCCGTGCGAGGGCACCGGCAGCACGCCCTGGAAGTTGCTCAGGCCGGGGAAGCGCGCGGGGTCGGACTCCTCGCGCAGGGAGTGGAGGCACAGCACGGCCTCCGCGTTGTTGCAGTAGGTCTGCACCAGCGCCGGCGCGTCGGGGTGCTCGCGCGTGTCGCGCGGGCACACGGCCGGGTCGTTGGTGCAGGTGGCGCGCTGCTCCGCGGTGACGGCCGTGCCCACCTTGGTGAACGCCAGCACCTGCCGGTCCGCCATCTGGCCCAGCGGCAGGGGCAGCGGGTCGAAGCGCGTGGCGGTGGACCGCTCCGTCAGCCGGTAGCGCAGCACGCTGGGCCTCGCCAGGCTCGACAGCTTCACCGCGAACCAGTCGCGGTCGGACACATAGCCCAGCCGGCCCTCGAAGGTCGTGGACGCGCCCGGCGCCCCCAGGTTGTTCGTGGACGCGCGGGCATGGGCGTCATTGTCCCCGGACTGGTCGTTGGGGTCCGCCTCGTCCACCACGCGCACCTCCACCGCGTAGGGCTGGCGCAGGTCACCCGCGGGCACGGGCTCGTTGTTGCCGCGGTAGCCCTTCACCACCAGCACCCAGGTGCCCGCCAGCTTCACCTTGCGCGCGGTGGCCAGCACGCCCGGGTGCACCTTGGGCAGCACGTTGCCCTCCGACTCCTTGTCGGTGCTGTTGGGGCGCAAGAGCTCATAGGACAGCCGGTAGTTGGGCGGGAAGCCCTGGTCCGGCGCGTTGACGCGCACGTAGGCGATCTTCCCCGCCGTCAGCGGGAAGCTGAAGCGGTCCACGTCGTTGTCCGTGGCCAGGTAGCCCTGGGCGGTGCCCACCTGCACGGCGCCCTGCGCCGCCAGCGCGATGGGCGTGGGCGTGGTGTCGTTGGGCTCGTTCGTGTCCGGGTTCTCCAGCAGTTCCACGGTGAGCCGGTAGGGGCTGCGCGCGTCATAGGCCGGGCGCGCGGGATTTACCGGCGCGTCGCGCACCACGATGATCAGCTGCGTGTCCGGCGTGCCGTACGGCAGCACGATGTCCACCGGCTTCGGGGCGCCCGCGCCGTGCTGGTCCGACTTCGCCACCAGCGCGGTGCTCTTGTCCTTCTCCTGCACCGTGACGGACAGGTTCACCGGCGTGCTGGCCGCCAGGTACGTGCCGGTGACGTGCACCAGCGTGCGCGCGTTGGCGGAAGCCGGGATGCGGACGCTGTACCAGTCCTCGTCACCCGCCTTCACGTCCCCGGTGAGCGCCAGGAAGCGCTCCATGGGCACGCCCGGCTTCAGCTCGCAGTCCGCGTTCGTCAGGGCCTCCTCGCGGTTGTTGCAGAGGTCCTCCACCACGCCCGTGCCGGCGTCCGGCGTGTCGTCCCCTTCCGAGGAACAGGCGGCCAGCAAGAGGAGCGCGAGCGGGAGCAGTCGGGTGCGAAGGCGCATGGGGGACTCGAAGGAGGCTTGAAGTCAGGGGACGGGCGAGAGGGTCGGGGCGACGCCGGGGCAGCCGTCCACGAAGTCCTCGGGGTTCACGCGGATGACGCCATCCGGAGGCGACTTGATGCCGCCCACCGGGTAGCGCACGGAGTCCACGCGGAAGGTGCGCACCAGCGTGCGCGCGGTGGGGTCATCCGCGGGCAGCATGGACACGGAGAGGTAGATGTCGTTGTAGCCCGCGCCGCGCTGCACGGTGCCGGCGTCCACGCCCCCGTCCACGCCCCCGTCGGCGACCATGGCGATGGTGGGCGCGAGCAGCACGTTGTCCACGCGGAAGCGGTAGCACTGGCGGCCCTCCGCATCCACCGGACCGTCCGCCTCCATGCTGTAGCGGTACGCGTCCGAGGCCAGGTTGGCCGTGTCCACCTGGAGGGGCCGCATGTGCATGCGCGCCTCGCTGCGGTTGGTGAGCCCGTCCGTGTCCGGGTCTTCATCCAGGTCGTTGCTGGAGCCCTGGGTGCCGCCCCGCCACTCCATGCCGTCCGGCACGCCGTCGCCGTCGCTGTCCTGGAGCGCGGCGTTGGTGCCGATGAACTGCTCGTCGCAGTCCAGGAGGCCGTCACAGTCGGTGTCCACGCCGCGCAGCGCGGGCGGGCAGCCCTTGTCCAGGCCACCGCCGTCCGGCTGCACTTCCTGCGTGGGGTCGAACTGCACGCCGCGGTCGCGGAAGTACACCTCCACGCCATCGCTGAAGCCGTCGGTGTCGGTGTCGCGCAGGTTGGGGTTGGTGCCCAGCTCGTACTCGCGCGCGTCGGTGAGGCCGTCACCGTCGGTGTCCGCCTCGTCCAGCGGGCTGCCCTGCGGCGCGGAGAAGTTGGAGGCCACGAACTCCTTCACGACGAAGGCGCGGCGCACCTGGCCGAACTGGAAGTTGAGGAAGTTGATGGGCTCGTTGTTGCGGAAGTCGCGGAAGTTGCCGCCGCCCAGCGTGGCCATCTTCTCCAGGCGGTCCGCGTTCTGGTTGATGATGAGCAGCGGGCAGCCGCCGTCGCCGAAGCCGCCGTCCTCCGACACCAGGTCGCACACGGACGGCACGGGCTGCGTGGGGTTGAAGACGTGCACGGTGTTGAAGCGCACGTCCTCCACCAGGTCGCGCAGCTGGCGGATGCGCACCACCGCGTCGCCCCGGATGAGCTCGTCATCCTGGTTGTTGGTGGGCTTGCCGTCCGACAGGAAGATGACCGAGTAGCGCGCCTGCGCCAGCGCGTCGTTGCCGCTGGGCTGCTGCCGCGCCCGCGCGATGTCCGTGTTGATGAGCGAGTAGATGTCCGACAGCGGCTTGACGAAGTCCGTCGAGTCCCGGTTCGGCGACGTGTCCGTGTTGCGGAACGTGAGCAGCTTCTCCGTGAGGATGGCCTTCGCGGTGTCGTCCAGCGCCGACACCTGCACGAAGCCGTCCTCCGCCGGCGGCCCCGGGTTCTGCGTGAGGAACGCCGTGGTGCTGCCCGCGAAGAGCATCACCGCGATGGAGACCTCCGGGTCCTGCGGGAGGTTCTCGATGAGGTCCACCAGCGCCGTGGCGCGCGTGCCGTCCGGGTCACTGACGCGCATGGACTGGCTGGCGTCCATGGCGACGATGAGCTTGATGGGCCGGATGACCTCGTTGGCGCCCAGCGTGCAGAACCGCCCGTCCAGCGCCACGGCCCGGTCCGCGGGCACCTCCGTGTCGCGGCGCGGGTCGTAGAGGTACGAATCGGTACAGGCCACCACCACGGCGAGCCCCACCAGGGTGAGTGCCCACAGACGTCCCGCGCGGCTCACGGCGACGCGCCTCCCTGCGACGGCGACACGCCGACGCAATTGCCCTGGGCTCTCCAGGGATCCGCCAGTTGATCCGGCCGGCGGAAGTCACCGTCCTCCATGTCCAGGTCCGGCCCCAGCGGCACGCGCACGCTGGGCGGCGCGTACTGCGCCCACGCGCACGCGGTGCGCCAGACGCCGTAGTCCGTGGCCACGCCGCTCTCCGGCGCCTCCGCGAACCAGACCTTGAACAGGTTGTAGCCCTGCTTCACGCCCGAGCGGTCCGGCGGCGTCACCAGCTGGAGGTTGGACACCGTGAAGTCGTAGCAGACGCCGTTCGCGTCATTTCCGCCCGGCACCTTCGTCACCTCGTACTGGATGCCGTACTTGTCGTGGAAGGGCCGGTCGCGCCGGGTGGGGTCGCTGCCGGCCTTCAACTCCTCGTCGTCCGGCACGCCGTCACCGTCGGTGTCCAGGCCGGACACGCTCGACTGGAGCGGGCTCAGGCCGTACTTCGCCTCCACCCCGTCCGGCGCGCCGTCGCCGTCGCTGTCCACGATGCCCTGGCGCGTCTTGAGGTACTCCTCGGCGAACTGCGACAGCCCGTCACCGTCCGTGTCCCGGCAGGTGCAGCCGGGCGTCAGCGGAGACTTGGGGTCGCAGCCGCGCGCGTCCAGGTCGTTGCCCGCCTTGAAGCCTTGGTCCTGACGGCGGTACTCGAAGCCGTCGCTCAGGCAGTCCCCGTCGCTGTCCAGGGTGAACGGGTTCGTCTTGAGCGTGAAGCTGTTGTCCACACTGTCCGGGACGCCGTCGCCGTCGCTGTCCAGCACGCGGCCGTCGTCCCCGGGCGCGGAGCTCAGGGGCTCCACCATCAGCGTCTTCATCACGTTGGGCGACGCGAAGGAGGAGTAGTCCAGCGCGCCCAGGCCCAGCTCGGAGATTTCCGCCGTGTCGCTGAACTCCTGGTAGACGCCGTTGCCCATCTCCGCGAAGCGCTTGAGCAGGAAGGAGGCGATCTTCTTCGCCGCGGCCGGGTACTGCGCCTCCGGGACGCCCGGGTAGGTGCCGTAGATGTCCTGGCAGAGGGGGCCGCACGCACGCACGGCCTCCTCGTTGAAGAGCAGCACCGTGTGCATGCGCACGTCGCCCACGTTGTACTGCGTCTTGAGCTCCATCAGCCGGCGCACGTAGCTGAAGAGCTGGTAGTTCTGGTTGCGGTCCGTGCCCACCTCGAAGCCGGTGATGGCGTCCGTGGTGCTGGTGGCGTTGCAGAAGCTGGAGATGGAGTCGCGCCAGGTGAGGTCCGGCGTGTCCGGCCCCGCGTAGTCAGACAGGTTGTCGTTGGCGGAGCAGCGCGGGTACGGCGTGCCGTCCGTGAGGAACACGACGACGTAGCGCGTGCGCGGCAGGAGCTCCGGCGTGGACTGGGACACCGCTTCGATGTCGCTGGCGATGAGGCTGTACGCGTAGCTGAGCGCGCCCTGGTAGTCCGTGCCCTTGCCCAGCTGCGACTGGAGTCCTTCGATGTAGCCGTTGATGTTGCCCGGCGGCGAGAAGCGGTCCCCGCCCGCGGGCGGCCAGGTGTTCTTCACGTTCGTCTCGAACGGGGCAATGGCGATGCTGATGTTGCCCTCGCGCCGGTCGTTGATGCGCTTGAAGCCCGCCACCAGGTTCTTCAGGGCGCGCACGCGCGCGGGCTCCGTGACGCCCGGCGGGATGATGGCCTGCACCTCCGTGCGCTCGCAGAAGCCACTGCCCTCCTGCGAGCCCGGCGGATCCGACACGCACATGCTGCCGGACTCGTCCACGACGAGCACCACCTTCACCGGGAAGCCGGTGGGGTTCGCCGGGCGCGTGCACACCCGGCCGGCGAGCGTCAGCCGGTCATCCAGCTGGGACTGCTCCTGGGCGCGTGGCTCCAGGAGCGTGTCGGAACAGGACAGCACACCCAGGACCAGGAGGCCGGTCGCAAGAAACGGAACCACGAGCTGACGTCGCATGCGATGCGGACCTCCTGGCACGGATGACACTTCTTACGCCTTCTTGCGGCGGCGCAGCAGCAGGCCCAGCACGCCGGCGCCGAGGGCCGCCACGCTGCCGCCCGCGGGCAGCGAGGTGCAGCCGCTACCGGCCTCATCCTTGCCCACCTTCACGAAGAGGCTGGACACGGAGGCGCGCTCGTTGGGGAACACGCGGTCCGCGAAGGCCAGGCGCGTGGACACCTGCAGCTCGTACTCGCCTTCCTTGTCCGGGTTGAAGTTGGGCACGCTGCCGTCCACGTACTGGTACTCCCAGTGGCGGCTGTAGGTGACGGCGCCCTTGGGGTTCTCCACCACCGCGGTGGAGCCGGAGGGACGCTTCACCACCGTCCAGGTGTACTCGATGGCCGCGCCGTTGCGGTTGGCGAACAGGGGCGGGCGCACCGCCATGCCCGTCTTCTCCACGCTGATGGTGCCGCCCGTGCCCACGCTGAAGGGCGCCTTCGGGTCGAGGCAGTCGTTGGGGTGGTCCCGGTTGAGCACCACGCAGTAGCGCGTGTCGCACGCGTCACCCAGGCCGTCGCCGTCGTCATCCGCCTGGTCGCGGTTGGCCACCGCGGAGCAGTTGTCCGCGGCGTTGAGCACGGAGTCGTCATCGATGTCCGGATCGCACTTGTCGCCCATGCCATCCACGTCCGAGTCCTTCTGGTCCGGGTTGGACAGGCCGGGGCAGTTGTCCAGGTTGTCGGAGACGTTGTCGCCGTCCGCGTCCACGCGGCACTTGCTCACGTCCGCCGGCAGCTGCTTGTCGTCGTTCGCGACGAGCGGGCAGTTGTCCTCGCCGTCCTTCCAGAGGTCGTTGTCATCGTTGTCGTCACAGACGTCGCCCATGCCGTCCCCGTCGTTGTCCGCCTGGTTGGCGTTGGGGATGGTGCGGCAGTTGTCCGCGTCGTCCACGTGGCCGTCGTTGTCGTCGTCCGGGTCGCACGCGTCGCCGATGCCGTCGCCATCGCCGTCCAGCTGATCAGCGTTGCCAAGGGCCGGGCAGTTGTCACAGGCGGAGCCGACGCCGTCGACGTCAGGCAGGTCGTCCTGGTCGCGGTTGGACGTGAACGGGCAGTTGTCCTTGTCGTCCGCCTTGCCGTCGCCGTCCGCGTCGTCCGTGTACGACAGCGTCTTGCCGTCGTCCGTGTACGCCACCCAGACGGAACAGCCGCAGCCACAACCACAGCCGCCGCCCACCTCCTTGGGCCGACCGCACTCATCTCCGAGGCACTCCGGGTTGTCCGGGTTCTGCTCCTGGGCCTGCACGGTGCGGGGACTCAGCACCAGGAAGGCTCCGAGCGCCAGCATGGGGGCAATGCGACCGATAGTCATGGTGACTCCTTTCACAACCCCCAGCCCTAGCAAGAGGCGATCCCGCTTCTGTAGGAGTTTCAGGGTCAGGAACTTCAAGGGGTTGCGTGTCCGGAACGGACTGCTACAGGAAGGATGTGGGGGGGACACCCCATTGAGACTGTGGGGAACACCCCACGCTTGCGGGTGGACTCAGAGGCCCACGATGAAGTCGTCGGAGACGAGGGGAACCATGCCCGCGGGGGTGCGGCCGGTGTCGGGGTCGTATTGGATTTCCTGGATGAACAGCGAACCCACGCCGGCGCCGCGCGGATCATTGTCCCGGCCCACCTGGAGGTAGAGGTAGACCTCGTTGGTGCCCGCGGGGATGAACTCGCCGGGGATCAACGGGTGGGGGCGCTCCAGGGTGGAGACCAGGGAGACGTTCTCCACGCGGGTGCGGTAGCAGGCGCGGTCGCTGGTGGCGGTGGCGGGCAGCGGGACCACGGAGTAGCCGTAGCCGCGCTCGCGGTGGAAGTCGAGGTCGGAGCTGAGCGGGTCGCCGTGGGCCTCCACCTCCGCCACGTTGGTGACGCCGTCGCGGTCGCTGTCGAGCAGGTCCTCGGGGACGAGCGGGTTCGTCTGGGACAGCGCCTCCACCAGGTCCGGCAGGCCGTCACCGTCGGTGTCGCCCACGCAGGGGTCGCTGCCGAGCACGCGCTCCTCGCAGTCGTTGAGCCGGTCGCCGTCCGTGTCCTGCACCACGCTGCAGCCGTTGATGACGTCCACGGCGAGCGGATCCAGCCCCATGCGCAGCTCCACGCCGTCCATCAGGCCGTCCTGGTCGGTGTCGGGGACGGCGGGGTCCAGGCCCGTGGCGCGCTCGTCGTCGTCGCCCACGCCGTCACCGTCGCTGTCGGTGAACATCTGGCCGTTTCGCACCTGCACGTTGCGGTTGAAGGCGAGGAAGCGCTTCAACTTGAGCGAGTTGTCGAGCGCGCCGTAGTCCAGCTGCTGGAGCGCGTTGGGCAGGCCCGCGAAGTCGGTCTCCACGGGCGCGCTGCCGCCCGCGTTGGCGATGGCGGCCACCTGCAGGCGGGTGACGGCGTCCGGCACGTCTCCGCGGACGTAGACGGGCTGCACGCTGACGCCGCCCGCGCCCAGTTGCTCCACCAGCCCCTTGAGCTCTCCCACCACGGCGGTCAGCTCGCACTGGCTGCACGAGGCGTTGCACTGGGCCTGGGCGTCCGGGGACGCGTTGCAGCCGGCGGCCTGGGACAGGGCGGCGCAGCGGCTGTCGATGCCGATGTTGAAGGCCGGGTTGTCACAGCTCACGTCGGCGCTGCGGATGACGGGCGCGACGACGTAGCGCGAGCGCGCGACCTCGCCCTTGCAGGCGGCCTGCATGTCGCCGGACAAGAGGCTCTTGGAGAGCCTCAGCGCGGAGCGGATGCTGATGGGCCCCTGCTGCTGGTAGCTGGCGTAACGGGGCAGGACGGACTGGAAGGCGGCCGCGTCCGTGAAGCTGCCCTGGATGCCCGTGGCCACCGAGTGGAAGGCCACCAACCCGAAGCGCGTCTGTGGGCCGGTGAAGCGAGAGGTGAGCGTGGTGAGGCCGTCCACCGCATAGCCCACCACCTCCGGCTCGACCCCCGTGCCGCCCTGGAGGGCGAAGACGACCTTCACGGGGAACGCGTCGCCGGTGGCCTCCGGGACGCAGAGGTCGCCCTCGAAGTTGGCGCGGTCGCGAGAGCCGCCCGCGCGGTCGTCAATCGAATAGAGCCCCGCGTCGGTGCACGACAGCCACAACGTTGGAATCAGGAGCCAGGCGACCCGGGGGGAGGAACGCATCCGTCGGATTGTAGACCTCAGCCCCCCCACCCGACGCAAGCGACCCGCGAGGCGGATCCGCGCGAAGCCACGTCACCGGCCCGACTTTTCGCATCCCCGGAGAACAGGTCGCCACCAACCAGGCTGGAATGTCCACATCCTGCCTGGAACCAGCTCCCAACAGAATCCTGGTCTTGCCGGGATGCTACCGAATCCTGGGACGGGAAAGACATTGCCCATGCTGTCCAATCCCAAGGAGCAAGACCATGAAGAAGATGAAGCTGGGCGGGACCGTGGCGATGTTCGTGCTGGCGCTGGGCGCGACGGGCGCGATGGCGCACGGTGGTGACGTGAAGAGCCATGACCCGCGCATGGCGGTGGCGATGGAGGAGGTCGTGCTGGTGTCGAAGACGGGCCCCCTGGCCGGCGGCTCCGGCGGTGGCAACAACTGCGGCTTCATCAGCAACATCATCGGCAGCGGCAACCTCATCGGTAACAGCACGGGCAGCTTCCTGGGCCTCATCCTCGGGAACCTGAACGGCGGCAACGTGAGCGGCAACTGCAACTGAAGCCGTCCGCCGTCACCCCCTGAAGCGAGGTAGCGGTTCATTCAACAAGACGTACCCGGCGCCGGAGGTCCCACCTCCGGCGCTCGGGCCTGGAGCCCCCATGCGACACACCCTGACTTCCTGGCACGGGTTGTTGACCGGCCTTGCCGCGGCGCACCTGCTGCTGGCCGCCTGTGGCGCGTTGCACGTGCCCTTCACTCGGGTTTCGGCCACCTTGAGGCCCTGGATGCTGGCGTATGCGCACTGGACGGGCGCGAGCAGTGGCTTCAGCTTCTTCGCCCCCGGGGTGAGCCCGGCGACGCGCGTCTCCTTCGACCTGGAAGGTGCGTCAGGAGAATGGCTGCACGACGACTTCCAGTCCGACAACAGCTCGGTGAACGTCCGCATGCACTCCATGACGTTGCGCTTCGGCATCCCGGAGAGCCGGGACTCACTGGCCCGCGCGTGGGCGGCGGCGATGTTCGGCCGGCACCCGGACGCGCGCTCCGTCACGGTGCGCGTGGAGTCGCTCCAACTGCCCAGCATGGAGGCGCACCTGCGGGGCTCGCGGCCCCTCTGGGCGGAGGACTACCGCGCGGTGTTCGAGCGCCGGGTGCCCACGTCCGTGTCCACGGGTGAGGTGACGCGATGAGCGCCCTGTCCTGGAAGTCCTCCGTGGGTCAGCGGCTGACGGCGTTCGTCAGCGCGCCTTCCTCCCCGCAGCCGTTGGCCGTGTTCCGCATTGGCGTGGCGACGCTGCTGCTCATCCAGGCGTGGAGCCTGGCGGAGAGCCTGCCGGAGCTGTTGGGCAACCGGGGCTGGGTGCCCTGGAGCGTGTCCGAGGTGCTGGCCTCGCCGGCGGTGCCCCGGGTGGACACGGTGGTGGGTGCGCTGGCGCCGCTGGGCATCTCCCAGGCGGCCGGCATCCAGGGCCTGGCGTTCCTCTACGTGGTGGCGCTGCTGGGGCTGCTCGTGGGCCTGCACACGCGGCTGTCCGCGGTGGCGGCGTGGGTCATCCACACGGTGCTGCTCAACAGCATCAGCTTCTTCTCCTACGGCGTGGAGACCTTCGCGCACATCAGCCTGTTCTACTGCGCGGTGATGCCGGTGGGCGCGGCGTTCTCCCTGGACGTGCAGTCGGGAAGGCTCTCCGGGGCGCACTCCGCGCTGGCGACGCTGTCGCTGCGCATGTTGCAGCTGCACCTGTGTCTCATCTACCTGTCCACGGGGCTGGAGAAGCTCCTGGGGGCGGTGTGGTGGAACGGGACGGCGCTCTGGGAGGTGCTGATGCAGCCCCAGTACGGCCAGTTCGACTTCGCGTGGCTCGCGGTGGTGCCGTGGCTGGTGAAGCTGTCCACGTGGGGCACGCTGGCGGTGGAGGTGGGCTACGCGTTCTGCGTCTGGCCCCGGCGCACGCGGGGGCTCTGGGTGGCGCTGACCCTGGCCATGCACCTGGGCATCGCGGTGATGATGGGGCTGTGGCTGTTCAGCGGGATGATGGCCGTGCTCACGTTCGCGGCCTTCGGGTGGCCCCTGGTGGCCGAAGCGATGGTCACGCGGGTCCGGGCCGCGGTGCTGCTCCCGTTCCACTCCAGCTCCACGCGTTAGGCCTCACAGCGTGAGCAGGTAGGCGAGCAGGTCGTCGCGCTCCCCGGCGGTGAGCTCCTGCGCACCGCCGTGCTCGAGCCCCGGCGTCTCCAGCAGCGTGCGCAGCGGGAAGCGGGAGCCCACCACGAGCCGGTCCTCCTGCACCGCGTAGCCCGCCGTGGCGCTCGTCAGCAGGGGCCACACGTCCCAGGTCCCCACCAGGGACGGCGGCGCCGCGCCCTTCACCAGGTGCTGCTGCTCCAGCCGCAGCGGCAGCGCGATGGGTGTGCCGACGTCCTGGTACTGGCCCCGCGTCGAGGGGTCCTGGTCCAGCGTGAAGAGGGGCGCGGGGTGGCACGCCATGCACCGGGCCTTGCCTTCGAACAGCGCCAGGCCCTTCGCGGGGTGGCCGGTCCTGCCGTCCGGCAGCGTCACCGTCTCCAGCGGAGCGCCTTCCGCGCCCCGGTAGGGGTTGGGC
>NZ_RAWK01000098.1 GCF_003612165.1 Corallococcus aberystwythensis | reverse complement strand
CCCCCGCCCCCGGGCGCGAAGGTGCGCATCCGCGCCGCCGGTGACCTGATGCTCGGCACCACCGTGCCGGAGGGCTACCTTCCCCCCGAGGGCGGCGGCAGCGTCATCGCCGGCGTGCGTCCCCTGCTGGAGGACGCGGACCTCACCTTCGTGAACCTCGAAGGGCCGCTCTGCGACACCGGCCGCACCACCAAGTGCCGGTCCCCCGCGAACTGCTACGCCTTCCGCTCCCCCACGTCCTTCGGTGACTTCCTCAAGCAGGCCGGCGTGGACGTGGTCTCCACCGCGAACAACCACTCCGGTGACTTTGGCGAGGAGTGCCGCCGCGCCACCGAGTCCACCCTGGACGCGCTGAACATCGCCTGGAGCGGTCCGCCGGGCAGCGTGGCCACCGTGGAGCGCAACGGCCTGAAGATCGGCCTGGTGGCCTTCCACACGTCCGCGGGCTGCAACCACCTCAACAACCTGCCCACCGCCACCGCGCTGGTGAAGCAGACCGCCGCCACGCACGACATCGTCATCGTCTCCTTCCACGGCGGCGCGGAGGGCGGCAAGGCCCTGCACGTCCCGCAGGGCAAGGAGATGTTCTTCGGCGAGGACCGAGGCGACCTGCGCGTCTTCACCCACGCGGTGGTGGACGCGGGCGCGCACCTGGTGCTCGGCCACGGCCCGCACGTCGCGCGCGCCATGGAGTTCTACCAGGGCCGCCTCATCGCCTACTCCATGGGCAACTTCGCCACCTACGGCCGCTTCAACCTCAAGGGTCCGCAGGGCCTGGGCATGATCCTGGAAGTGGAGCTGGACGGCCGTGGCGGCTTCTCCAACGGCCGCATCCTCCCCACGAAGCAGGTCGGTGAAGGCATCACCCAGCCGGACCCGGACGCCAACGTCGTCTCGCTGGTGCGCAAGCTCACCACCGAGGACTTCCCCGACACGGGCGCCCGCATCGCCGACGACGGCCGCCTCTCTCCGCGCAAGTCGCCCGTCACCGCCAGCACCACCGTGCCGTAGCGCCGCGCCTTCACGACAACGCCGTACCCGCACCCACGGAGGCCGCACCTCCGTGGGTGTTTTGCATGCCACGCATCGCGCACCACCGTCAGGGAATGCGCGCTTTGGTGAAGCCGGGCTGCTGCCTGGACTGCCGTGCGGTTCATTGCGCCTCCAAGGGTGCCGCGCCGTGCAAGGCACGCGCGTGCGGCGTGCGCTAAGACAGACTCCGACGTGCCTGCCCATCGACTCCCACGACTGACTTCGCTGCGCCCGTTCGACCACCCCGGTTACTTCGCGGTGTGGCTGGGCGCGCTCATCTCCAACATCGGCACCTGGATGGAGACGGTGGCGATGGGCGTGTACGTCACGCAGACCACGGGCAAGGCCGAGTGGACGGGCGCCGTCGTCGCGCTGTCGTTCCTGCCCGCGGTGATTCTGGCGCCGGTGGGCGGCGCGCTGGCGGACCGCTTCGACCGGCGCGCGTACGCGGGGCTGGGCGCGCTGCTGCAGGCGGTGCTCGCGGCCGTGCTGACGGTGCTGGCGTTCCGGGGACAGCTGTCGGTGTCCACCATCGGGGTCATCTCGTTCCTCAACGGATGCGTGAGCACGCTCACCTATCCGGCCTTCTCCGCGCTGCTGGCGGAGCTGGTGCCGCCGGAAGACCTGCACCTGTCCACCAGCCTCAACTCCGCGCAGTTCAACCTGGGCCGCATCCTGGGCCCCACGCTGGCCGCGGTGGTGTTGCAGGCGGGCGGGCCCGCGTGGGCGCTGCTCGCGAACACGCTGTCGTTCTTCGCGGTGCTCGTCGCCCTGTGGCGCGTGGTGCCGCCGGCGCGGGACCCAGCCGCGAAGCGTGAACCGCTCTGGGAGGGCATCCGCCGCGGCATCACCGTGGCGCGTGACGACGAGGACATCTCGCTGGTGCTGGTGGCCACCTTCTTCGTGGCCGCGCTGGTGGCGCCCTTCATCGGCCTGGTGCCGGTGTTCGCCATCCGCGAACTGGGCCAGGGCGCGGCGGCCACATCACTGCTGGTGACGTGCCAGGGCGCGGGCGCGGTCACGGCGGCGCTGTGCGTGGGCACGCTCGCGGAGCTCTTCGGGCAGCGCAAGCTGCGCGGCTACGCGGCGACGACCATCGCGGTGCTGGCGGGCGTGTACTGGCTGGCGCCCACGCTGCAAGTGGCGGCGGTGTGCATCTTCTTCCTCGGCGCCAACTACCTGGTGCTGATGAGCAGCCTGAGCTCGGCCTGCCAGGGCCGCGTGCCGCGTGAACTGCAGGCGCGCATGGGCAGCCTCTACAGCATGGTGCTGGGCGCGGGCTATTCGCTGGGCGTCTGGTTCCTGGGCGCGCTGGCGGACCGCATGAACCTGCGCTTCGTCACCATCGGGGCCAGCGCCATCTTCCTCGCGCTGGTGCTCACCACGCGCCTGCTCAAGCCCGCGCGCTTCGAGAACGAGCCCCTGGCCCAGGCGGAAGTGCAGCCGTTCTCCGACAGCGCGCACTGAAGCGCGGTCCCGTCAGTCCCCCTCCAGGTCCCGCTTCAGCTTCGACAACAGCTTCACCGCGTGGGTCGCGTAGGAGCTGATCCACCGCGCGTGGATGTCCTGGATGGGCGCCGCGTTGAGGTGGTTCCACCGCGTCCGCCCCTCCTTGCGCGACAGCACCAGCTCCGCCTTCTCCAGGACCTTGAGGTGCTGCATCACGGTGCAGCGGTCCAGGGTCTTCTCGAAGTGCTCGCACAGCTCCCCGGTCGTGCGAGGCGCGTCCTTCAACAGGTCCAGGATGGCCCGCCGGCGCGAGTCCGCCAGCGCCTTGAAGACGAGGTCATCCTGGTCGCTCCTTGACATGTTATATTTATATAACCTATTTGCGGGCAGGACCAGTTCCCAGCAGGGGGTGCCCATGGAGCCGAAGTTCCAGGTGCAGTTGAAGATCCGCAAGCCGGTGGCGCAGGTGTTCGAGGCGGTGGTGAACCCCTCGAAGCTGAGCGGCTACTTCGTGAAGACGAGCAGCGGTCCGCTGGCGGCGGGCACGACGGTGAAGTGGAGCTTCGCGGAGGCGCCGGGCGAGTTCGACGTCATCACGCGCGAGGTGGTTCCCAACGAGCGCATCGTCTTCGAGTGGCCCTCGGACCGCGGCGCCCTCACGCGGGTGGAGATGTCCTTCGTGCCGCTGGACGCAGGCAACACGATGGTGAAGGTGAGCGAGTCCGGGTGGAAGCCGGATGAGAAGGGCTTCGAGTCCTCCTACGGCAACGCGGGTGGCTGGATGCACATGATGGTCTGCCTCAAGGGCTACCTGGAGTTCGGCATCAACCTCCGGGAGGGTGGAGCGGTCTGAAATCCGCGACGCGGGGGAATGTCCCGGCCACACTGCCGTTCCCGCGCGTCCCGTTGCGCCAAGGAGCCCCATGTCCTCCGTCCGCGTCCCCGCCCTGCTGCTCTCCGCCCTGCTGCTCTCCGCTCCGGCCGCGAACGCGCAGGAGGCGAAGCGCGCCCCGGAGGCGCTGGGGCCAGGCATGGAGGGCTACCCCTACCCCGCCCCCGTGCAGTTCCTGCCCGTCACGCTGGAGGGCCAGGACCTGCGCATGGCGTACATGGACGTGAAGCCCACGGGCAACGCCAACGGGCGCACGGTGGTGCTGCTGCACGGCAAGAACTTCTTCGGCGCGTACTGGAAGGACACGATTCGCGCGCTCACCGGCGCGGGCTACCGCGTCGTCGTGCCGGACCAGGTGGGCTTCGGCAAGTCGTCCAAGCCGGCCATCGCGTACAGCTTCCACACGCTGGCGTCGCTGACGAAGCAGGTGCTGGACACGGTGGGCGTGAAGCAGGCCGCGGTGGTGGGCCACAGCATGGGCGGCATGCTCGCGACGCGCTTCGCGCTGATGTACCCGGAGGTGACGACGCAACTGGTGCTGGAGAACCCCATCGGCCTGGAGGACTACCGCGAGGCCGTCCCCTGGAAGTCCACCGGGGACCTCTACCAGGAGAACCTCAAGGCCACGGAGGAGGGGCTGCGCAAGTACCAGCGCGGCTACTACGTGAAGTGGAAGCCCGAGTACGACGAATACGTCCAGGTCCTCTACCGCCAGACGCTCAGCGGCGAGTACCCGCGCCTGGCCTGGGTGTCCGCCGCCACGCAGACGATGATCTACGAGCAGCCGGTGGTGCATGAGTTCCCGCGGGTGAAGGTGCCCACGCTGGTGGTGATTGGTCAGGAGGACCGCACGGTGGTGGGCAAGGGCAGCGTGCCGCCCGCGCTCCTGCCGAAGCTGGGGCAGTACCCCGCGCTGGGGAAGAAGACCGCCGCCGCCATCCCGGGCGCCACGCTGGTGGAGCTTCCCAACGTGGGCCACATCCCCCACTTCGAGTCGCCGGAGAAGTGGCACGCGGCCCTGCTGGACTTCCTGCGCAAGGGCTCGAAATAGTCCTGCGCATGCATCGCATCCGGGTGGTGCGCCACGCGTCCGAGCGGGGCGGTTGGGAGATGGCGCTGGCCACGCCGCCGCCAGCGCTGGCACCGCTCATCCGGGACTACTGCGGCTTCCGCGAGGCCATGCCCCAGCCCATGCGCCGGCAGGAACTGCCCGGGGTGCAGGTGGTGCTCATCCTGGAGTTCGGTCCGCTGCTCAAGCACCTGGACGACGCGGGCCGGGTGACGCGGCACCGCTCCGGCTTTGTCGCCGGCCTGGACGAGCGCTGGAGCACCACCGAGCACAACGGCGAGTCCCACGGGCTCCAGGTGAACCTCACGCCGCTGGGGGCCCGGCGGCTCTTCGGCCTGCCCATGCATGAGCTGTCCCACCGGGTGACGGGCCTGGAGGACCTGTGGGGCGCGGAGGCGCGGCGGCTGGTGGAGCAGCTTGAGGAGGCCCCGGACTGGGCAACGCGCTTCGCTCGCGCGGACGCGTTCCTGTTGAAGCGTGCCGAGCAGGGACCGGCGGTCGATGGAGGCGTGCGGTGGGCGGTGGAGCGCATCCACCAGACCGGAGGCCAGGTGGACATCGCCACGCTGGCGCGCGAGCTGGGCCACAGCCACAAGCACCTCATCCACCGGTTCCACGAACAGGTGGGGCTGCCCCCGCGCCGGCTCGCTCGCCTGCTGCGCTTCGACCGGGCGGTGGAGCGCATCAAGGCCGGAGGCCCGGTGCGCTGGGCGGAGCTCGCGCTGGAGATGGGCTACTTCGACCAGGCGCACCTGAACCGGGACTTCCGCCAGTTCACCGGCGGGCCGCCGTCCGCCCTCTTGCGCCGCGTGCTGCCGGACGCGGGCGGCTTCGAATCCGGTGCGTAGGTAAATTCCGTCCAAGAAGAGTCAGCGGCGGATGGGCAGGATGCGCGGTGAAAGGAAGACATCGCCATGTCCATGCCCCTGCCCAGCCTGTACCCCTTCATCCACTATGCGGACCCCGAGGCCGCCCTGCGTTTCCTGAAGCAGGCCTTCGGCTGCGAGGAGCGGGTCGTCTACCGCAAGCCTGACGGCGCCATTGCCCACGCGGAGCTCACGCTGGGCCATGGGCTCGTCATGTTCGGCGGCGCGGAGGGCGGCCGGCTGAAGATGGCCGCGTCGAAGGACGTGCCCCTGAAGAACCAGGGCATCTACGTGGTGGTGACGGACCCGGATGCGCTGTACGCGCGGGCGAAGGCGGCGGGCGCGAGCATCGCCATGGAGCTGCACGACACGGACTACGGCTCGCGGGACTTCAGCGCGCTGGACCCGGAGGGGAACGTCTGGAGCTTCGGGACGTATCAGCCGCTCGCGGTGACGCCGCCCAAGGGGTGAGACAGGAAGGGGCGTCCATGCAAGGCTTTCCCCATGAAGCTCTTGTTGGGGCCCATCCTGTACGCCAGGGCGCAGGCCACGCCGGACCCGAAGTCCCATGACGTGTGGAGCTTCTTCGTCAACGTGTTCCTCGACAGCACGTCGGCGAAGGAGCCTCCGGCGTTGAGGCTGTGTTTCCAGGACGCGAAGGGCCAACGGGTCGCGGTGTTCGACACGGTGAAGGCCGCCGCGGACCTCACCACGTTGCCCCAGGACACGCGGGGCGTGGTGTGGCGTTGGGAGGTCGCCCTGCCGCGCGCGGATGTGGCCCAGCGGCTGTCCTATCACTTCGAATCCGTGGACACGCCCGGCGTGCCGGTGACCTTCGAGCGTCCGCCGCCGCGAGATGACCGGCCGTGGTCCTCGAGGGTCATTCCGCCGGAGCCGCTGGTGGTGTCGGATGTCGTCATCCCGGCGCGGGGTGTATCGCCAAACATCGCGTTCTTCTCCTGCAACGGCGCCAGCCGTGCGAGTGATTGGAGCGACCTGGCGCAGCCCTTCGCGCTCTGGGAGCGGATGCTGCAACACCACCAGAAGGACCCGGCGGATCCGGCGAAGACGCCAGGGTTCCAGCTGCTCCTCGGGGGTGGGGATCAGCTCTACGCGGACTCACTGCACAACACGATGGATGTGTTGAGCGCGTTCATGAAGCTGCCCCGGAGCGAGCGGTTGACGCTGCCGGTGCCGGACGGGCTCCATGACAAGTTGTTCGCGGAATACGTCTGGCTCTACCGGGAGCGGTGGGGCGGCAGCCAGGGCATCGCGCCGATGCTGCGGCGGGTGCCGGGCCTGTTCATGTGGGACGACCACGACATCTTCGACGGGTGGGGTTCTCACGAGGAGCTCCAGCAGGCGCCCTGGTACCGGGCCCTCTACAGCGCGGCGGCGCGGGCGTTCGAGGCCTTCCAGCGGGGCTTCCTGGAGCAGCCCACGACGGCGCGCGAGCCGGACGACTGGGGTGCGACTCAGCCCGCGCGGCACTACTTCCAGACATTCTGTTTCTCCACGGCGGACTGCGACCTGGACGTGGTGTTGCTGGATTTGAGGAGCGGGCGGACCAGCCGGGTGATTGAGACAGGGGACGCGCATCCGCTGACGGAGTTCACGGTGATGAGCCGCTCCCAGTGGGAAGCGTTCGACGCGTGGCGCACCGAGCACCGCCAGCGGCCGGAGAACGGCAAGAAGGCGCGGCACGTGCTGGTGGTGTCCTCGGTCCCGCTGGTGCATCTGCGCTTCGGGCCGGCGATGGAGCACATGAGCCGGGGTGGCACGGGCCTGCGCGACGACCTGGTGGACCAGTGGGAGTCCGCGGTGCACCGGGGTGAGCGCACGCGGCTGTTGATGAACCTGTTCTCGCTGGCGAAGAAGTCCTACTGTGCGGTGACGGTGTTGTCCGGGGACGTGCACGTGGGAGCGAGGGCGCGAGTGCGTTCCCGCAACCCGGACCACCTGGTCCCCGCGCTGGGCACGGTGGGAGAGGTGTTCATCGAGCAGGCGACGTCCTCACCCATCGTGCATCCGCCGCCGGGGTGGCTCGCGTTCAAGGGGATGCTGGCGTTGTCGGAGGATTCGCGGGAGGACCTGCCGGGGTTCCTGCAGACGGAGCTGTTGCCGGTGGGCAAGGAGCTGTACCTGCGGGACCGCAACTGGCTGTCCATCCGGCTGGAGCGGCCCAAGCACCACGACACGGCCGCGCGTCCGAAGTTGTGGGTGAAGTGGATCGCGGAGAAGGAGCACCTGCCCATGGAGGTGGTGGTGGAGCCACCGCCCTTCCCCACCGTGGGTTGAGGGTCAGCGGACGGGAAGCTCACGGAAGGAGATGCCCGTCCAACCGCCCTGCTCCACCGCGTCCTTGAAGCGGTCCGTGCCGATGAGGACGGTGCCGTAGTCGCCCAGGCGGAAGAGGTCGATGTCCGTGGGCAGTGAGGCCCCGTCGAGGATGAGGTCCTCCGGAAGGCGAAGGCCTACGCGTCCGCAGGTGGAACAGGGCGGCTCCAGGTCTGGGGGGAGACAGTCAGGATGCATCCGGCCGCGCAGCTCGAGTTGGAGCTCGAGGATCTCCGGAGGTGTCTTCTGACGGAACCGCAGCTCCGTCTTGCACCCGAGGAGTCCGCGAATGCCGGCGGCCTGGAGGCTGTCGAAGGCATCGCGACGCACGAGGATCCAGCAGCTTTCGAGCCCTGAGAAGGGCGGGAACTGGCCGGATGCACGGCCTACCAGCGGGCCAAAGGTCGTTCCGGGAGAAAGCTCGGAGCCTGGGGGCGCCAGGGGGCGCACCAGCTCCCGGAGACGTGCGAACTCATGGAAGGGTTCGGGTCTGGGTTCTTCGAACTCAGCTCGTTCTGGAAGGTCTGAAAGGTCGACCGCTGGGTAGTGGTCTCCCCAGGTACCCCAGGTGGCACCGCATCCCGGGCAGTCCTTGATGCCGGGCAGAAGCCACTTCGGCGCGGCATCAAAATCCCCAGTGAAGGAGTTCCTGACCACCTTGTCGGGACGTAGGTCAAAGTAGCGGGTCATGGGCTTTGGATCCGGGCACTGAAGGTCAGTTGTACTGCTGGATGGGCCCACCCAATAGTTGAAACCGATAGATCAGCTCTCCTGCATGTTTGAAGATTTCTTCAGGCGGGGCATTCCTGTTTGCCTTGCTGAACTCGCGCCACGCCTCGTTCCACAAGCCGCCTTTGGATCCACCGCTATGGATGCGCCGGTGGACCTGCACGGGGATGGGGATCGTGTACTGGTGGATGTCGATGCCCTTGATCTTGAACCATGCAGCAAGGTCCTGGGCCTGCGGGAAGATGTGGTGCTTCTCGAACTTCCCTGCCGGCAGCTGCCGCTGCGGAGGCACGGGCCTGGGGCTCCCATGCCAGGGGAACACCATCACGGGTTCCGCATTGCCCGGCAGCCCCATGCTGCCGCCCCAGTTGCGCCGGGGCCCACTTCCCGGCGCGGGAGCCACTGCCGCGGGTGGCGGCCGGGGTGGCAGTCCGCGCGCCAGCACCACCTCTCCGGGCACGTCCTCGCATCGGAAGAAGCCACAGGCCGTGTCGCCACAGGCCAGGGTCACACAGGCGTCCCTGCTGGCGTCACCGCACTCCGCTTCGGCTTCGTCCCACCGCTGCTGGAGCGGCGTGCTGGAGGCGCACGCCGTCATCCACAGCGTCAGGACCAGAACTGGCAGAATCTTCCCCATGAGGGGGAAAACCTACTCATATCCGGTGCCCTGTGACCAACGTCAGACTTGAAGACCTGTGCAACGCAACGACCCTCGCCGCCCTTCGCCATCCCCGGTGGGATCCGGAACTCCGCACCTTCGAGGGGCTCAATCCCTGCACCTTCTGGAACAGCGACACAGGCGTGGATGTCTCCGGAAGCATCGACACGGGTCAAGGCCCCTACGTCTTCCAGATCAATGGTCCACTCAAGACGAAGGACCACCTGCGTCTCTGGACCGACGACTATCATCCCGGCCTGATCATCGTTCGTGGCGATCTGCACGCACGAACGCTGTCGTTCGGCAACGGCGCGCGGATCTTCGTGGAGGGCTCCGTCGTCGTGGAGGACTGTCTCTTCGGCCAGTACGGAGACCGCAACGCGGTTCTCAGTGCCAAGGGTGAACTCCGGGCACGGGCGGCCTTCCTCGCGAACACCGCCCGCGTCTACGCGGACGAAGGCGTGCGGTCGCTCATCTACGCGCCGCTGGGAAGCTGGGAGTCCCTGACGCCGGACATCGAGAACGAAGGCGTGGGGGATGGCATCCAGTTCTTCGACCCCTCGGTGCTCGACCGTTACGGCGATCTCGACTTCCGCCGGGCCATCGAAGCCGCACGCGCTGGCCAGGCCCTGTTCCTGCCCGGCGTCGAGGAGCAGTTTCCCCAACGGTTGTCTTCACGAAAGACTTTCTAGGAACGCACGGGAAGCTCACGGAAGGAGATGCCCGTCCATCCCCCCTGCTCCACCGCGTCCTTGAAGCGGTCCGTGCCGATGATCATGGTGTTGAAGTTGCCCACGCGGAACAGATCCGTGTCCGTGGGCAGTGAGGCACCATCAAGGATGGGGTCGTCCGGACGGCGAAAGCCCTGCCGTCCGCAGGTGGGACAGGGGGGCGCCAGGTCGGGAGGAAGGCAGTCGCGGTGCAACAGGCCGCGCGGTTCGATTTGAAGTTCGAGGATGTCCGGAGGCGTCTTCTGCCGGAACCGCAGCTCCGTCTTGCAGCCAAGCAGCCCACGGATGCCCGCAGCCTGGAGACCGTCGAGCGCATCGCGGCGGATGATCATCAGCGAATTACCCAGCCATGTGAAGGGACCGAACTGACCGGAAGCGTGGCCTACGAGTGGACCGAAGTTCGTTCCGGGAGGGAGATCTACATGCGGAGGGGTCAGCGGTCGCACCAGGGCTTGAAGACGCAGGAATTCGTGAAGGGGTTCAGGTCGGGGCTCCTCAAATTCCGGATGCTCGGGGATGAGCGAAAGATCCACGGCCGGAAACTCGTGTCCTGCTCCTGACCAGGTTGTGCCGCAACCTGGGCAATTCTTGAGACCCGGCAGCCCCCACTTGTGCGCTGCATCGAAGTCTCCGCTGTAGCGGGAGGTGGCTGCTTCGTCATCGCGGAGCCAGAAGAAGGAGGTCATGTGCTGTGGATGCTCGCTAGGAAATCAATGGTACTGCTGGATGGGACCGCCCAGGAGTTGAAAGCGATAGATGAGTTCTCCTGCGTGTCTGAAGATCTCCTGAGGCGAGGCCTTCGGATTCACTTCCTTGTACTCACGCCAAGCCTTGTTCCACTCCCCTCCTTTGGGTCCGTTAGAGTGGATTCGCTGGTGGATGTGGCGGGGAATCGGAAGGGTGTACTGGTGGATGTCGACGCCCTGTTCCTTGAACCACTCAGAAAGGTCCTTTGCCTGCGGGAAGATGTGGTGCTTCTCGAACTTGCCCGCGGGCAGTTGCCGCTGCGGAGGCACGGGCCTGGGACTCCCGTGCCAGGGGAACACCATCACCGGTTCCGCATCACCCGGTAGCCCCATGCTGCCACCCCAGTTGCGCCGGGGCCCACTTCCCGGCGCGGGAGCCATCGCGGCCGGAGGCGGCCGGGGCGGAAGTCCCCGGGCCAGCACCACCTCCCCGGGCACGTCCTCGCACCGGTAGAAGCCACACGCCGTGTCCCCACACACGAGGGTCACACAGGCGTCCCTGCTGGCGTCACCGCACTCCGCTTCGGCTTCGTCCCAGCGCTGCTGGAGCGGCGTGCTGGACGCACACGCGGCCATCCACAGCGTCAAGGCCAGGCAGGTCAGCATCTTTCGCATGGCGGGAAACCCTAGCATCCATACCCCTGCCAACTGCCTTATGGACGCTCAACGGCAATCCATGACACGATTTGACGCGGACTCATGAGCCGGGGGAAATCATGGAGCTATTGCTGGGGCCCATTCTCTACGCGAAGGAACAGGTGACCTATGACCCTCAGGGAGAGGACACCTGGAGCTTCTTCCTCAACCTGTTCCTGGGAGGCACGGACCCGGACCAGCCCCTTCCCTTGAAACTGTGTTTCAAGAATGAGCAGGGCAAGGAGGTCTTCGCCTCCATGGAAGCCCGCCCCGCCGCGGATTTCAGCTGGCTTCCCAAGGACTCCGCCGGCGTGGTGTGGCGCTGGGAGGTCATCCTGAAGCGCCAGTCCGCCGTCCAGCGCCTCCGGTATCACTTCGAAGCCCCGGATCAGCCCGACCGCCCCTTCTCCTTCAAACAGCGCCCCTTCCCAGAGAGAAGGAAACCCCCTTACGAATTCCAGGCGCAGCCCCTGGTGGTGGAAGACGTGGTGGTTCCGGCCAAGGGGGCATCGCCGAACATCGCCTTCTTCTCCTGCAACGGAACGGAGAAGGTGATGGATCCCAAGAACAGGTCAAAGGCCTTCGTGCTCTGGGAAAGGATGTTGGAGGAGCATCAGGGGAAGGCGGGCCGTTCCAGGAAGCCCTCGGGCTTCCAACTGCTCATCGGAGGAGGCGATCAGATCTACGCGGATTCACTCTGGAAGACGATGGATGAGATGAGGTGTCTCGAGGGGATCCCGGACACGCTCGACGAACCCGTGCCGGAAGGCTTCGCGGAACGGGTGATGGCGGAGTACGTGGATCTGTATCGGGAACGCTGGAATGGAAGGCAGGGCATCGCGCCCATGCTGGCGCGTGTCCCCGGGTTGTTCACCTGGGATGACCACGACATCTTCGACGGCTGGGGCTCGCAGGAAGCGTCGCAAGAAACCCAATGGTTCACGGACATCTACAGCGCGGCGGCGCGCGCTTTCGAAGCCTTTCAGCTGGGCAGATTGGAAGATCCCCAAACGGCGCGCCGGCCTGACGACAGGACCTGTGCGCCAGGAGAAAAACGCCACTATCTCCAGACGATGACCTTCGCCAGTGAGCAATGTGATCTGGATGTAGTCATGCTGGATCTGCGCAGCGGGCGCACGAGCGGAAGCGCGGACGAGGTCGGATACACCGTGATGAGTAAAAGCCAGTGGGAGGCCTTCGACGACTGGCGGGCAGCCTGCTGCGCACGCAAGGTCGGGAAGGCCTACCGGGCGCACCACATCCTGGTGGTGTCATCCATCCCCATCGTCCACCTGCGCTTCAGCACGACGCTGGAGCGGATGGCGGGACGATTCAGCGACGAACGGGATGACATGCTGGATCAGTGGGAATCCATGGTGCATCGCGGGGAGCGCAACCGGCTGATCATGGACCTGTTCTCCCTCGCGAAGAGGTCGGAGGCCTCCGTGACCGTGCTGTCGGGTGACGTGCACGTCGCGGCACGAGGGCGCATGCGCTCCAGCAATCGCGAGCACCTGACAGAAGCCCAATACGTGGCGGGCGAGACGTTCATCGAGCAACTGACGTCCTCGGCCATCAGCAACATGCCCCCGAACATCTTCCAGTTCCTGGGCATCTTGATGGCGTCCAAGGACAGCATCGAGGACCTGCCCGGCTTCATCCAGACGCAGATGCTGCCGGTCGGACGCGACCTCTATCTGAGGGAGCGCAACTGGCTGGCGCTCCGCGTGGAGCCTTCCCGACTCGATCCGCCCCAGCCGAAGCTCTGGGCCCGCTGGGTCGCGGAGAAGAGCCCCCTCTCGATGGAGGTGGTGGTCGCGCCGTCGCCGCCACCACCTCCCACACGCCTTCCCTAGGGCAACGGCCCCTCCACCAATCGCAGCACATCCGCGAGCACCCCCGCCGCTGTCACCGCCGCGCCCGCGCCGTAGCCTCGAATCACCAGCGGCGTGGGGCTGTATCGCTCCGACAGGAAGCTCAGCGCGTTCTCGCCGCCCTTCACCGCCGCCAGCGGATGCTCCAGCGGCACCGGCACCAGGCCCACGCGCACGCCCTCCGGCCCCACGCTGCCCACGTAGCGCAGCACCTTGCCTTCCTTCCGGTGCGCGTCCACCCGGCGCTGGAAGATCTCATCCGCCTGCGGCAGCCGTGCCAGGAAGTCCGGCAGCGGCCCCTTCGCGTCGAACTCCTCCGGCAACAGCGACGCCAGCGCCACCTCTTCCAACTCCAGCGTGCGCCCCAACTCTCGCGCCAGGATGAGCACCTTGCGCGCCACGTCCGTGCCCTCCAGGTCGTCGCGCGGGTCGGGCTCCGTGAAGCCCTTCTCCATCGCCGTACCCACCGCCTTCGACAGCGGCACCCCGGCCTCCGTCAGCCCCAGGATGAACGACAGCGAACCCGACAGGATGCCCTCCACCCGGTGCACCGTGTCGCCCGTGCGCAGCAGGTTCTTCAACGTGTCGATGACTGGCAGCCCCGCCCCCACGTTCGTCTCGTAGAGGAACCTCCGCTGGTGCCGCACCGCCGTGTCCCGCAGAGCCCTCCAGTGCTCCTGACGCCCCGAGTTGGCCTTCTTGTTCGCCGTCACCACGTGCAGCCCGGACGCCATCAGCGCGGGATAGCCCAGCGCCACGTCCTCGCTGCTCGTGCAGTCCACGAAGATGGGCCGGCCCGGCCGCCTTGCCTTCGCCCACGCCTGGAACGTGTCCAGCGTGAAGCGGGACTCGCTCGCCTCCAGCCGCGCCTTCCACCCGTCCAGCGCCACGCCCTCCGGCGCCACCAGGCTGTGTCTGCTATTCGCAATGGCACACACCCGCAGGTCCAACCCGTGCGCACGCAGCTTCGGCGCCTGCTGGTGAATCTGCCGCAGCAGCTCCCCGCCCACCGTGCCCACTCCCGCCACCAGCAGCTCCACCACCTCCGTGGTGCCAAAGGCCTTGCGGTGCACGTGTGCCATTGCACGCGGTCCGTCCTCGCGTGAAATCACCGCGGAGATGCTCCGCTCGCTCGACCCCTGCGCGATGGCCGCGATGCTGCAATCCACGTCCGCCAGCGCGCTGAAGAACGTCCCGGCCACACCCACGCGGTGCCGCATCCCGTCTCCCACGATGCTCAACACCGCGAGCCCCGGCTGGTGCTCGATGGGGTCCACCTTCCCCGCCTCGCGCTCCGCCTCGAAGGCGTCCTCCAGGGCCAGCACCGCCCGCGCCGCCTCCGCCTCTCCCACGCAGAAGCTGATGGAGGACTCGCTGGAGCCCTGCGTAATCAGCACCACGGAGATGGACGTCCGCGCCATCGCCTCGAAGACGCGCGCGGCCGTGCCCGGCACGCCCTTCAAGCCCGCTCCCGCGATGTTGATGAGCGCGATGTCCGGGAGGAACGACAACCCGCGCACCGGGTGCCTCGACGATGGCGCCGTGGCCGTCACCCGCGTGCCCGGATGCTCCGGCCGGAAGCTGTTGCACACCCGCACCGGGATGCCCCGCTCCCTCGCGGGGGCAATCGTCTTCGGATGCAGCACCTTCGCGCCGAAGTAGGCCAGCTCCATCGCCTCCTCGAAGCTCACCTCCTCCAGCGCGAACGCCTCCGGTACCAGCCGCGGATCCGCGCTGTAGATGCCGTCCACGTCCGTCCAGATCTCCAGCAACCGCGCGTCCAGCGCCGCCGCCGCCAACGCCGCCGAGTAGTCCGACCCACCCCGCCCCAGCGACATCGTCTTGCCGCGCGCGTCCCCGCCGAAGAAGCCCGGCATCAACAACAGCCCCGGGCCCCCTTCACGCAACGGAGCGAACCGCGCGCGGATCTCCTCCGTCCGAGGCGTCGCCTGGAGCGGGTCCCCCGTGCACACCAGCACCTGCCTCGGGTCCACGCTCACGGGCGCCAGGCCCCGCGCGTCCAGCAGCGCCGCCAGCAGCAGGCACGACGCCCGCTCTCCCAGCCCTGACAGGTGCGCCAGCACCGACGGCGAGCACTCGCGTAGCAGCCCCACGCCCTGCAACAGCCCGCGCAGCTCCACTCCCAGCGCCACCAGCCCTTCCGCCAGGGGCCGCGTCTGCGCGGGCGTCAGCTCCCCGCTCAGCGCCCTCGCGATGGCGGAGTGCGTGTCGTCGAACCGGGCGCAGGCCTCCTGCACGGACTCGCCCTCCTGGGCCACCCGCGCCGCCTCCACCAGCAGGTTGGTGATGCCCGTCACCGCGGAGGCCACCACCATCACCCGCTCCGCCTTGCGCGCCGCCTCCACCAGCGCCACCACGCCGCGCATCCGTTCCGCATCCCCGACACTGGTGCCACCGAATTTCATCACGCGCATGACACGGCCTCCTCGCGGAACGGCGGGACTCGGTGGCTGGGGCGGCTCGGGGGAAGCGGCGTCATACGGGTCCTCAGGGGTAGCAACGAAAAAGCCCCGCGCTCGGGAGGAGCGCGGGGCCGGGTTCAGAAGGGGGACCTTCAGGAGGTCCGCTTCGGAAGTCAGGCGGTCCGCGCTCCGCGAGGAGTCAGGCCGGTGCGAGTGCAAGTCTCGGTCAGGAGGGTCTGGACGCGCGTATCCACGGAGGACGTCGTCCCCTCGTGCCGCTGGCTGCTCCCGTTGCGTCCGGCCATGACGTCCCCATCCTAGCCGCTTCCTCGCTTCCAGGTCAGGGGGCAGGCAACCGGCCCACCGTGGTGCTTGGGCGCGGCGCTGCCGACATTGAGCGTGTGTGAGCTGTCCCACCCCCTTCAGGAGCAACCCATGGCCACCCACAAGAAGAGCGACACCGCCCACAAGCCCGGCTTCGCCAAGGACCGCGTGGAGCGGGGGCTGGAGGCGGACGACACCAAGCCCCTGTACGCGGACGACGCCAAGCACTCCACCGAGGAGCAGAAGTTCGCCCTCGACAGCGACGGCCCCGTGGGCGGGCCCATCACGAACCCGCAGAGCGTCCTGGACAACGTGGATGACGAGGAGCGCGAGCTGCAAGGCCGCCGCGCGGCCGACGCCCGCCAGGCCGCTGACAACGAGCCCACCCGGGAATGAAAAAAACCGGGGCCCCGACACCCGCGTCGGGACCCCGGCTTCAGAACCTCGAAGTGAAATGCCCGGCTACTTGGACGCTTCCGACGCCGGCGTCTCCACCAGCGTGAGCTTGCCCAGGTTGAGCGGCGTCACCTGCTCCTGGATGACCAGTGGGTCGCCCACGAGCACCACCTGCATGGTGGCCGGGTCCAGGTAGGACTCGGCCACGCGCTGCACCTCGGCGGCGCTGGCGTTCTCCAGTCCCTCCACGGTGCGCTTGAACTCATCCATGGGGCGGCGGTGGAAGTAGAGCTGCGCGGCGCTGCCGCCCAGGCCCTCCACCGTCTCGAAGGCGCCCGGGAACGCGCGGATGAGGCCTTCACGCGCGGCGGCCAGCTCCTTCTCCGTGATGGGGTTGGACTTGATGCCGGCCAGCTCCTTGATGAACTCGTTGAGCGCGGGGCCCGTCACGTCCTGACGCACGGCCGCGTACGCGGTGAGCGGACCCACGCCCAGGCGCGTGCCCAGGTGCGCGTTGGCGCCGTAGCTGTAGCCCTTGTCCTCGCGGATGTTCATGTTGAGCCGGCTGCCGAAGAAGCCGCCGAACACCGTGGTGGCCAGCTCCAGCGGGTACTCGTCCGGGTGGCCCGCGGCGAGGCCGGGACGGCCCACCAGCACCACCGTCTGCTCCAGGCCCGGCTTGGGCACCAGGCGCACCTGCTGGCGCGGCGGCGCGGGCGGCGCGGGCGGCGGCTTGGGCGCCACGGCCCCACCCTTCCACCCGCCGAAGTACTTCTTCCCCCACTCCACCGCCTGCTGGAGCGTCACGTCCCCCGTCATCACGAGCGCGGCGGCGCGCGGGCCGGTGTTCTTCGTGTAGAAGTTCTTCGCGTCCGCCAGCGTGAGCGACTCCACCGTCTTCGGAGTGCCACCGGCCGGGTGTCCATACGGATGGTCCGCGCCGAACACGGCCTGGTAGTAGGCCTGCTGCGCCAGGAAGTTCGGGTCGCCCATGCGGCGCACCAGCTCACCCAGCTGCTGCTTCTTGCGCCGCTCGAAGGCCTTCGCGTCGAAGGTGGGCCGCAGGACGACGTCCGCCAGCAGGCCCATCACCGCGTCCACGTTGGTCGTGAGCACGCGCGCGCCCACGAAGGCGCCATCCGGTTCCACCGACATCGCGGGCGAAACACCCAGGTCCGCGAACGCGTTGTCCAGCGCCACCGTGTCGCGCTTGCCCGCGCCCTCCAACAGCATGCGGTAGGACAGGTCCGCGATGCCCAGCTTCGCGGTGGGCTCCTGCGACACGCCCGCGGAGAAGGCGATGCCCGCGAACACCAGCGGCAATTCCTTGCGCGTGCTGACGATGACGGTGAGGCCGTTGTCGAGCTTCGCCTGCTCGAACGTGGGCAGCACCAGCTCCGGCGACTTGCCGGGCTTGGGCGGCTGGCCGCGGAACGCCTCCGCGTCCTGGGCCGGTGTCTGGGTTTGCGGCTGGGCGGCGGGGGCCGTCTCAGCGGGCGGCGTCTCCGCGGGCTTCGTGGTGGCGCAGCCGGCGACGGACAACGCGAGGAGGGCAGTGAGGATTCGGCGGTGCATGATCAATGGGCCTCCGTGCCCGGAGCGGAAGACGGCGCGGCCTTGGCGGCGGGCGGCACCGCGTGGAGGACGACGCGCGCGTCGGGGCGCAGCACATCCGCGGCGAACTGCTTCACCGCGGCGGGGGTGACTTCCTGGTAGCGCGCAAGGTCCTGCGCGACGTAGCTGGGCTCGCCCACGAACTGGTTGTAGGTCTGGAGCGTGTCGGACTTGCTGCCGGAGCCGCCCACGGCCTGGAGGCCCGCCAGCTGACGCGTGTCATAGCGGGTGCGCGCGCGGACGATCTCCTCCTGCGTGACGCCCTCCTTGCGGACCTCGTCCAGCACCGCGTCGATCTCCTTCTTCAGCTGGTCCGTGGTGACGCCGGGCCGGGCCACCGCCTCGATGGAGAAGACGGACTGCGCGGCGTGGCTCTGCTGCACGGCCTCCACGCTCTGCGCCAGCTGCTTGTCCAGCACCAGCCGGCGGTACAGGCGGCTCGCGCGGCCCGTGCCCAGCGCGGTGGCGAGCACGTCCGCCGTCGCGTCTCCGGGCTTGAGGTACGGCGCGGTGAGCCAGGACATGGAGAGCAGGGGCAGCGTGGCCACCTTCTCGTCGTGGCGGATGACCGTCTCGCGCGTGACCTTCACCGGCTTCACGTCCGGGCGCTTGGGCTTGGGGCCCGAGGGCAGCGTGGCGAAGTACTTCTCCACCAGCGCCTTGGCCTTCGCGGGGTCGAAGTCGCCCACGATGGCGAGCGTCGAGTTGGCGGGCGCGTACCAGGTGCGGAAGAACGTCTTCACGTCGTCCTCCGTGGCCGCGTTCAGGTCCTTCATGGAACCAATCACGTTGCCGGAGTACGGGTGCGGCGAGGGGAACAGCGCCTGCCACGCCTTCTCCTGCGCCTCACCGTAGGGGGCCGTCTCCACGCCCTGGCGGCGCTCGTTCTTCACGACCTCCTTCTGCGTATCGAGCTTCTTCTGCGTGAGCGCGTCCAGGAGGAAGCCCATGCGGTCGCTCTCCAACCACAGCGCCGTCTCCAGCAGGTTGCTGGGCACGGTCTCGTAGTAGTTGGTGCGGTCGAAGCTGGTGGTTCCGTTGAGGTCCGTGGCGCCCGCCTGCTCCAAGAGGCCGATGTGCACGTCGTCCGGCACGTGCTTGGAGCCCTGGAACATCATGTGCTCGAAGAGGTGCGCGAACCCGGTGCGGCCCGGCTGCTCGTCGTAGGCGCCCACGTGGTACCAGACGTTGACGGCCACCACGGGCAGCTTGCGGTCCACGGAGAGGATGACCTCCATGCCGTTGGGCAGCGTGTACTTCTCATACGGGATGGCCAGGTTTTCGCGGCCGGGCTCCAGCGGCTTCGCCTCGGGGGTCTGCGCGAGCGCCGGAAGCCCCAGGAACAGGGCCGCTGCGGCGAGGGCCTTCAATCGGGACAAGGTTCCTCCACGGTTCAGGACGGTGCCTCGCGCGCTTAGCACGCGCTCCAGGGCCTGTAAGCCTGAAGGCGACCGGGTGGGCGCCGGGGTGCCGGGTGTTGCTCGCCGTGCGACACTGCGGCCATGAGCCTGGACGTGCCCCTCTCCCAGCAGGGCCGCTGCGCCGTCCACCCGGACCAGCCCGCGGGCGGCACGTGTACCCGCTGCGGGAGCTTCATCTGCGCGGAGTGCGCCACGGCGGTGCCGGGCCTGGCCGTGCGGCTGTACTGCGCGGCCTGCGCGGCGCGCCCGGACGTGAACTACCTGGAGGCCGTGCGCCAGCGCTACTGGGGCCGGCGCGACCAATGGGCGTGGGTGGTGGTGGGCGTGATGCTGCTGCTCTGCGTGGGCGTGGCCGCCGCCTTCGTGCAGTGGGGGCTGAGCGCGACGAAGCAGTCGCTGTTCCCACTGGTGCTGCTCATCCCCGTGCCGGTGGGCGTGGCCTTCTTCCTGGGTCAGCGCTGGGCGCGGCATGCGCTGCTGGCCACGCCGCTGGTGATGGCGGTGGTGGCGGATGCCCTGTACCGGGACGCGCGCTTCCTCTACGTCCTGTGCGCGGTTCTCGGGCTGATCACCGCGCTGCGCATCCACCGCGACACGCGCAACCAGCTCTTCTTCCGGCTGCCGGTGTCGCCCGGGGCGCTGAAGGCGCTGTGGGAGCTGCGCTTCAACAACCCGCTGGCGCGTCAGGCGTTGCGCTTCGGCTTCAGCTCGGTATTCATGCCGCTGCTCGCGCCCGTCGCGGTGATTTGCGGCGCGGTGGCGCTGACGCGCGTGGACCTGAAGGCCACCCCGCCCATTGGCCGCCGGGGCCAGGCCCTCACCGGCCTGGTCCTGGGGCTCGTCAGTCCGCTGCTGTGGGGGGCCGCCCTGGTGCCGGCGTTGGACCGGTGGCTGTCCTCGATGGTCTACAAGTAGGGGCCCGCGTCAGAACGGGTGGGCCGTCACGGCACCCCGGGCGCGGATGGTGTCACGCACCTGGTCCGCGGCGCCCTGGCACGCGCCGCTGGCGGCGTCCAGGAGGAGCTCGGAGTCCGCCCGGGGCAGGTCCCCGCTCTGGAAACACGCCCCCAGCGGCAGGCTCTTCAGCCACGTGTCCTGGGTGAACGTCACGCGCAGGGAGCCACCCTCCTTCACCGCGAGGTCGGAGGTGGCCTCGAAGCCCAGCGCTGTGCCCTGGGGCAGGGTGAGGTTCATGTCCCAGAGCCTCGAGTCCTGGAACAGGCGGGTGTGGGCCTTGAAGCCGCCCTCCCCCAGCACGAAGTCGACCCGCCGGTAGGTGCCGGGAGGCAGCTCCAGCTCGGCCCCCCAGGGCTCTCCGTCCGCCAGGTTGATGGAGAACGGGCCCGCGAGCGTGACCGTGTCCGGGGCGTCCCCGGACTGCACGCACCCGGTGCCCTCCGGGAGTTCCTCCCTCACGTCATCGCAATGCAGCCCCCCGGCCAATTGCAGACGGATGTCCGCCACCGTGGCGCTGGCGCCCTCCAACTGGAAGCTCAGGCCGTCGCCCGACTGGATGTTGGGGAGCGTGGGCGGGGTCGTCATCGCCCGGACCCCCGAGGCCGCGACCGCCAGGGAGTCCCCCTTGAGAAACGACGGATTGAGCGCGAAGCGCAGCCGGGTATGGGTTCCGGTGTCACAGCCGGACAGCACCAGGGACGTCAAAGACAGACACAGCCAACGTGAGGGCATGGGCATGGCCTCACTGGGGTGAAGCGAGGGATAGCTTGGCGCTGGCTTCGATGTTGTGTTTCACGCGCTCGGCGGCGCCTTCGCACGCGCCCTTCCCGGACTCCAGGCGCAGCGTGGAGCCATCCAGGGTCAGGTCTCCTGAAGCAAGACAGGCCGCCACGGGGACACCGACGAGCCACGTGGTCAGGTCCAGCCCGCCCACCACGAGGGCGTCTTCGTCATCGCTGAGGTCAAAGGGGTGCCGTGGCTCGAAGCGCAGGGCCGCGGTGGACGGGAAGGCCACGGTCAGGACACGGCGTTGGTCCTCCCAGGTGAAGCTCGCGTCCATGCTGAAGCTGGGGAGCGCGGGCGTGCTCTGCCCCAGGCGGGCCTCGATGCGGCGATAGGTTCCCTGGGGGATCCGGAGCGGCCCGTCCGGAATGATGGTGGCCTTCATCCAGTCCACCTGGAGTGATTCCTTCACGGTCAACGTCCCGGGCTGTCCGTCCGCCGCGTCGGTGCACGTCATCAACGGGGGCAGCAGGTCCTTGGAGTCGGAGCACTCGCGCCCGGACGGCAATTCCAGACGCACGTCGAACAGCGTGGCGTGGGCGGACTCCACCGTGAACATGAGGCCGTCATCCGAGCGGAACGTGGGCAGCACCGGCGCGGTGTCCATCGCCGTCCGGCGGGAGGGCGAGGACTCCGCCGTTCGCGACCGGATGTAGGTCGTCGGGTCGATGCCGAAGCGCAGCTCGGTGGTGTCCGGGTTGCTATCGCAGGCAGGCAGACACAGCACGGCGGCAGCGAGGCCGGAGGTACGCAACCAGGGGATGGAGGGCATGTCGGAAGCACTGCACAAGGAGGAGCGCTTCCGGCCGGGCGTTCCAGGAGCCAGCAGCATGCCCGAAGCCCGGGGCAATGGACAGCCATCCCTCCGGCGCCTTCATGTCAGCGAACAGCCGTGTGCCCACGCTGAAGGAGGAACCCTGTCAGGAGAGACGCCATGGCAACGCAACGAGTGAGCGACGTGATGACCACGGACGTGGAGGTCGTCCGCCCGTCGGATTCCCTGAGGGTCGCCGCGGAGAAGATGCGCGCCCTGAACGTGGGCCCCATGCCCGTGTGTGACGGCGACGAGCTGGTAGGCATGGTCACGGACCGGGACATCGTCATCCGCGCGGTGGCGCAGGGGCTGGACGCCGAGCGCACCCAGGTGGCCCAGGCGATGACCCGGGGCGTGGAGTACGTCTACGACGATGACGACCTCACCCAGGCGGCCCAGAAGATGAGGGCCTCGCGGATCCGCCGCATCCTGGTGTTGAACCGGGCCAAGCGGCTGGTGGGCATCCTCGCCCTGGGGGACATCGCGGAGGAGCTGAACGACCAGGAGAGCGGCAGGACGCTCGGGGCGGTGTCCACCCCGTCACAGCCGGCGCCGCACTGACGGGGGGCTACATGCCGCCGAGCTTCGTCTCCAGCTCCGACAGGTCGCGGTGCACGGACGTGTCCGTCTCCCGCAGGCCCTCCACCTTGCGCACGGCGGAGATGACGGTGGAGTGGTCCTTGTTGAAGCGCGAGGCGATCTCCGGGAAGGAGCTCTTCGTCAGCTTGCGGCTCAGGTACATGGCCACCTGGCGCGCGTGCGCGAGCGCCTTGTGGCGCCGGTCCTCCTTCAGCGCGTCGACGGTGACCTTGTAGAAACGGGCCACCTCGCGCTGGATGGCTTCAATGTCCACGGTGCGCTGCGCGGGCAGGATGTCGCGCAGCACCTGGGACGCGAACTCCTCCGTCACCGGCTGCTTCGTGAGGCTGTGCATCGCGGACAGCTTCACGAGCGCGCCTTCCAGCTCACGCACGTTCTTCTGCACGTGCCTGGCAATGAAGTGCGCCACGGGGTCCGGCAGGTCGAGGCCTTCCTGTTCGGCCTTCTTCTGGAGGATGGCGACGCGCGTCTCGTAGGTGGGCTCGCGGATGTCGGCCATGAGGCCCATGGCGAAGCGGCTGCGCAGGCGGTCCTCCATGCCGGGCACCTCCGCGGGCACCATGTCGCTGGTGAGCACGATGGCCTTGTTGAGGCCGAAGAGCGTCTCGAAGGTGTAGAAGAACTCCTTCTGCGTCTCCTCGCGCTTGCCCAGGAACTGGATGTCGTCGATGAGCAGCACGTCGCACTCTTCGCGGAACTTCCGGCGGAAGTCCGTCATGCGGTGCTCGCGCACGCTCTCCACGTACTCGTTCGTGAACTGCTCGCTGGAGAGGTAGACGATGCGCTGGGTGGGGTCCTTTTCCCAGATGTGGTTGCCCACCGCCTGGAGCAGGTGCGTCTTGCCCAGGCCCGTGCCGCCATAGATGTAGAGCGGGTTGTAGTTGTGGCCCGGACGGTGGGCCACGGCCTGCGCGGCGGCGGCGGGGAGCTGGTTGCTGTCCGCGACGACGTAGGTGTCGAAGGTGAAGCGCGGGTTGAGCCGCGCGGGCCGCATCGAGTTCACCTTGACGGTGGGCGGGGGCGGCAGGTCCGCGGACGGCGGGGGCCCGACGATGACCTCATAGGCGACGCGGCCAAGGGTCGGCTCCAGCCGGGCCAGGTGCGTCTCCAGCATGGAGCGGTAGTGGTCATCCACCCAGTCGCGGAAGAAGCGGTCGGGAACGCCCAGGACCAGGGCGTTCTCGCGCACCTCCATGGGGCGCATCCGCTCCAGCCAGGTGAGGGCGTAGTGCAGCCCCTCCTGACGGATGGCTTCCAGCGTGCGGGTCCAGATGACGCCGGCACTGGGCAGCGAAGGCGTAGGGGCGGAGTGGGCGAGGGCGTTCACACGAAGGCTCGGGGACGGCGCGGATGAAGAGAACCAGCGGGCGTCCGGCGGTGCTAACACCCGCTCTCCGGCTGATCAAGGAACCGGCCTGTAGCACGGATCAGCGGGACGCCCTGGCGGGTGGGGATGATCAGCGCCGGTGCAGCCGGATCCGCGCCCATCACGAACCGTTCCGCCGGGTTGAGCGAGGTGGGCGATGGCGCCACCTGAACGGCCTTGACGTGATCCACCCAACGTTGCCAGGGAAGATGGACGCATGGCGATCCACGAGCGCAGGACGGTGTTCGCGACGACGACCTGGGGACGCACGTTCCTGCTCCGCCGGTACGATCCCCCGGGCGAACCCGAGTCGTACGAGCTCTCCTTGTATGAGGACTACCTGGGCCCCGCGCCGAAGGAGCTGCCCCTGCCCGACGCTCTAACGAAGAGCTTCGAGTCGGAGGCGGAGGCCGTGGATCAGGTCCACCAGCACTGGTCCGAGGAGACCGGCGCGTTCGAGGACGTCCGCGGGGGCCGCCAGGTGACGCTCGACCTGGCGGAGGCACTGCGACGGGGGACGCTGGATCCGCTGCGAGCGTTGATGAGCGCGGAGGAGGTGGTGGGCCTGCTGGGCGTCCCCGAGGACGTGGCGCCCACCTCGCAGCCGGGCTGCGTCCGCTGGTTCTACGGCGCCGTGCAGGTCCACCTGGAGGACGGCCGGTTCCGGTACCTGGAGGTTGAAGACGCCCTGGAGTCCTTCACCACGTTGGACTTCACGGGCTGGTTCCTGGAGCCCTCCATGGCCCAGCGGAAATTGGAGGTCGCGCTGAAGGCCCGGGGCATCCCCTCCTCCCGGGAGTCCCTCCTGGGTGCCCCGGCCCTCTGTGTGCCTGGAACCACCCGCTCGCCGTTCCTTGCCCCGTCCCCCCTTTTCCTACATGATCGCCCCGTCCTCCCGGCGCAGGGCTGCACGGTCGGCGCTGGTGATCCTTGATTGACTTGTCCTGGAAATAGGGTTACGGACGCCCCCTTTCCACTGTACGGGTCGCGCCGTTGATTCAGGCGCTGCCTTCAGCTCTCAGGAGTCGTTGTGTCCAAGCGCACGTACCAGCCGTCGAAGATCCGGCGCAACCGCGCCCACGGGTTCCGTAAGCGGAATGCCACCAAGGGCGGTCGGGATGTCCTCAAGCGCCGCCGGGCCAAGGGCCGTAAGCGCCTGGTGGTGTCGTCGTTCAAGAAGTAACTGGACGCACGGGTGATGGCCGAGGGAGCGGCGCCGCGGGTGCCTCAGGCAACCGACGAGCGCTTCCCCAAGGCCTTTCGCCTGCTCCAGCGGCGTGAGTTCCTGGAGGTTCAGGAGGGCGGTCAGAAGCTTCCGTCCGACTGCCTCCTGGCCCTCGTTCAACGCAACAACCGGGCGCACTCCCGCGTAGGGCTCACCGTTTCCAGCAAGGTGGGCAACGCGGTGGTGCGCGCACGCCTGCGCAGAGTGCTCCGCGAGCTGTTCCGCAAGCACCGCGGGCAATGGCCCCCCGGTCTCGACGTAGTCCTGGTCGTCCGCTCCTCGGCGAAGGAAGCCTCCTTCGCTCAAGTTTCCCGTGCGTTCGACGGCGTCACCCGTAAGCTGCAACGGCTCTTTCCGGCACCTCGCGTGCCTCCCAAAGAGCCTGCCCCATGAGTCCACTCGCCTTCGTCATCGCCCTGCCCATCCGCTTCTACCGGCGGTTCCTGGGGCCGCTGCTGCCGAAGGCGTGCCGGTTCCATCCCTCGTGCTCCACCTACGCCATGCAGGCGCTGGAGAAGCACGGCGGGTTGAAGGGCAGCGTCCTCACCGTCTGGCGCCTGCTGCGCTGCCAGCCATTCCACCCCGGTGGATTCGATCCCGTCCCCTGACGGTTTGCTTCCGCCCGCCCTCCGGCCCTCCGCCGCCGGCACAGGGAACTCCATGACGAACGACCCGCTGTCGCCCCAGTCCAACGATTCACAGAAGCGGCTGCTCCTGGCGCTCGCCCTCTCCTTCGCGGCCACCGCCGCCTACACCTTCTTCTTCGCTCCCAAGGAGCCGCCTCCGGGCGCGGAAGGCGCGGACGCGGGTGTGGAAATCGCCGCCACGCTGGACGCGGGCACCCCGGGCATGGCCGCCGTGCCGCCGCCGGGCATGGACGCCGCTCCGGACGCGGGCACCCACGCGGAAGTCCCGCCGCCCCCCGCGCGCACCGTGGACTTCGCCCGTCCGGAGGTGAAGTACACCTTCTCCTCGGAGGGCGCCGGCCTCACCTCCGCCGTGCTCCAGGGCACGAAGATGCGCGAGCAGCAGTCGCTCACCGTCAAGGAGGGCTTCGAGAAGCTCTTCGGCAAGGACATCCCCCCGCCGCCGCAGATGAACGTGGCGCACCCGGTGGCCGGCCAGCCCCTGCCGCTCGCGGTGACCATTGAAGGCGGCTCGCCGCTGGCGGCGAACACCCGCTACGCCGTGCAGGAGGGCCCCACCGACAACGGCGGCAGCGTCGTGTTCACCGGCCGCCAGGGCCCGTGGGAGGTGACGAAGACGGTGCTGTGGCCGCGCGACGGCTTCGAGTTCACCTACACCCTCCAGGTGCGCAACACCTCCGCCCAGGCGCAGACGGGCGAGCTCAAGGTGCACTACAGCCGCGCCATCAACCCGGAGTTCGAGCACGCGCCGTCCTTCTTCGGCGGCGTGGGCAACCTGAGCCGCGCCTCGTGCCAGGTGGGTGAGGAGCTCCACAACCTGTCCCCGGGCGACAAGCCGCCCGAGGAGACGCGCGGTCCCATCTCCTTCTTCGGCATCAACCAGCAGTACTTCCTGTCCGCGCTCTACCCGCTGGACGGCGCGCTCAACGGCCACTGCACGCTGACCGCCACGCCCACCGCGCGCGAGGTGTCCGCGGGCTTCCCGCTCAACGTGGCCCCCGGCCAGGCGGCCACGTTCCGCTTCGGCGGCTACGCGGGCCCCAAGGACCCGGACCTGCTGCGCATCGTGCCCGGCACGGAGCTGCGCGGCGTGGCCGGCCTTTCGACCACGACGTTCCACCCGATGCTGGAGGACACGGTCGACTTCGGCATCTGGGCGGTGGTCTGCAAGATCCTCCTCGCCGTCATGAAGTTCTTCCACGGCATCGTGGGCAACTGGGGCCTCGCCATCATCCTGCTCACCGTGGTGGTGAAGCTGGCGCTGCTGCCGCTCACCTACCGATCCATGGTCAGCATGGAGGCGGTGAAGGTGCTGCAGCCGAAGATGGATGAGATCCGCAAGAAGTTCGCGGACGACAAGGAACGCCAGAACCTGGAGATCATGAAGCTGTACCAGGAGGCGAAGGTGAACCCCCTGGGCGGCTGTCTGCCGCTGCTCATCCAGATGCCGGTGTGGATCGCCCTGTTCACGTCGCTGCGCAACAGCTTCGAAATCTACGGCGAGCCCTTCTTCGGCCCCATCTGGCGCGACCTCACCTACAAGGATCCGACGTACATCCTGCCGCTGGCGCTGGGCGTGTCGATGATCATCACGCAGAAGATGCAGCCGCAGATGATGGACGCGGCGCAGGCGCGGATCATGACCTGGGTGATGCCCATCATCTTCACGTTCACGCTGCTGCAGTACCCGGCCGGCCTGTCGCTCTACATCTTCACGAACAACGTGCTCTCCATCGGCCAGCAGTGGGGCCTGCGCAAGTGGCTGGACCGCAACAAGAACCAGACGGGCGGCGGGACGCCGGCGGTCGTGGCCGCCGGGGGAGGCAAACGCAAGTGAGCGGGACACAGGGCGTGGCGGGCGGCGGCGACTTCCGCCCCCGGGTGGAGAAGCTGCTCGCGGACATCCTCGGGTTGATGGGGTTCCCGGCGCGGCTGGACCTGCAGGACGCCGCCGACGGCAGCCTGTCCGTGGCGCTCCACTTCGAGTCCGGCGCGCCTCCGGGCGTGGAGCCGGGCAAGCGCGGCCAGGTGCTGGATTCGCTCCAGTTCCTGCTCAACAAGATGCTCCACCGGCCCGGTGTGGAACGCCGCTGGGTGATACTGGGCGCGGGTGCGCACCCGGAGCCCCGGCCGCGCCGTGACGCACCGGCGCAGGCCCCTGCCTCCGCTCCGGCGGCGTCCGTGGCGCAGGTGGCGGCTTCCACGCCCGCGCCGCAGCCGGCCCGGGCGGCGGCTCCCGCTCCGGCCGCGCAGCCGCAGCAGCGCAACGCCCGGGGTGGGCAGCCGGCGCAGGGGGCCGCGAAGCCCGCGCAGGCGCAGGCCCCCGTGAAGGGCGCGGAGGCGGACGAGCGCACGCTGCAGGTCGAGGAGGATCCGGCGTTCCGGGAGGCCGTCCGCAAGCTCGCGGAGAAGTCCGCCAGCCTGGGGCGCTTCTATGCGTTCGCCGCGATGAAGACTGAGGACCGCGCGCGCGTCCTGAAGGCAGTAGAAGGAGTGGGTGGAGTGAAGGTGGCGGCGGAAGGCGAAGGCCGCAACCGACGCGTGGTGTTCACCCCGGCGAAGCCCGCACCGATGCCCAAGCGGAGCCTGCTGCCGGACGACGACGAGGACGACGTCGACGCCTGAGCGGGTGCCCGCTCGGAACCGCCGGCGGGTGTCTGGGATGAGGAGCGAATGGGTAAGTCGAAGGGACTGAAAGACAAGCTGTACGGCGCGGCGGTGCTGAAGATGAGCTTCCGCCTGCGCGGCGACGAGGAGTCTCCGGCGTTCCGCTTCGTCTACCCGGGCGTGCTGCGCGACCTGGAGGTCGACGACGCCGAGGTGGAGAAGTACATCGAGGCGCACCGCGAGGACGTGGAGCGCGCTGCTCGCGGATCCACGCCGCCGCAGGGTGCCCGCTAGGAGTGAAGAGGCCCGGCACGCGGCGATGATTCAGCTGCGGGCGCATCCCAGGTGAGAATGCGCGCCTTCAATCAAGAGGGGGCTGCATCCTTGGGTGTTTCGTCCGTGCGTCGTGCGCTGTTGCCGCTGCTGATGTTCGTGTCCGCCTGCAAGGCGGGCGAGATGGGTGCCTCGGGGGGCCAGGGTGAGCAGGGGCCTCAAGGGGCTCCGGGACCCCAAGGCATCCAGGGGCCCGTGGGGGAGACCGGGCCTCAGGGCATGCAGGGCATCCAGGGGCCCATGGGCGAGACCGGGTCTCGAGGTCCCCAGGGCCTGAAGGGTGAGCCCGGTGCCCAGGGCGCGACGGGCGCCACCGGAGCCCAGGGCATCCAGGGGCTGAAGGGTGAGCCCGGGCCCGAGGGGAAGCAGGGGCCCCCGGGTGAGCAGGGGCTCCAGGGCGAGAAGGGCGCGGATGGCGCCAAGGGCGACACGGGGCCCTCCGCCGCGGACGTGCTCGCGACCGCGCGGATCCGGCTGGTTCCGCTGGGTGCCACCGCGCTGGAGTCCGGTGCCGCGCTGCGGGCCGCCGTCAACGCCGTGCCCTCGAATGGTTCGGAGACGTGGGTGTTGAAGCTCGGGGCGGGGACGTATGACCTGGGCACCGCGGGGCTCCCGCTGAAGCGGGGCGTGTTCCTCGTGGGCAGCGGGACCCAGGTGTCCCGCGTCGTCTCCTCCACCTCCGATGCCGGCACCGTGGTGGGCGCCACCGGCGCGGGCCTGAGAGACCTCTTCGTCGGCAACACCGGTGGGGGCAATCAATCCATCGCGCTCATCAATCAGAGCAGTGGGTTCGTGGTGAGCGACGTCGTGGCCGAAGCGCGCGATGGCAAGCAGTTCACCTATGGCGTGATCTACCTGAACGTGGCCAGCGTGCCCGCGGATGGGTTCGTCCGGGTGCGGTCGCTGGGGAGCTCCGGGATGGGGCAGGTCGCCGGGCTGTACTTGAGCGCGAGCACCCTGAAGGTGACGGACATCGTGCTCGATGGCCGGGGAGCGCCGGGGAGCGGAGACGTGTTCGGGCTGCTGGTCGAAGACGGCGCCGTCGAAGCGTCGCGTATCACGGCGACCGCGAGCGGCGGTCCGCGCGGCCATGGCGTGTATGCCGCGGGCCCCCTGCTCCTCGCGCAGTCGGAGGTCTCCGGCGAGGGGACGGCGAACGGCGTGGGCGTGACGGTGCTCAACCCGGGTGTGAAGGTCCGGTACGTCCGCGCGAAGGGGTCCGCGCGCGCCATGGTCGTGGATGCGCCCGCTGCCGCCCAACCCGCGTCCACCGTGCAGGTCAGTCATTCGCTCTTCGAGCAGGGCGTCTACGTGACGGGCAACACCCGGGTGCGGCTGGTCCAGTCGGCGCTCTCCGAAGGGCTCTTCGCGGAGCCCCTGGCGCTTCCTTCCTGTGTCATGACGTCGAACGACACCCAGGCGCTGAACAGCGACTGTTCCTGAGGTTTCATCGGGCGGAGGGGACGCCGTCCGGTCCCCTCCCCTGCCCCGACATGACGCCTGACTCCGCCACCATCGTCGCCCTCGCCACCGCGCCCGCCGCGGGGGCGGTGGGCATCCTCCGGCTGTCCGGGCCGGCCGCGCTGGAGGTGGCCCGGGGGCTGGCGCCGGGTGTGCCGGTGTCTCCGGCTCCGCGCCATGCGTACCTGGCGTCGTTCGTGGACGCCGCGGGCGCGGTGCTGGATGAGGGCCTGTTCCTCTACTTCCAGGCGCCCCGGTCCTTCACCGGCGAGGACGTGGTGGAGCTGCACGCGCATGGCAGCCCGCGTCTGTTGCGGCTGCTGCTCGCGCGGACGCTGGAGGACGAGCGCGTGCGTCCGGCGCTTCCCGGTGAGTTCACCCGGCGCGCGTTCCTCCACGGCCGCATCGACCTGACCCGCGCGGAGGCGGTCGCGGACCTGGTGGCCGCGGATTCGGAGGCGGCCGTGCGCGCCGCCGCGGCCGGGCTGTCCGGTGCGTTGGCCCAGCGGATCCGCGCGTTGGAGACACCGCTGCGTGAGCTGCACGCGGACCTGGAAGGGGTCCTCAACTTCCCCGAGGAGGCGGAGGGCGCGGACGCGGACGCGGGGCCTCGCGTCGCCGCCCTGCGTGCTGTCGCGGAGGCGCTGCGCGCGGAGGTGGGCCGTGGGCGGCTGGTGCGCCAGGGCGCGCGCGTGGCGCTGTACGGCCCGGTGAACGCGGGCAAGTCCACGCTGTTCAACCGGCTGGTGGGCGAGGCCCGCGCGCTGGTGGACGACGAGCCCGGCACCACCCGCGATGCCCTGGAGGCCCGCGTCGAGTGGGACGGGCTGGGCGTCACGCTCTACGACACCGCGGGCCTGCGCGAGGCTCCCGGCCGCGTGGAGGCCCTGGGCATCGCGCGCACGAAGGAGCTGCTCGCGGCCGTGGATCTGGCCGTGCTCGTGCTGCCGCCGGGGACGTCGCGTGACGATGCCGCTTCGTGGACGCGGGAGGCCGGCGACACGCCCGTGCTCGTCGTCATCGGCAAGTGCGACGTCGTGCCCGGGGCGCGGGAGGAACGCGGCTCCGTGGACGACAGCACGGAAGCAGCACGCGCCGAGCCCTCACAGTCTGGCGGGACGCCCACCCTCC
>NZ_RAWK01000097.1 GCF_003612165.1 Corallococcus aberystwythensis | reverse complement strand
GGCTTCGGGGGGGGCTGCGGCACTGCCCCTGGGGCTTGCGCGGAAGGGATGTGCGCGGCCTGCTCCAGCTGGGGCAGCAGCGCCTCCAGCGGCGAGCCGATCAGCTCCTGACGCGCCGCCAGGCGGCGGCCCGCGTCGTCCAGCGCGTCCACCGTGGCGAAGCACAGCTCGAACAGGTCCGGCGTGGGCGTCCGGCCGTGGATGAGCGGCTCCAGCACCTCCTCCATGCGGTGGCAGGCGTTCTCCACCATGGCGGCGCTGGCCGCGCGCGACGCGCCCTTCACGCTGTGCAGCGTGCGCAAGAGGCCGGGGATGAGGTCCTTCGCGCGCGCCGGGGCCTGCTCCAGCGCGAGCAGGTCCCGGTTGAGGGACACGACGTGCCCCTCCAGCTCCTCCAGGAACGAGTCCAGCAGCGCCTGCGCCAGCCTGTCGCGATCCATGGGTTAGCGCCCGAACTCCCCGAGCAGCCCCTTGAGCTTCTGGCCCATGGCGTTGATGTCCTGCATGGCGCGCTCCGTCTGCCGCGACGAGATGAGCCCCTGCTGCGTGGCCTGGTTCACGTCGTGCATCGCCTGGCGGATCTGCCCGATGCCCGTGGCCTGCTGGTTGGCGGACGCGGCGATTTGGGCGGCCGTGAGCGAGGCCTGCGTGAGCAGGTCCGCCAGCTGCTGGATGGTGGTGCCCGCGTCCGTGACGACGCGCGTGGCGGCGGACACGCTCTTGGTGCCCTCCTCCGTGGTCATCACCGCGCCGTGGGTGGCCTTCTGGATTTGGCCCAAAATCTGGCGCACCTGCGCGGTGGCCTTCTTGGACTGGTCCGCCAGGGCCTTCACCTCGGAGGCGACGACGGCGAAGCCGCGGCCGTGCTCCCCCGCGCGGCTCGCCTCGATGGAGGCGTTGAGCGCCAGCATGTGCGTCTGCTCGGAGATGTCGTTGACGGTGGTGATGATGTCGCCAATGGCCTGGGCCTGCTCGGCCAGGGCGAGGATGCGCGACGCGATGGACTCCACCTGGTCGCGCACGGCGCCCATGGCGGACACGGCCTCCTCCACGGAGCGGCGGCCGGAGCGGCCCACCTCCTCGGAGTGCCGGGCGGACTCGCTCACCGCGCGGGCGCGGCCGGCGGCCTCCTCCGACGTCTTGGTGATCTCCTCGATGGTGCTCACCGTCTCCGTGACGGCGGTGCCCTGCTCCTGGGCGCCGGCCACCTGTTCGGTGGTGCTGGCGAGGATTTCGGAGGACGCGCCGGCCAGCTGGTTGACGAACTCCGCCACGGTCTTGAGCGTGTGCTCGCGCTGCTCGGCCTGCTTCGCCAGCTGGACTTCCGCCTGCTGACGGCGGTCCGCCATGGCGTTGAAGGCGCCGGCCAGGTCGGCCATCTCATCCTTGCCGCGCACGTCGATGCGGTGGGTGAGCTCGCCCCTGCCCAGCTGCTCCGCGCCATAGGTGAGCTTGCGCAGCGGGCCGGTGATGCCCCGGGTGATGACGAAGCTGCCCACGCCCACGATGGCCAGGCCCAGCAGGGTGCCCAGCGCCAGCACCCAGACGCTGCGCTGCGCGGCCTGGGTGGCGGCGTCCGAGTATTGCTTCCAGCGGTCCTCCTCCGTCTCGCGCATCTCCGCGATGAGCTCCCGGATGACCTCCATCTCCCGCTGGCCGCGGTTGGTCTTCACCACGGACTGGGCGGCCTCGAAGCCCTGCTCGCGGCGCAGGCGGATGGTGTCCGCCACCTCGTCCAGCTTGCTCGCGACCAGCGGCTCCAGCTTCGCGAAGCGCGAGCGCTGGTCCGGGTACTTCGCCATCGCGGGGCGCAGGGCGTCCAGGTCCGTGCGCAGCTCGGTCAGGGCGCTCTGGTACGGGCGCAGGTAGGCCTCGTCGCCGGTGAGGAGGAAGCCGCGCTGGCCCGTCTCCGCGTCCACGATGAGGGCGCGCGCCTCGCGCAGCATCTTGTAGTTGTTGTGGGCCTCCAGCAGGCCCTCGGTGGTGGTGGTGAGCTGCTGGGCGCCCTGGAAGGCGACGCCCGCGATGATCAGCAGGACCAGGAGGGACAGGCCGAAGCCCAGCGCGATGCGATTCCCGATGCTCATGCGACTCCTTCTTCGGACAGCTCGAACACGAGACGCTCGTCCGCGAGGAGGGCCTCTCCCTCCAGGACGAGCGTGCCGTCGGGGCTGACGCCGGACACCAGCGCGCCCGCTTCCTCTTCCAGGGAGGGGGGCGCGGACAACAGCTCCGTGCCCGTCAGCACCACCACCTCCATCACCTCGTCCGTGCGCAGGCCCAGCTCCGCGCGGGCCGTGCCCACCACCAGCACGGGGCCGGTGCCCTGCTCCGCGGGCCTGCCGAACAGCGGCGCCAGCTCCACCACGGGCAGCACCTCGCCGCGCAGGAGCGTCAGGCCGCGCAACAGCGGCGGCGCGCCCGGCAACGGGGTGAGCTCCGGCGCGCGCATGACCTCCAGGATGAAGCGCGACTCCAGCGCGTAGGTCTGGCCCGCGACCTGGAAGCGCACCATCTCCCGCTGGCTGCCGGGCAGGATGGGGATTGGCGGCGGGCGGGCCAGGGACAGGGCGCGCGCGTCGAGCGTGGCGCGGGCCGCCTCGTCGGTGAAGGCGTCGCGCGCCTCGGTGGCGCGCTCCAGCACTTCCAGCCGGGCCCGGGCCTTGTCCCAGTCGATGATTCCGTCGCGCTTCGGCATCAGCTCGCGTCTCCGCCTTCAGTCCGCTCCAGGCGCCGCCACTCCGCGCGGGCCACTTCCGCCAGTGCTCCGGCCCGCTCTCCTTCCGCCAGGGGCACCAGCGCCTCTGGCGGCAGCTTCCGGCACAGCCCCTCCGCCTCGCGGTAGGCCCGGGCGGCGGCGGCGGGTTCGTCCTGCCGGCGCAGCACGTGGCCCATGAGCAGGTGGCCCACCGCGAGCCCCGGCTCCAGGTAGAGCGCCTGCCGGGCGGATTTCTCCGCGTCGGCCAGCCGCGCCTGTCCCAGCAGCAGCAGGGCCTCCAGATACCGCAGACCGGCGACCAGCGGGTGACGAACCAGGGCCTCTCCACAAGCGAAGAGCGCCGCGCGGGGATCCAGGTTGGCCAGTGCACGAACCGCCGCCAGGGCGCCTTCAGGGTCGGACGACTGGGCCCCCGCCCGCCGGGCGGCCTCGCGCCAGTCACCCCGGGCCAGGGCCTGCCGCACGGCCTCCAGCGCCTCCACGCTGAGCGTGAAGCGGGTCCGGGTGCCCGACACCGGGGACGGTCCGGCGTCCGCCACGGGAGTCCCGCCCACGGAAGTCCGGGCACCCGGCGCGGGCGCACCGCCAATGGAGGCATCCGGAACCGGAGCCCCGCCGCCGAAGAGCCCGGACCCTGGCGAGGGGAGACCCGGGACGGCTCCCTCGGCTCCGGGCAGCACGGAGGCTCCCGTCCCGAACGCCGTCGTGGGCAACCCCGTCAGCGGCGGACGGGCCAATGGCGGCGCGGGGACGCGGGCCTCGGGCATCGCCGTGAACGAACCCGACCGGGGGCGCTCACCGGGGGCTGGGAAGGGCGTGCCGTCCGCGCGCAGCGGCGCCAGCGGCTGGAGCGGAACGAAGTGCCCGGCGTTCGAGCCGGCCAGGGGCTTGCGGTACAGCACGCCCCACTCCGCGAGGACGGGCTCGAAGGGGGCGTAGTCCCCCAGCGGCGGATCCGACGGACCGGTGAACAGGTACCCGCCGTCATCCAGCGACGCATGGAGCCTGCGCGCCACGCCCTCGATGGTGGCGCGGTTGAAGTAGATGAGGACGTTGCGGCAGAAGATGACGTCCATCTGCCAGAGGCCGCTCTCCGCGGTAGGCCACGTCTCCAGCGCCAGGTTGAGGTAGCCCAGCTGCACGTGGCGCTTCACGTCCTGCGACAGCCAGTAGAAGCGGCCCTCCTGCTTGAGGTGGGCGCGCATGCGGTCCGCGGAGGGGCCGCGCAGGGACCAGTCCGTGTAGCGGGCCTGCTGGGCGCGGCTGAGCGCCGTGCGCGACACGTCCGTCGCGCGCACCGTCATGTGCTCTTCCCAGCCCTCGGCCATCAGCAGCGCGGCGATGGAGTAGGGCTCCTCGCCGGAGGAACACGCCGCGCTCCACGCGCGCAGCAGGTGCCCCTGGCCCCGGCGCTCGCGCAGCTCCGGCAGCACCACGCGGCGCAGGTGGTCGAAGTGCTCGTGGGTGCGGAAGAAGTACGTCTCTCCGATGGTGAGCTCGGTGAGCAGGTCATCGAAGAGGACGTTGTCCAGCGTCACCTCATGCAGGTAGCGCGTGACGTCGTCCTGGTTCGCGCGGGCCATGGCGCGCTGGATGCCCTCCAGCGCCGCGGCCAGGCAGCTGGGCGCGGCGAGCCCCGCGCGCTCCTCCACCAGGGCGAGCACCTCCTTGAAACCCGGGGGTAGGACGCCGCCAATCAAGCAGGCTCCGGAAGGGCTCCAAGCGCGGTGTCGAGTTGCAGGGCTTCCGCTTCGGAGAGGAAGGAGCGCAGGTCGTGCACGAGCACGAGCCCGTCCGGAAGCTTCGCGGCCCCGGCCACGTACCCCACGCCCGGCAGCTCCCGGGGGGACGCATCCCATTCTCCGGGGGCGACGGTGTGCAGCCCTTCCGCCCGGTCCACGCGCAGCGCCACCCGCCGTTCCCCGGTGGAGGCGACGATGAAGTGGTCCATGGGGGACAGGGCGCGAGCGGGGTGGCGGAAGCGGCGGCGCAGGTCCAGCACGGGCAGCAGGTCCCCGCGCAGGTTGAGCAGTCCCTCCACCACGTCGGGGGCCTGGGGCAGGGGCGTGAGGCGCGCGGCGCGCACCAGCTCGCGCACGTCCTCCATGGGCAGCCCATAGCGCTGCCGCTCCAGGGTGAACAGCAGGACTTCCTGTGGGCGGGCCTCCGAGGGGGAATTCATGGATGCGCGTCGCAGGCTACAGGAGGCAGGCCGGCCTGGGGATTCAGGATGTTGGCCCGTCTTCCAGCAAACGCTCCCCGGGAAGGGAGCGGTCCGTCGTGGAACCAACGCCCGGCAAGACGCCTGGAGTCCCGGGAGGAAACGCTTTTTCGCCCGGGCCGTCTTGAGGGGACAGTCGCCAGCGGGCATGGGGCCGGGCATCGTGAGGCACATGGTTCAGCACGTCATCGTCGTGGGCGCGGGCCCTGGGGGCCTGACGGCCGCCATCAACCTCGCGGGGCAGGGCTTCCGGGTCACCGTGGTGGAGAAGGACGCGGTGCCCGGCGGCCGGATGAAGGGCCTCACGCTGGGTGGGGACGGCGAGTACGCCGTGGACACCGGCCCCTCCATCCTCCAGCTGCCCGGCATCCTGAAGCAGATCTTCTGGCGCTCGGGAAAGCGGCTGGAGGACTACGTGACGCTGGTGCCGGTGGACCCGAACACGCGGGTGCACTTCTGGGACGGCACGCACCTGGACACGCGGCGCGACCTGGAGCGGATGGGCCAGGACCTGGAGCAGTTCGGCGCGGGCAAGGGCCGGGCGTTGCAGGAGTGGATGGAGGACGGGCGCAGGAAGTACGCGCTCGCGTACGAGAAGTTCATCTGCACCAACGCGGGCAGCCTGGACTACTACGCGCCCTGGCGGCTGGCGCCCACACTGCGCTTCAAGCCGTGGCAGACGCTGTACCGGCAGCTGGATTCGTTCTTCCACGACGACCGGATGACGTACGCGCTGGCGTACCCGTCGAAGTACCTGGGGCTGCACCCGACGACGTGCTCGTCGGTGTTCAGCGTGATTCCATTCATCGAGCTGAACTTCGGCGTGTGGCACGTGCAGGGCGGCTTCCGGGAGCTGGCGCGCGGGATGATGAAGTGCGCCCAGGACCTGGGCGTGACGTTCCGGATGGGCACGGCGGTGGAGCGCGTGCGCACGGAGGCCGGGCGCGCGGTGGGCGTGAAGCTGGAGGGCGGCGAGGCGTTGGACGCGGACGCGGTGGTGGTGAACGCGGACCTGGCGTACGCGGCGCAGAAGCTGTTGGCGCCGGAGGTGCGCGAGGGCAGCCGGCTGACGGACGCGGCGCTGGAGCGGGCGAAGTATTCGTGCAGCACGTTCATGGCGTACTACGGGCTGGACACGACGTACGCGGACCTGCCGCACCACCTCATCTACCTGTCGGAGAGCGCCCGGCGCACGGACAAGGACGCGCTGGAGGACCGCACGGTGGACGTGGACGACCCGCCCTTCTACGTGTGCAACCCGGGCGTGACGGACGGCTCGGGGGCGCCGAAGGGGCACTCCACGCTGTACGTGCTGGTGCCCACGCCCAACACGGCGCGTCCGGTGGACTGGGCGAAGACGGAGGCCACGCTGCGCGAGCGCATCCCGAAGATGCTGGAGAAGGTGGGCATCAAAGGGCTGCGTGAGCACGTGAAGGCGGAGCGCTACTTCACGGCGGAGACGTGGCGGGACAACTTCAACGTGTTCCGGGGCGCGGTGTTCAACCTGTCGCACACCTGGATGCAGCTGGGGCCGCTGCGGCCGCGGGTGAAGAACGCGCAGGTGGAGGGGTTGTACTTCGTGGGCGGCGGCACGCACCCGGGCAGCGGGCTGTTGACCATCATGGAGAGCGCGAACATCGCGGCGGACTACCTCACGCGCGAAGCGGGCAAGGGGCCGCTGAAGGGCTGGCCGTACGTGCCACCCATGGAGGACGCCGGTGAACAGGCGCCGCCCCGGCCGTTGATGGCCCGGAGCGGCTGAGCGCCGTGCGTTGGGCTTCACTCCTTGTCAGACCTCCCCGGTAGGTTCGGCGGCGTCGTCGAAATGGGGGGGCACCATGGCGCTGGATTGGAAGACGTTGCTGTGTGAGACGCGGATCCGCGAGGCAGAGGGTGGACGGGCCTCGACTCCTCTGGAGGAAGATGGCCGGTCCCACTTCGATCGGGACCATGACCGGACCGTCTTCTCCACTCCTTTCCGGCGTCTCCAGGACAAGACTCAGGTGTTTCCGCTGGAGCCGAACGACGCGGTCCGGACACGCCTGACGCATTCCATGGAGGTGTCGACCCTGGCACGGGGGCTCGCGCGGGGAGCGGCCAGATGGATGCTGCGGGAGCGTCATCTGGAGTCCAACCAGCAGGCCATGGACATTGAAGCCATCGCGACGACATGCGGGCTGCTTCATGACCTGGGAAACCCTCCGTTCGGCCACGCGGGCGAGGAGGCCATCAGCAGCTGGTTCAAGAAGAACTTCGGTGAGAAGGGGCAGGGGCTCTACCCTGGAGCGGAGATGGCTTCGGCGCGTGGCGGCCAGCTCCGGAACGATTTCTTGCTGTTCGAGGGAAACGCCCAGACGCTACGCATCGTGTCGCGCCTTCAACTGCTCGCGGACTCCTACGGGCTGAACCTGACGGTAGGCACGCTGTCGGCCTCGATGAAGTACACGGCCGCTTCGGATGAGACGTCCGACCACGGGCCCGCCGACAAGAAGAAGCCCGGCTATTTCGCCTCGGAACAGGACAAGGTCGACCTGATCCGGTCCCTCACGGGAACTGGAACGGCGCGCAACCCCATCGCGTACCTCGTCGAAGCCTGTGATGACATGGTCTACGCGACCGTGGACATTGAGGATGGGGTCAAGAAGGGCCTCGTGAGCTGGGAGGAAGTGGAAGCCTTCCTGAAGGAGCACGACAGCTCAGGCATGGCGGAGACCGTCCTCAAGAGCGTTCATCGCTACATCGACGGGTCGGACACGCCGTTGGAGGGAAGGGCTCGGGACGAGGCGCTCGCGCAGCACTTCCGGACGGTGGCCATTGGCGATGCCAAGCGCGAAATCCTCAAGGCCTTTCAGGAGCATTACGAACGGCTCATGCAGGGCGAGGTATTGGCGCAGGGGGACCTCATTGGCTCAAGTGGGGCGGCACGCCTCATCAAGGTGTGCAAGCGCTTTGGGGGCGAGCGCGTCTACAACGCACCGGAGACGCTTCGACTGGAAACCCTGGGCCGCCGCGTCATCCACGGGCTGATGGACATCTTCTGGGAAGGGGCTCGCGAGTGCCCATTACCCATGGACCCTGACATCGATGCCCGGAAGAATTTCAACAGGCGCCCCGAAGGCAAGGTCTACAACCTGCTGTCGAGGAACTACCGGACCGCGTTTGAGTCCGCCTGCAGGCGTTCCTCGCTGCCTCCGCGGTACCACCGCTTCCAGTTGGTGACGGACTACGTCTGTGGAATGACAGACACCTTCGCTTGCAGCCTCCATGAGCAGCTCACCCACGGATAGCGCCATCCTTCGCGACCCACTGCGGGTCCTGCGCAAGCGTCTGAGCGACTTCGTCACCCGTACGCCCTTGCCCTGGCACGGCGCGGTGAGGACGCTCCTGGACGTCTTCCGGGAACATGACTGGCAGGTCTTCCTCTTCGGCGGCACGCTGCGGGACCTGCTGGCCGTGTCGGCGACGGCGGCGCCCCGGGACGTCGACCTGGTCGTGGCGGGCGCGACGGGGGACGCGCTCCGGGAGGCCTTTTCCCGGGAGTTGGTCCGGGTCAATCGTTTCGGCGGGCTGCGCCTCCAGGTCCAGAAGCTCCCGGTGGACATCTGGACCCTGGAGTCCACCTGGGCCTTCCAGCAGAGGCTGGTTCCCGGCGGGGACTTCGCGCATCTGCCCCAGACGACCTTCCTCAATGTGGAAGCCGTGGCCGCGGAGCTGGACACCCGGAAGGGGCGTGCGCGGCAGGTCTACGGAGAAACCTTCTTCCGTGCGGTGCGTGAGCAGGTGCTCGAGATCAACCTGGAGGAGAACCCCTACGCGGGCCTCTGTGTGGTCCGGTCCCTGCTCACGGCACGCAAGCTCCACTACGCGCTGGGACCCCGGCTGGCGCGGTACATCGCCCATCATGGTTCCCGCATCGACACGGAGGAGCTTGAAGCCGTTCAGCTCTCCCACTACGGGCGTGTCCATCTCGACCGTGACCACCTGATGCGCCTGACCCGAATCGTGAGTGGGAAGGTGGGGGCCACGCGTCCGAGGCCCATCGAGCTTCCCCATGCGCGTCAGCTCGAATGGAAGCTGCCGCGTCCCCAGCAGCTCGACTGGCACTCCCGGGAGTGGAGGTCCAGCTCCCGGGAGGGGACCGTCTGGAAGAGCACCGGCTGACGGCCGCGCGTCAGACGGCGCCGGGGCGGCAGCTCACTTCCACGAGGATGCCGCCCGGGGCACGGCAGTAGACGAGGGTGCCCCGGTTGTTGCGGATGACGTCGGACACCTCCAGGCCGTCGGCCTTCACGCGCTCCTGGAAGGCGAGCACGGGGGCTTCGGAGTCCTGGAGGAAGCCGAGGTGGAAGTCCTCGGGGAAGACGTCGGTGTCGCGCTTGCGGCGCTGGAGGACGAGCACGAAGCCATCCGTGCCGCCGAGGATGGCGATGGCGGGCGAGTCATGGTTCTTCGCGTGCGACGTGAAGCCGCAGTAGCGCGTGAAGAAGCGGGCGGTGGCCTGGACGTCGGGGACCTGCAGATCAAGGTGATTCAGCTTCATGGTGGGCCTCGCGAAGACACACGTGTGCCTTCGAAGGGCCGTGGGTCCTGAATCCCGAAGGAGACGGACAAGTGCTTCCACCATGGAAGTGACCGGGGCTCACCGAACCGGTCCGCCGTTTTTCGACCGGTGTGGAGGCTAACGGCGTCCGCGTGCCGGGTGCAAGTCAGAGAGCCTGTAGGAAGGCACGGAGCGGGTCGAAGGCCACGTGGTTCAAGTCGAAGACTTTGGAACCGTTCAGGGCCTGGTGCAGACGGAGGGGTTCGGGCTGCATGGCGAGGTATGCGTCGAGCCAGCCTTTCATGCCGCGCGCCTGAGTGGTGTGAGGCTGGCCCGCACAAGTCACGAGGGCATTCACGCAAGAGGTCAGCGCCGGATCACGAACCGCTTGTTTGCACAGGCCCTCAATACTGCCGGTCTGCTGTCCGTCAGGAGAGACGAAGACGCCCACCCTGGGGGCGGCACCTGGGACGAAGGCGCCGTGCACGAAAGGTGCGGTGACGTTGAGCGCGGCCAGCGCCTCTTGGATGAGACCCTGCGTCCCCACAGGGTCATCTTCCATGTCGAGCAAGACGCCGACACTGCGTGCATATCTGAAGCTGGGGTCCTGGGCCGCGAGTCTTGCCAGCTCTGTGATGTTTGGGCGGCCACGGGCATTCCAACAGACCAAGCTGCCCCACACAGCAGGCCCTGCAATGGCTTTACAGAGCTTTTCCTCGTCGCCGCCTTCCACGAGCAACAGACCGAATGGCTCGGTGGGGAATGGAGGCTGCTTTTTCTTCTCATTGGGAGGACGACTCATCCGCGGATCTCCACTCCCATCCGCTCTGCGGCTTCGACTAGGTCGCGGTCGTAGACGACGGCCTTGGTCAAATGCTCCTGCTTGTCGAGCCGGATGACGCGGAGCCCGTTGTCATTCTCTGCCTTGAAGACTCGTGAAGCGGCTTGTACGCATTCCTCAGAGTGCGTTGTCGCGAAGACCTGAACGGACTTCGCTCGGGTTGCTTTGGAGATCCAGGTCCACAAGGGTTCCATCACGCTGTGATGGAGCCCGTTTTCGATCTCATCAATGTGGATTGAAGCGCCGTCTGTCGCTGCGAACGAAACCGCGAACTCGAAGTAGCGCTTCATTCCTTCCCCCATCATGAGGAGCGGAACCAGCCCTTCGCGTCGCAGGCGGACGTAGACGCTCACGCGGTTACCCGTCGGCGCCAGTAGCTCGACCCCTGAGACTTGATCGTTCACATAGCGGAGAAGATCTGTCACCGCCTCATCACGCCCTTGCTGCTTGAGCTTTGAAAAGGCTCGGATGTCCTCGCTACCAATGACTGGGCTGGGGGATATCCAACGGCTTGGAATGTTTGTTTGCGCTGTTGGGAGCTTCTCACCCGTGGCTGTTTGGTCGATGACAGAGGTCGTCTCATGGCGCCCGCCCGCGACGGTGGCTTTCAAGGTCCACGCGGGAGTGACGACAGATGCTTTGAGCCCGTCAATCGTCATGGGCCCGTCTACAGGCTCCTTTGCGACTGCAAGCGTCAAAGGTAGATCCGCGAATGAAGTGCTGTGGATGCGAAAGCCAGCGAGAGCATCCATCCGGTGGAAGATGGGCAGCCAGAACTCATCGAAGTCAGCTATGTCTGTATTGCTGGTGTTGGCGACACGCATGCGCTGCCGAGCAGTCAGGATGCCAATTGCATTTCGAGGATCCCGCGCCAGCATGAGCGCCTCCATCAGCGCCGTCTTCCCGCTGTCGTTCCTCCCGATGATCAGATTCACGCGCCCCAGTCCCTCGACGTGGAGCCGCTCGATGCCTCGGAAATTCTCGACCGTGATGGAGGTCAGCATGGCGGCCTTCTACCAGACCTCGGGAGGGCCAGCCCACGGCACCCGGTAGCCCGACCGCCGCACCACTCAGGAAACGTACCGCTCCGCCAGCTCCGACACCTGCCCCGTCGCCTGGGCCACCGCGGTCGCCGCTTCCTGCGTGGTGCCCAATTGCCGCAGCGTCGCGGCCATCAGCTCGTCCATCTCGCTCACCGCGCCGAAGAGCTGATCCACGCCCGCGTGCTGCTGCGCCACGGCTTCGGCAATCTGCCTCACCGCCGACGCGGACTCGTGCGTCAGCTTGATGAGCTCCCGCAGCCGCTCACCGCTCTTGCGCAGCGGCACCAGCGCTGACTCCACGCCCGCTGAGCTCTTGTCCGCGGTGACGACCGCCTCGCCCGTGGCGGCCTCCATGCCCTCCAGGAGCCCGCGCACCTGGCCCGTCGCCTTGATGGACTGGTCCGCCAGCTCGCGCATCTGCCGCGCCACCACCGCGAAGCCCCGGCCCTGTTCACCCGCGCGGCTCGCCTCGATGGCCGCGTTGATGGCCAGCATGTGCGACTGGTCCGCCAGCGACTTCACCACCTCCGACACCCGGCCCACCTCGCGGGCCCGCGTGCCCAGGTCCACCACCTGCTGGTTCAGCCCGTGCGTCAGGTCGCGGATGTCCGCGAGCCCCTGCTCCGTGCCCGCCAGCGACTCCTCGCCCAGCTTGCCCATCGCCGCGGCGCGCTCCGCCACCTGCAACACGCTCCCCGCGCGGCTGGCCGCCAGCTTCGACATCTGCTGGATCTCCTGCGCCGTCGTGCGCGCCTGGTGGATGGCCGACGCCTGCCGCGACAGCGTGCGGTTCTGCTGGTCGCTCGCCTCCGTCAGCCGCGTGCCCGCCTTCGCCAGGTGCCCCGCCGACGAGCTCAGCGCCCGGGGCAGCTCCTGCAACTGCTCATAGAGCAGCCACGTGCGCGCGGACAGGTCGCCCAACTCGTCCGTGGACACCCACTGCGGCGGCGCCGCGCGGCCCTCCACCAGCGCGTCCAGGGACGCCCCCACCGCCTTCGCACCCTGCGCCAGCCGGCGCGCCGCCCACGCCGCCGTGAAGATGGCCCCCAGCGCCGCGAACCCGCCCAGGAACGCCACCGGCAGCGTCAGGTCCCGCTGCAACGGCCGGATGCGCGCACGCACCCGCGCCGCGCCCCGGTACTCGCCCGACAGCTCCAGGTCGTCCGCCAGCGACGACAGGTTCTTCTCCAGCCGCAGCTGCAACGTGGCGATGCTCGTGATGCACGTGATCAGCAGCGCGGACACGACGATGGCCGGCAGGAACCAGCTCTGCCGGGGCAGGAACAGCCCTTCGCCCGCGGGCCGCTCGTGTGGCGCCAGACGGAACGCCTCCAGCGTCACCGCCGCCAGCGCCTTCTCGTAGAGCATGTACATGATGGGCGCGCTGAAGAGGCCCGCGCTCATCGCCACCGCCACGCCCACCAGGATGACGCGCGGCGGCCGGCCCAGCGCCAGACCAATGGCGCCGTTGAAGAAGATGCCGCCCAGGAACCAGCCCGCCTGCGCCTCCACGAACGTGAGCACGCCCGGAAGCCGCAACAGCCGCCCCAGCCGCTCCGCCGGATTCGCTGGCGCCTCCAGTGCATGCCGCAACAGCGCTCCCACCGCGCCAATGGGCACCACCAGCGCCAGCCCACCAATGACGATGGGCGTGACGACGCCCAGCACGAACCCCAGGTTGCTCGCGTCCACGTCCAGCAGCTGCATGTCCACGTAGATGGCCGGCGCAACCGCCACCGTGACGACCACGGTGCGCAGCAACAGCAGCTTGAAGAGCAGCGCCTGGGTCGGGTGGGGGGAAGGCTGGGTCATCGCAGACGGATCCCGGAGGGTCACTCAAGACTGGGGGGGAAGCCCGGGGGCGTCAATGCAACGTCCGCTTCTTGTGACACAGACTCCCGAGTCTTCGGGAATAGCAGGGACGCATCGGGTAGGGCTGACAGGGCGCGTGTCATTTCCGCACGCGCCGTGCATTGTTCACTCCCTGACACTCGCGGTGGTCCCCGCCGTGTCTCCTGGCTGGAGGAGGGCAGCCGGGCGGACGGGCCAGCGCGGCCTGCCACGCGCCCGGGACGTGAGCACGTTGTCTTCCACAACGATTCACACACCGACGTCAGGAGGACGCCATGGGCGAGTGGACTGACAAGGCCAAGGGCAAGGTGAAGGAAACCGTAGGCGTTGCGACCGGCGACCGTTCGCTGGAAGCCGAGGGCAAGGCGGACACGGCCAAGGGCAAGGTCAAGGGCGTGGTCGAGGACGTGAAGCACGCCATCAAGGACGCGGTCGACGGAAAGGATGCCCCGCGCCGCGACGCGGATCCGTATCAGCGCTAGCCGCACGGCACCGCATCACCCTTGAAAGCGTTCGGGCCGCGGAAGCGCTCTGCTTCCCGCGGCCCGGACCGTCTTCAGCGGCGCGCGCTCACTGCCGCATCTTCTCGCAGGGACACGCCACCTCGAGGAAGGTGGTGGACTTGCCGCTGAGCATCACCCAGAGACAGCGCAACACACAGGCTGTTCCGAACTCCCGGTAGATGAGTCCCAGGTTGGCAACCACCTCACGTCCGGTGATGACCCCGCGCATGTCCCGCTCCCTTGCTTCCTGCCGTCCGACCCGCCGCCCATGGCCCCGTGAGGAGCCGGTCAGAGGTCTCTGCAAAGGGCTGGCCGAGCCTCGAAAAGCGCCCCTGTTCTCCAAGGTCCAGCGGTGAACGTCTCAAGCGCCTGAAACGACGGCTCTGAACGCCCGGCTGCCCTGGGGTCCTTGAACGAAGCGGTGGGGCGCCCTGAAAACGTTACAGAAACAGGGCGCCGTGCGGAGGATGGAAGGCCTGCCTGGCTGCCCTGAGCGAAGCGTCATGCCGGGCTCCGCCGCTCGCGCGCCCCGCCGCCTGGCCGTGGACGCAGCGTCCCTGAAAGACGGGTGGCACATTCACCGGCCGGGCTGAATGTATGTCCATGAGGGCCCGCGTGAGGCGGCAAGCCCGTGATGCCGTGCGTGGATGTCTCAATCCCGGGTGCCGTGAGCCGCCGTGCCGCCACGCCCTGGAGGTCCGCTCGGTGCGTCCAATGCGGTGAGGTGGAAGGAAGGGTGTCGAGATGAAGCCGAACGTGTCTCCCAGGAAGGGCATGCCCCTGCTTCCCGACGGCCTCCTCCGCGCCCAGCGGGGGCTGCGGCGGGTGGCGGTGGGGTTGGATTTCTCCCTGCAGTCCGAGTTCGCGCTGGCCCGCGCGCTGCGGCTTCCGTTGGCGCACGGCGCGGCCTTCAGCGTCCTGCACGTCAGCCCACCGCTGGACGGCCATCAGGGACCGGACGGAACGGTGGCGTGTGAGCGGTGCCTGCGCCGGTTGGTGACGTCCGCGGCGAAGCGGCTGCGGCAGCGGCCGGACGTGGACGTGCGCGAGGAGCTGCGCTCCGGGGACGCGCCGCACGTGGCGGCGGAGCTGGCGAAGGACCAGGGCGTGGAGGTGCTGGTCGTGGGCCGGCCCCATCCCGCCTGGCCGGTGACGCCCCTGCCGGAGAGCTCCATGGTGATGCGGCTGGTGCGGGAGGTGGACGCGTCCGTGCTGGTGGTGGTGCCGCACCCGGGCCGCGTCTACCACCGGCCCCTCGTCGCGGTGAACTTCTCGCGCGAGTCCCGCCGCGCGCTGGAGCTGACGATGCGCCTGTGTCCGGCGTCGACGCTCATCGAGGTGCTGCACGTGGTGGACCTGCGCGAGGAGGAGGCGGCCCTGCGCCGCCAGGACGCCCCCGTGGCGCAGGAGCTGCGGCTGCGGCAGGAGCGCGAGGACGCGGCGCGCAGGGCGCTCGGGCGCTTCCTGGCACCGTACCGGGAGACGGGCCGCGTGCTGGAGAGCCGCCTGCGGTTCGGGGACCCGCGTGAGTGCATCCTCGCGGAGGCCCTGGAGCGCGACTCGGACCTGCTGACGCTGGGCATGTCCTCCGCGAATCCGCCGTCCGCGCTGACGGAGTGCGTGCTGCGGAACTCACGCTGCGACGTGCTCATCTCCCGGCACGCCGCCCCGCCCCCCGCCCTGCCGGACGGCGACGGCACCCCGGCTTCCTGAAAGCAGGGAAGTCCAGCGCGGCGGGGGATGAGGCGTTATGAGGGGCGGCACCTTGCCACGTCCCCTGCCAACACCGCCGCCTTCGCTCCGGGCCCGTTTGAAGAACGCGGGCGTCCTCTTCAAGCAGCTGCCGGGCACCTTCCGCCTCTTCTGGCGGGCGAGCCCCCGGGGCGCGGTGGTGCTGGGCGTGCTCACGCTGGTGGCGGCGGTGCTGCCGGCGAGCATCGCGTGGGTGGGCAAGCTCATCGTGGACACGGTGGTGGCCGCGGCGAAGGGCGATGCCGCGGCGCACTCGCGCGTGCTGGGGCTGGTGGCCACGGAGTTCGCGCTGATGGTGGCCTCCGCCATCGTGGACCGGGGGCTCACGCTCACCAAGGACCTGTTGCGCGCGCACCTGGGCAACCTGCTCAACGAGCGCATCCTCCAGAAGGCGCTGGAGCTGGAGCTGCAGCACTTCGAGGACTCGGAAACCTACGACAAGATGCAGAACGCGCGGCGGGAAGCGAACGCGCGCCCGCTGTCGCTGGTGATGCAGGCGTTCAGCATCGTGCGCAACGTCATCACCCTGTCCACCTACGCGGTGCTGCTGGTGGCGCTGTCGCCGTGGAGCGTGGTGGTGCTGCTCGCCGCGTCCATCCCCGCGTTCATCGCGGAGGCGCGCCTGGCCGCGGAGGGCTTCCGGCTGTACTCGTGGCGCGCGCCGGAGGGCCGCAAGCTCAACTACCTGGAGTGGATCCTCACGCGTGACAGCACGGTGAAGGAGGTGAAGCTCTTCGGGTTGGGGCCGCTGGTGATGGGGAGATACCGCGAGCTGTTCCAGAAGTTCTTCGCGGAGGACCGGGCGCTCGCGCGCAAGCGCATGGCGTGGGGCCTGGGGCTGGGCCTGCTGTCGCTGGCGGCCTTCTACGGCTGCTACCTCTTCGTCGCGAGCAAGGCCGCGTCCGGCGGCATCTCCGTGGGTGACATGGTGCTGTACCTGGCCGTGTTCCGGCAGGGGCAGGCCGCGTTCCAGGGCATCCTCACCAGCGTGGGCTCCATGTACGAGGACGCGCTCTTCATGAGCAACCTCTTCGCCTACCTGGACATCCCCACGGTGGCGAGCGCGCCGCGGGCCCTGCCCGCCGTCTCACCGCCGCGGGGGCGGACCAACGCCATCGAGCTGCGCGACGTGTCCTTCCGCTACGCGGGCAAGGAGGCGTGGGCGCTGCGCAACGTGTCGCTCACGCTCAAGCCCGGCCAGAAGCTGGCGCTGGTGGGGGAGAACGGCGCGGGGAAGAGCACGCTGGTGAAGCTGCTCCTGCGCATGTACGAGCCCACGGAGGGACAGATTCTCTACGGCGGCGTGGACACCGCGCGGATGGACGCGGACGACCTGCGCAGCCGCTTCGGGGCGGTGTTCCAGGACTTCGTGCGCTACCAGTTCAGCGTGGCGGAGAACATCGGCCTGGGACACGTGCCCGCGCTGGAGGACCGGCCCGCCATCGAGCGGGCGGCGGAGCAGGGCGGGGCCAACTCCGTCATCGCGACGCTGCCCGGCCAGTACGACACGATGCTGGGCGGCTGGTTCGAGAAGGGCCAGGAGCTCTCCAGCGGACAGTGGCAGAAGCTGGCCGTGTCACGCGCCTTCATGCGCGACGACGCGGAGGTGCTCATCCTGGACGAGCCCACGGCGAGCATCGACGCGGAGGCCGAGCACGCCCTCTTCGAGCGCTTCCAGGCGCTGGCCGCGGACCGCATCGCCATCGTGATTTCGCACCGCTTCTCCACGGTGCGCATGGCGGATCAAATCGCCGTGCTCCACAACGGGACGGTGCAGGAGCTGGGCAGCCACGACGAGCTGATGGCGCTCGACGGGCGGTACGCGCACCTGTTCCGGCTTCAGGCGCGCGGCTACCGGGACTGAAGCCTCAGGCCTGGGCCTTGGCCCCGCCGGGCAGGTGGTCCCGGATGACGCCCAGGAAGTACGGCTTGCCGTAGAACTGGCTCATCTTCCCCAGCAGCTTCCCGTTGCGGAACAGCAGGAAGGTGGGGATGCCGAACAGGCCGAAGCGGGTGGCCAGGGTCTCGTGCTCGTAGGCGTTGACCTTGACGACGCGCATGGGGGCGCCGTCCAGCTCCTGGAGGAGTTCGGGTTCGGCGGCCGCGTAGATGTCGCAGTTCGGGCAGCCCGGGCCCCAGAAGTCCACCACCACCAACTCGTCGCGGGGCTCCATGACGAGCGAGTCGAAGGTCTCGGTCGTCGCCTCGATGCTTACGGGATGCGCCATGGCCTCCTTCCTAACGTCCCGGGGGGCGGGCTTCCACCCGGGTTGCCAGGCCCCGGAGCAGGCGGCCAGGGGGGATGGAGGGGGCGGCCGTGTCAGGTTCTCCAGGTATGTCTACAGGCGTCGGGTGGACAAACCCGACATGCACACTGCGCACGGGGGCCCAGGCACCGTAAGGTGTGGGCCTCGGTGGCTGTCGATGTCGTGGAGGGGTCATGCACGAGTGGTTGGAGTCACTGCGCAAGTCGGCGAAGGCGACCTCGGAGGGTGTGCAGGCGGAGGAGGTCCGCCGCGCGGAGACGGAGTGCGGCGTCCCGTTCCCCCAGGACCTGGCGGACCTGTACCGGGGGCTCAACGGCGGTGAGTTCCAGGGCGAGGTGCGCCTGTTCCCGCTGCGTGGCGACGAGGGAGAGCCCAGCGTCCTGGAGAAGAGCCGGCTGATGGTGGTGGGCCTGCCCGCCGCGGGCGTGTGGCGCTTCGGGTTGAAGGGCGCGCACCGGCACCTGTTCGTCGCGCGCAAGTCCGCGATGGAGGAGCAGGGTGACGGGGGCGGGCCGCTGCCCGGCTGGGTGGACGCGCTGGAAGGCGACGACTGGGTCTTCGGCACCTGGGACGGCGAGAAGAAGGAGATGCGGCTGTACCGTGCGCTCAAGGACATGCTCGAGGTGCTGATTCCGCCCGTAGAAGAGGTGGAGAGCTTCGGGGAGCGCACCTTCGCGCGCGCCATGAACGCCGTGCTCCAGGGCGCGCTGTCCGGAGCCGCGGCGCAGGCGGAGGACGAGGAGGGCGAGGCGCCCGTCGGCCGTGGCCGCGACTACTCGAGCGACCTGGCCGCCCTGGCCCGTGAAGCGGGCGAGGACGAGGAGGCCGAGGTGTCCGGCGAGGAGGAGCTCGAGGCCGAGGAGGAGCTCGAAGCCGCCGAGACCGTCGGCGAGGAAGCCCCCGGGCAGGAAGAGCTGTTCGAGGAGCCCGAGTCGAGGCGCCCCGCCGCGAAGAAGGTCCGCCTCGGGAAGGCCGCCCCGGCCGCCGCGAAGGAGTCATCCGGGCCCGCCCGGAAGAGCGCGCGGAAGGCCGCCGCGAAGAAGGCCGCGCCCGCGCGTGGGGCCGCGAAGAAGGCCACGGGCAAGTCCGCCGCGAAGAAGGGGGCCCCCGCGAAGAAGGCCGCCGCGAAGAAGGGGACTGCCCAGCAGCGTGGCGCCGCCGCGAAGAAGGGTGCCACCGCGAAGAAGGGTGCCACCGCGAAGAAGGGGGCTGCCCGGAAGGGTGGCGCCGCCGCGAAGAAGGGCGCCGCCCAGAAGCGAGGGGCTGCCGCGAAGAAGGGGGCTCCCGCGAAGAAGTCCGCTGCCCAGAAGCGCGGTGCCGTCGCGAAGAAGGGCGCTGCCCAGAAGCGGGGGGCTGCCGCGAAGAAGGGCACGGGCAAGGCCGCCGCGAAGAAGTCCTCGCGCCGCCGGTCCTGAGCCGCACGGGCCCCACTTGAAGACAAAGGGCGCGTCCCACGCACGGGGACGCGCCCTCGTTGATCCACAGCCAGGCCCTCGGCCCTGCTACCCCTCGGGCAGCAGGTCCGGCGACTGCACGCGCGGGCCGGGGTCATCCGGCTGCGCGGTCAGCTCGCGGTCCTCTTCCTCCTCATCACCCCGGCCGAAGCGCTGGATCTGATCCGGCAGGATGTCCCGCGCATCCGCCTCCTCCTCCAGGGGCGGCGACGCGGCCAGGTCCTGGTCCGTGATGTTGATCTCCTCCTCGCCGGTGTCCGGATTCAGGTGGCGCCGCGAGGTGGACTCGCCCACATCCTCGTCTCCGAGCTTGTTGAACCGCATGGGGTCTCCTCGACAGGGACGGTTGAGAAAAGCTTTCCGTGTCCCCACGAAAATGGGCCCCCTGGATGGGAGCGGCAATGGACGCCGCTCGCCTGCCTGCCGGGCCCGGCCCCGGTCAGCGGGGAGCCGTCGGCGGCTGGCTGTCAGGGCTGGCGGGCTTCACCTCCAGCAGCACCATCGCCAGCGCCAGCACGCGGGAGAGTGTCTCGCGCACCGTGTAGCGCCAGGGGGTCGCCCGTCCCTCGTCCGCCGCCACGCCCCACGCGTCGATGCCCACCGAGTTGGCGATGAAGAGCGCCCGCGACAGGTGGAAGCGCTGCGTGACGAGCACCGCCCGGTTCGCGCCAAACACCGAGTGGGCCCTCAGGCAGCTGTCGTAGGTGGACAGCCCCGCCTCGTCGCCCAGCACCGCGTCCTCCGGCACCCCGCGCTCCAGCAGGTAGCGCCGCATGGCCCGCGTCTCGTTGTGGAAGGGCGCGGAGTTGTCCCCGCTCACCAGCAGCGACCGCACCTTGCCCTGCCGCCAGAGCGCAATGGCCGCGTCCAGCCGCTGCGCCAGCACCGGCGACGGCACCGGCCCCGGCGCCAGCCCCGCCCCGAACACCAGGGCCAGGGGGGCCTCCGGCGCGCTCGCCAGCGGCACAATGCGGCCCTGGTAGCGCAGGCGCACGAAGTGGGACAGGCCCAGGAGGATGGCCACGGCCAGCCCGAGCAGCCCCAGGCCCCTGCGTACCCACACCCTGGTCGTGCCGCCAGCCTTCATGGACCCCGCAGAACGGTCGGAAGGGGCCATTCTCTTCCGGGGCCCCCGCCGGGGAAAGCGCCACGGGCGGCCTGGCGGCGGGAACTGTTCACGCCCGCCCGGCCCCCGGACGGCTGTGGCGGGGGGCTGTGGCCGGGGCCGCCCCGGGCACCGCGCCGTTGACCCGCCCCCGGCCCGCCTATATAGGGGGCCCGCCGTCCCTCATGGCCAGCCCGGGCTGTCACGGGGCGCGCGCCGCACGTCGTCCCAGAGGAGTTTCCGGTCCATGGCGTCCCTTCGCGACATCCGCAAGCGCATCCGCTCGGTGAAGAACACGCGGCAGATCACCAAGGCCATGAAGATGGTCTCCGCCGCGAAGCTCCGGAAGGCGCAGGACGCCATCCTCGCCGCCCGCCCGTACGCGCAGACGCTGGAGCAGATCATCTCCGAGCTGGCCGTGCGCTCCGCGGACCAGGAGCTGGCGCACCCGCTGCTCGCCACCCGCCCCATCCGCCGCGTGGAGCTCCTGCTCCTCACGTCCGACCGCGGCCTCGCCGGCGGCTTCAACTCCAACGTCATCCGCCGCGCCAACCGCTACCTGTACGAGAACAGCAACCTCCAGGTGCGCGTCTCCACGGTGGGCCGCAAGGGCAATGACTTCTTCCGCAACCGCGGCCAGTCCATCCGCAAGGACTTCGCCGGCCTGTACGCGACGCTGAACTACCGCTCCGCCGCCAACGTCGCGGAAGAGCTGGCCGCCGCCTTCCTCAACGACGAGGTCGACGCGGTCTTCGTCGTCTACAACGAGTTCGTCTCCGCCATCACCCAGAACGTCGTCGTGTCGCAGCTGCTGCCGCTGCAGCCCGCCACGGTGAAGGCCGCCACGACTGCCACGCCCGAGACCGTCGCCGCGGCCCCGGCCCTGGTGGACTTCAAGTACGAGCCGTCCCGCCAGGCCGTGCTGGACCGGCTGGTGCCCCAGGCGGTGAACATCAAGCTGTACCGGGCGCTGCTGGAGAGCGTGGCCAGCGAGCAGGGCGCGCGCATGAGCGCCATGGAGAACGCGACCAACAACGCCACGGACATGATCTCCAGCTACACCCTGCTCTACAACCGCACCCGTCAGGCGGTCATCACCAAGGAGCTGATGGAGATCGTCTCCGGCGCCGAGGCCCTCAAGTAGTCCGCCTCCCACCCGGTTGCACTCCCAGGAGGGCCCGTTGCTTCGCGCTCCCACGAGCGCCGGAGGCACGGGCCCTTCGCATTTCCGGAACCCCCCACTCAGGCCCCCCGCCGGGCAGGCGGGGAAGAGGGAAACCGCAAGGGACTGGCGTATGGGACACCGCTCCGCTAAGCGGGACTTACGTGCGCGGACCCGGGAGGCTTGACCCTGCCGGGCACCCCCCGGTAAAGGGGGCCCGCCCACACCCCTCTTTCGGGGTCGATTTCCTGACGGGCGGCGGCGCCCCGGCCGCTCGCCACACGAGACAAGGCAGAGGAGTTCCATGAGCGCTCAAGTCCCGACGACTGGCAGGATCACGCAGGTTCTCGGCCCCGTGGTCGACGTGGAGTTCCCGCCCGGCGGGCTCCCTGAGGTGTACGCCGCCCTCAAGCTGACCAACCCCAACCTGGGCGCGGAGCAGGACAACCTCACCATCGAGGTGGCGCAGCACCTGGGCGAGAACACCGTGCGCTGCATCGCCATGGACTCCACGGAGGGCCTGGGCCGCGGCATGCCGGTGCGCAACACGGGCGCCCCCATCCAGGTGCCGGTGGGCAAGGCCACCCTGGGCCGCATCATGAACGTCACCGGCGAGCCGGTGGACGAAATGGGCCCGGTGAACGCCACCGAGTACTGGCCCATCCACCGCGCGCCCCCTCCGTTCACGGAGCAGGACGTGCGCGTGCAGATGTTCGAGACCGGCATCAAGGTCATCGACCTGCTCGCCCCCTACACCCGTGGCGGCAAGATCGGCCTGTTCGGCGGCGCCGGCGTGGGCAAGACGGTGCTCCTGCAGGAGCTCATCCGCAACGTGGCCGTGGAGCGCGGCGGCTTCTCCGTGTTCGCCGGCGTGGGCGAGCGCACCCGTGAAGGCAACGACCTGTACCACGAGATGCAGGAGACCAAGGTCATCCAGACCGACAACCTGGAGAAGAGCCAGGCGGTCCTCGTGTACGGCCAGATGAACGAGCCGCCCGGCGCCCGCGCCCGCGTGGCCCTGTCCGCGCTGACCATGGCGGAGTACTTCCGCGACGTGGAGGGCCGTGACGTGCTCCTCTTCGTGGACAACATCTTCCGCTTCACCCAGGCCGGCTCGGAAGTGTCCGCCCTCCTGGGCCGCATCCCCAGCGCGGTGGGTTACCAGCCCACGCTCGCCACGGAGATGGGCGGCCTGCAGGAGCGCATCACCTCCACCACCAAGGGCTCCATCACCTCCGTGCAGGCCATCTACGTGCCCGCGGACGACCTGACGGACCCCGCGCCCGCCACCGCGTTCGCCCACCTGGACGCGACCACGGTGCTCAACCGCGCCATCGCGGAGCTCGCCATCTTCCCCGCCGTGGACCCGCTGGACTCCACCAGCCGCATCCTGTCCGCGGACGTGCTGGGCGCCGAGCACTACGCCGTGGCCCGCCGCATCCAGGGCATCCTGCAGCGCTACAAGGAGCTCCAGGACATCATCGCCATCCTCGGCATGGACGAGCTGTCCGAAGAGGACAAGCTGTCCGTGGCGCGCGCCCGGAAGATCCAGCGCTTCCTGTCCCAGCCGTTCTTCGTGGCCAAGGTCTTCACGGGCCTGGACGGCCGCTACGTGTCGCTGAAGGACACCATCCGCAGCTTCAAGGAGATCGCGGACGGCAAGCACGACGACCTGCCGGAGTCCGCCTTCTACATGGTGGGCACCATCGAAGAGGCGCAGGAGAAGGCCCGCAAGCTGGCGGCGGCGTAAAGACCCATGCGCCTGACCGTCGCGCTCGCCCTGCTGGTGTGTGGTGCCGCGCCTTCCGCCCTGGCGGAGGAGCGCGGCAGCCGGGCACGGGTGAGCGCGAACGGGCTCTACAGCGTCCGCACGGTGGACGTGGGCGTGGGGAAGTGCCGGCTGGAGATGCTCAAGGAGAACGGGCCCCTCTGGTCGGCGGACGTGTGCGTGGGGACGGTGGACGACCTGTACTTCGCCTCCAATGACGGGGAGAAGGTCTGGGTGCTCTACCCACTGGTGGAGAAGGGCAAGCCGCCCCCCGGCAAGAAGAAGAAGGGCAGCAGCCTGGCGTGGGCGCGGGTGATGGTGGCGGCCCAGTTCGACCGCACCGGGCAGAAGCTCCAGGAGCGGCGGCTGACGGAGCTGATGACGACGAAGCAGCTGCCGGAAGTGCGGCAGATGGCCCACCACCTCAAGTGGCTGGAGGGCACGCTGGGCATTCCGGGCAAGGGCCCCCGCCTGACGGACGCCGGGGTGTTGGAGTTCGAGCCGGTGGGCGCGCAGACCCAGCGGCTGACTTTCTGATGCGGTAGTGCGGGAGCACGAGGACCTTCATGGCCAAGCTGACTGTCGAGATCGTCACCCCCGAGAAGCGCATCCTGTCCGTGCAGGCCGACGAGGCCATCGTGCCGGGTGGAGAGGGCCTGTTCGGCGTGCGTCCGGGCCACACGCCGTTCCTGTCGCTGGTGGAGCCGGGCACGCTGACCCTCATCGAGGCGGGCAAGCAGGACCGCTACTTCGTGGCCGGTGGCTTCGTGGAGGTGAGCAACGACAAGGTGCTGGTGCTGGCGGACGCCGCCGAGCACGTCAACGGCATCGACGTCGCGGGTGCCCGCCGCCGCATGGAAGAGGCCCAGGCGCGCTTGAAGGACCTGAACAGCGCGGACGCGCGCTACGCGCTGGAGCAGGCCGCGGTGCGCCGCGAGGCCGCGCGCATCAGCGCCTCCGAGACCCGCTAGAGGTCCTCACCCGCGCGTCCTGTGACAGGGCGCGCGTCGCCGTACCGGAAGGGTGGTGCTCCGAAGCCCCGCGGCATGGGGAACCGGCGCTCCACCCTTTTCGCGTTCCGGGGCTCGGCCAGCGCATGATGCGCCGCTGTCATGAGCGCTCCTGAATCCCCCATCCTGGAACTGTTCCACCGCATCGCGGATCCGCCGTCCGCCACCGCGCGCCGCTTCGTCACGGACCACGCGCTGGAGGACCGCGTGCGCTTCCGCAACCTCACCTACGCGGAGGTGGAGAAGGACTGGCTGGAGCGCGGCGGCCACACGTCCCCCGCGCTGTGGGACGGCACGCGGCTGCACCAGGGCGCGGAGGCCGTGGTGGCGCGGCTGATGGCGGTGGTGAACCTGGGCCGCGACGACTCGTGATCAGCGCGTGCGTTCGCGCGCGCATCGCGTGGACGAAGTGAAGTGGCTCGCGTCAAGGTGAACACCTGAGCCCGTGGGCACTTCACGCGCACGGCGCCTTGCGCACCCACGCGCGGCCACCCGTGCGTCCCTTTCGGTCCATGCGCAGCATTCGAAGTTGGACATGGATGCGTGCTCGCGCGCTTCATCAGGCCCGCCTGCTTGCTGAAACGCGGCGGGATGCGATAGCTACCGCGCCCCCGGTTGCGCCGTGGTCACGGCGAAGGAGGCAGACAGTGGCGACGCGCGTGGTGCAATCCAGCGGGACCTTTCCTGTCCAGCGCTCCACCGCACCCGCTTCGTGCACGTCAAGGCCCCATGATCGATCCGCCGTCGCGTCGCGCGCCCTCGCAGCGTTCATCTCGGTGCTCGTCCTTGGCTGAGGCTCGGGTAATCTCCGCCCCTCCGATGCCGCTGACTCCCGCAGACCGCCAGGACAGGTTCCATGCGGCGTTTCTCGGGCTCGCCATTGGGGATGCGCTCGGCTTTCCGCTGAGGGGCATCCCCCCGGCGAGCCTGGCGCGGCTGCCCGGGCTGGCGGAGGACTTCGCGCCCCGTCCGCGCGGCAAGTTCGCCAAGGGCCAGTTCAGCGACGACACGCAGCTCCTGCTCGCGGCCGCGGAGAGCGTCATCCGCGAGGGCAAGGTGGACGGCCGCAGCGCGGCGCTGCACCTGGCGTGGCTGTGGCAGGAGGGCATCATCCTCCAGCCGCCGCGCAGCCTCTCTGAAGCGCTGCAGCGGCTGACGGCCGGCACGCCGTGGATGAGCGCGGGCGCGCCCCTGGGCACGAAGTGCCCGTCGGTGCTCAGCCGCGCGCTGGTGGTGGGCCTCTTCGAAAGCGGTCAGCGCGCGCGCCTGCCCCATGACGCGGGCGTGCTCACCGTCATCACGCACAAGGACCCCGTCTGCGCCGCTGCCGCGGCCGCGTTCGCGCAGGCGGTGGCGCTGGGCATGGAGCAGGAGGCCCTCACGCCCGCGGCCTTCTGCGAGGCCCTGGCGCTGTCCGCCGCCGTGCACGACAAGAACCTGGCGGAGGAGATCCGCCACCTGCCGCGCCTGCTCACCTGGGACACCCAGCGCGCGCTCAACCAGCTGCGCAAGGTGGGCGTGCCCCCCAGTGAGTTGAAGGGCGTGGACGGCCTGCCGTGCCACGTGGTGCCGGTGCTGCTCACGTCGCTGTACGCGACGCTGAAGGTGCCGCACGACTTCCGCGAGGCCGTGGTCATGACGCTGCGCTGTGGCGGCGAGGCGGACGTGGCCGCCGCGCTCACGGGCGCCCTCCTGGGCGCGCACCTGGGCACCCGCGCCATCCCCGCGCGGTTGCGCAAGCAGGTGCTGTACGCGGAGAACCTGCTGGACACCGCGGACCGCCTGTTCCGGGCCCGCCAGGTGCGCGAGACGCTGGCCACGGCGATCGCGCACCAGAAGACCCGCCGCTAGCCAGTGCCCACTGCCCCATTCCGTGGGGCGGGGGTACCAGGCAGGCAGCCGGACGAGGATGGGGTGTGCGCCGGGACTTCTCCCGCCCACCCTTCCTGACCACCTTCAGGAACAGACCGGGGACAGCCGGGACGCCGAGCAGGCGGCCATCGGTGATGCCCCGTGAAGTCACCCTGTCGGAGGCACGGTCGTGGACCTCGAATCTGAACGCCTGGAGCGCACGCAGCTGGAGACGCTCTCCACCCCGGAACTCATCCGGCACGCGCTGTCGGAAACCCGCCTGTTGGTGAAGGCGGAGGTGATGCACGCCAAGAAGGAGCTGAAGCAGGAGCTGCAGGCGGCCAAGCTCGCCGGCATCTTCCTGGGCGCGGGAGCCGTCCTGGCCCTCACGTCGCTGGCGGTGCTCTTCGTCGCGCTGGGCCTGGCGCTGCCCTTGGGGGACGCGGTGGGCGTGCTCATCGTGGGCGCCGTGCTCCTGGCCGTGGCTGGCCTCCTCCTGTTCCTGGGGGCCAAGCGGATTCCCAAGAAGCCGCTGGTCCACACGCAGGAGCGCTTGAAGACGGACCTTCAGCTGACCCGGGAGACGCTGCAATGAGCCACGCACCCGAGACGACCGAAGCGCACGCGGAGCACGCCATCACCAAGCGCATGGGCGACCGCGAGCAGGTGGAGAAGACCGCGGACCGCATCCGCGACGAGCTGCTCCTCACCCTGGAGGAGCTGGACCGCCGGCGCACCCGCGCCACGGACGTGAGCTACCACGTCAACCAGCACAAGGACCTGCTCGTCACCGTGGGCGCCGCCGCGCTGGTGGCGGTGGGCCTGGGCGTGGGTCTCGCCATCTACCGTGCCCGCCACCACGACGAGCGCGTGCGCCGCCAGCGCCGCAAGGCCCTGGAGCGCGCCTGGGCCCACCCGGACCGCGTGGCCACCAGCCTCGAGGACAAGCCGCTGGGCGCGGAGCTGGGCCGCAAGGTAGTGATGATTTTCGCCACCTCGCTCGCCACCGCCGTGGCCCGCAACTCCATCCAGACCCTGGTCCCCTCGCGGACCGTCACCAAGGTCCCCGCGGACAAGGTCACTGTGGAGAAATATAAGAAATCCTGAATGCGCAAAATGCGCGCATAAAGCAGACTGATGTCCATGACGGACCTGCTCTATGCGCGCGCGCAGATGGGGCTCTCGCTCGCGTTCCACATCGTGTTCGCGGCGGCCGGCGTGGCGTTGCCGGTGCTGATGGTGCTGAGCGACCTGAAGCACCGGCGCACGGGAGACGCCGACTACCGGAAGCTCAGTGAGAAGCTGGCCAAGGGCACGGCCATCCTCTTCGCGGTGGGCGCGGTGAGCGGGACGGTGCTCTCGTTCGAGCTGGGCCTCTTGTGGCCGGAGTTCATGGGCCGCTACGGGGAAGTGATTGGCCTGCCCTTCAGTCTGGAGGGCGTGGCCTTCTTCACCGAGGCCATCTTCCTGGGCATCTACCTGTACGGCCGCGAGCGCGTGTCGCCGGGCCTGCACCTGTTCAGCGGCGTGATGGTGGCGGTGAGCGGCGCGGCGAGCGCGTTCTTCGTCACGCTGGTGAACACGTTCATGAACAACCCGTCCGGCTTCACGCCCACGCCCACGGGGCCCACGGACGTGCAGCCGCTGGTGGCGATGTTCAGCCCCGGCTGGCAGTACCAGACGGCCCACGTGCTCCTGTCCTGCTATCAGGCCAGCGCGTTCGCCATGGCGGGCATCCACGCCTTCATCCTGCTGAAGCACCCGGGCGCGGCCTTCCACAAGAAGGCGCTGTCCATCGCGCTGCCGCTCGCGTGCGTCACCGCGCTCGCGCAGCCGCTGGTGGGGGACCTGTCCGCGAAGCACGTGGCGCGCGAGCAGCCGGTGAAGCTGGCCGCGATGGAGGCGCACTTCCACACGGAGGCGGGCGCGCCCCTGAAGGTGGGTGGGTGGCCGGACGTGGAGACGCGCACGGTGGCGGGCGCCATCGACATCCCGAAGGGGCTCTCCATCCTGGGCTTCGCGGATCCAGACGCGGTGGTGAAGGGGCTGGAGGAGTTCCCCCGCGACGTCTGGCCGCCGGTGGCGAAGGTCCACATGGCCTTCCAGGTGATGGTGGGCACGGGCAGCCTGATGGCGCTGCTCGCGCTGGCGACGCTGTGGCGCAGGTGGCGGGGCCGCGAGTGGCCCCACGGCAAGGGGATGATGCGCGCGTGGCTGTGGGCGGGACCGCTGGGGCTGGTGGCGCTGGAGGCGGGGTGGCTCGTCACGGAGTGGGGCCGGCAGCCGTGGATCGTCCGGGACGTGATGCGCACGGGCGAGGCGGTGACGCCGGTGCCGCACCTGGCCGCGCCGTTCTTCACCTTCACGGCGGTGTACCTGTTCCTCGGGGTGACGGTGCTCTTCGTGCTCTGGCGGCAGGTGGCGGGCACGCTGCCCGGGTCCAAGACGCCCGGCGCGCCCGCGGACGGCGAGGTGGCCCATGTCCACTGAGACGCTGATGCTGGGGCTCGCGGTGGCGGGCACGTTCGTGCTGTACGCGCTGCTGGGCGGGGCGGACTTCGGCGGCGGCGTGTGGGATTTGCTGGCGCGCGGGCCTCGCAAGGCGGAGCAGCGCGCGCTCATCGCCAATGCCATCGGCCCGGTGTGGGAGGTGAACCACGTCTGGCTCATCGTCGGGCTGGTGCTGCTGTTCAGCGGCTTCCCGCGTGCGTTCGCGGCCTTGAGCGTGGCGCTGCACGTGCCCCTGACGCTGCTGGTGCTGGGCATCGTGTTCCGGGGCACGGCGTTCACCTTCCGCGCCTACGACACGCGCGGCGACGTGGTGGAGCGCCGCTGGGGCGTCGTCTTCAGCGTCGCGAGTGTCGTGGCGCCGCTGCTGCTGGGCATGTGCGTGGGCGCGGTGGCCAGCGACGCCATCCGCATGCAGGGGCACGCGGTGGTGAGCGGCTTCTTCGCGTCGTGGCTGTCGCCCTTCGCGCTGTCGGTGGGCGTGCTGACGCTGGGGCTGTTCGCGTTCCTGGCGGCCGTGTACCTCACGCACGAGGCGCGGACGCCCCAGCTGGCGGAGGACTTCCGGCGCCGGGCGCTGGTGACGGGCGGACTCCTGTTTCCGCTGGCCCTGGCCGCCCTGCTGCTGTCGCGCGAGGGCGCGCCGCGCATCTGGCACGGCCTGTCCCGGACGCCGTTCGCGCTGGCGCTACACGGAGGCACCGCGGTGGCGGCGGTGACGGCGTTCGCGCTCCTGTGGACGCGGCGCTTCCGGGCCGCACGGGTGGCGGCGGCCACGCAGGGTGGGCTCATCGTGCTGGGGTGGGCGGTGTCGCAGGCGCCGTACCTCGTGTATCCGCACCTGACGCTCCAGAGCGCGGCGGCGCAGCCGGTGGTGCAGCGGCTGCTGCTCGTGGCGCTCGCGGTGGGGCTGGTGGCGGTGGTGCCGTCGCTGGTGCTGCTGTTCCGCGTCTTCGGGCCCAGGGGCCAGGTGCCCCAGGCTCCGGAAGTGCCTACGACTTGAGCACGGGGAACAGGGGCGGGTGCACGACGCGGGGCTTCTCATCGCCCCGTGCCACCAGCACGCGGGCCCCTTCAATCAGGTCCTCCGAGTCCAGGGCCTCCACCACGGTGCGCGCGGCCGTGTCGGGGTCCATCACGCGGCAGTGCACGCGCATGACGCCCGCTTCCGTCTCGCCGCCCTCCACCTCGCCGTTGCCCGTCCAGCCGAGCGCGTCCGTGAGCAGCTCCTCCACGGCGTTGCGCTGCTCGAAGTCGTGGCCGGTGCCCTTGCCCTGCACGGTGTATTCAACGAGCAGCACGGCCATGGCGTCCGGCTCGGGCTCGTCGTAGCCCGCGTCCACCAGGGACTCGGCCTCTTGAGCGATGACCATGTCGGGGTCTTCGTCAGGCGGGACGGGGACGGCCTTCTCCTCGCCTCCGTTCCCCACGGTGCCCCAGTGCACAGTGACGACGCCCTCGTGCTCCCACGCCTCCCAGTAGCGCAGGGTGTCGCCGTCCTTCTTGTAGAGCTTCAGCAATGCGTGGCCCTCATTCGCGCGGACTCCATACCGCACCCGGGCCTAGTAGGCACGGCCCTGTCCGCCGTCCACGGGCACGGTGGAGCCCGTGACCCACTTCGCCCGCTCCGAGCACAGGAAGGCGACCACGTCCGCCACCTCCTCGGGGGTGCCGAAGCGGCCCCAGGGAATCTGTTCGCGCACCACCTTGGCCACCGCCTCCGGGTCGTGCTGCTGGCGCCGGTCCCAGCTGCCGCCGGGGAAGAAGATGGAGCCCGGGGCCACCGCGTTGACGCGGATACGGTGGGACGCCAGGTCGATGGCCATCTCCTTGGTGAGCGCGATGAGGCCCGCCTTGGCGGCGCTGTAGGGCGCGCTGGTGGCGTACTCGCGGCCGAAGATGGAGCTGATGTGCACGATGCTGCCGCCGCCGAGCTGGCGCATCACCGGCACCGCGCGCTGGCTGCACCACACGGCGGACATCAGGTTGCGCTGGAGGACGTCGTTCCACTGCTGGGTGCTGGCCGCGTCGAAGGCGCCCGCGCCGCCGCTGCCGCCCACGTTGTTCACCAGGATGTCCAGCGAACCGAAGGCGCGAATCGCGGAGTCCACCGCCGAGTACGCACCCTCCTGCGTGGCCACGTCCGCGACCACCGTGGCCACCTGGGCGCCTTCGGAGCGCAGCTCCTTCGCGAGGGCCTCCAGCGGCTCCAGGTGGCGCGCGCACACGGACACCCGGGCGCCCTCGCGCGACAGCGCCATGGCGATGGCCTTCCCGATGCCCCGGCTGCTGCCGGTGACGAGCGCCGTCTTCCCCGTGATTCCCAGTTCCATGCCGTCCCTTCTACCGCCGGCCCGGGCCGGGTGGGGGACGGGATTCAGCGGGGCGTTCAAAGGCGTTCGAAGACGTCCAGGCGCCAGGTGCCCTCCATCTCGCCGCGCAGGTGGCGCAGGAGCTTGGGGGTGAGCCGCCGGAAGGCGTCGTGGACCTCGTGGCCGTTGAGGGACATGTCGCGCGTCTGGCCGGTCCAGTGCACGAGGACCAGGTGCCCGCCGGGCTCCAGGTGCTCCAGGATGCGCTGCTGCGCGAGCGCCAGCTCCGGGAGGCTCCAGTAGGCGCCGCTCTCGGACAGAAGGGTGAGGTCGAAGGTCCCCTCGGGGTAGCGCTCCGGCACGCTCATCCGGTCGAAGCGCACGTGCGGCAGGTGCCGGCAACGGTGGATGGCGCGGGCCTGGGCGGACTCGGAGGACTCCAGGGAGAGGAGCGCATCACAGCGCGCCTGGAGCTTCTCCGTGAGCAGACCGATGGCGCCGCCAATCTCCAGGGCGGAGCGGTAGCGCGCGCGGGGCAGGGAGGACATCGTGACGTCGTCGCGGCTGCGCACGCAGCCCAGCGCGTCGAAGCGCCATGAGTCCTCCTCGGGCGGTGGTGGAGGCGGGGTCAGCAGGAGGG
>NZ_RAWK01000096.1 GCF_003612165.1 Corallococcus aberystwythensis | reverse complement strand
ACCAGGGGGTCTACGCGGCGGGCGGGGCGGCAGGGGCCACCAGGTCGGGGCCCGCCGCGTAGACCCCCTGGTAGTGCGGCGGCAGCAGCGCGGCCACCCGGCGCATCATCGCGTCCACCAGCGCCTGGCGGGCGTCAGAAGCCCCCGCCACCTCCGGCTCCAGGTCCTCCATGCGGAACGCGGGCCCGAAGGTGACGGTGACGTCCGCGTGGTAGAGCCGCTCGCCGCCCATGTCGGAGTCGTTGATGGGCATGAGCTTCTCCGTGCCCGTCAGCGCCACCGGCACGATGGGCACCCCGGCGCGCTTGGCGATGAGGCCCACGCCCTTCTTCGCCTGGAGCAGGCCGGCCGAGCGGCTGCGGCCCCCTTCCGGGAAGATGAGGACGGACTGGCCGCCCTTGAGCAGCTCCACGCAGCGGCGCAGCGCTTCGATGTCCGGCGAGTTGGGCGTGATGTCGATGGTGTCCATCGTCTCCGCCGCCAGCCGCGTCATCACGGTGCCGTGCAGCTTCACGCCGGCGAGGAAGACGACATTCCGGGGACGCAGCGCCCGGTAGAGCGTGAAGCCGTCCGCGTTGGACAGGTGGTTGCAGATGAAGAGGCACGGGCCGTCCGGCAGGTCCTTCAGGCCGTACACCTTCGCGTGGGACAGCCGTCCCCACACGCCGTGCATCAGCCCGCGCACGACATGGCGGCGGAGCCCGTAGGGCAGCAGCGACATCAGGGCGAAGAGAACTCGAAGCACGGACCGGCCCACGTCCTTTCCGGATGCCCCTGGACCCCAGGGGGAGCGATGGCTGGACGTCCTCCTGGAAGATGTAGTCCTGCACGGCGGGGTGGGTCAGCGGTCCTCTGGGAGCGCTGGACTGCCCGCCTGCCCTTCCGTCGTCCAGCCAACGAAATGCCTACCCTGGAGTCCTGGGGCGGGGAGCGCGCTGGCGTGAGCCGGTCCACGCGGCCCCGCACCCCGCGTGTTATGGGAAGCCGCATGAGCGCCGAAGCCACGCCCTCCCGAGCGAAGCGGCCCGTCGAGTACGAGGCCACCGTCACCGACGTGCGGATGGAGACGCACGACACGGCGACATTGCTGCTGGAGCTGGGTTCGGGGGCGGGGCCGCTCGACTACAAGGCAGGCCAGTTCATCAACATCGACCCGCACCAGTTCCGGGCGCTCGCGCACCAGTGCGTGTACCTGCAGGAGCAGAAGGGGCGAAAGGAGCCGCCGCGCTCGTACTCGCTCGCCTCCGCGCCGCATGAGCGGCACGTGGCCATCACGGTGAAGGACGAGGAGTTCATCCCGGGCGTCACGCGCTACCCGCCGCTGCTGTCACCCCTGCTGGTGCATGGCCGGCTGGTGGGGGCGAAGCTGAAGGTGACGGGCTTCATGGGGCCCTACGTGCTGCCGGACGACGTGACGGAGCGGACGGACCACGTGCTGCACATCGTGGCGGGCTCTGGCGCGGTGCCGAACTTCGCCATCGTGAAGGACGCGCTGCACCGGGGGCTGAAGCTGCGGCACACGTTCCTCGCGTCCAACAAGACGTGGGGGGACATCCTCTACCGCGAGGAGCTGGCGGAGTTGGAGCGGGCGGCCCCCGACCGCGTGCGAGTGGTGCACACGCTCACGCGCGAAATGGATGAGACGAAGTACGGCGCCCAGGTGCGCAAGGGCCGCGTGGCGGAAGCGCTGCTGCACGAGCTGATTCCGGACCGCGACACCTGCCTCGTGTACGTGTGCGGGCCCGCCATCACCCCGTGGGACCGGCGCAAGGCGCTGGAGACGCGCACGCCCGCCACGCCGCGCTTCATGGAGGCGGTGCTGGGCCACCTGCATGAGCTGGGCATTCCGGACAAGCGCATCAAGCGCGAGGCGTACGGCTGACCCACGCGTAACGCGGGCCGTCAGGTGGCCGCCGCGTCCAGCGCCCAGGTCCCGGATGTCCGTGCTGCGCCCCTCCCCGCCCGGCGCGCTCCCAACTGGTCCGACTGTCGGACCAGTTCGCGCGCTGCGCCGCCGACGGGAGTCCCCCGAAGGGTTCTCGCTTTCTCATCCATGGGGACAGACTTCCTGCCCGAGGGCATGGCGGGCGCGGCGGTCGCAGCCAGACGCGTGACGCGTGGCGCCGGTTGGCCCACCGCCTGCAAGACATGGCGAGGGCAATAGCCCTGGTAGCGCGAATCGCGCGGGTGGCGCCTGACGTGTGAGCCGGCGGAAGCCCCGCGCTGGCGGAGTCTCGACGCATGCGACACGCGCAGCCGCGAGGAGCGCCCGCGCGGCGGATGCCCCTCAGTGCGCGGACGCGGGGACGTCCACGGGCGGCAGCTGTTCCAGGAAGGTCAGCACGCGCTCGGCCGTCTCACGCGGCTTCTCCATCGGGAACAGGTGCGAGGCGAGCGGCAGCGTGTCCACCCGCGTGCGCTTCATCTCCTGCTCCGCCCGCGCCAGCGCGTCCGGCGACAGCGTGTCGGACCGTTCGCCTCGCAGCACCAGCGTGGGCGCCGCGTTGGCACGGATGAGCTTCCACGGGTCCGCGGGGAACGTCTCGAAGATGCGGGCCTCCCACTCGCGTGGGAAGCGCAGCTTGAAGTCGCCCTCCTCCGTGGGCACCAGCCCGTGCGCGAGGTAGTCGTTGAAGCAGTCCGCGTCCCAGTCCTTGAACAGCTTGCGCTGACGGTACGCGTCGGCTGCCTCCTCGCGCGTCGTCCACCGGTCCCGCCGCCGCAGCGCGCCCTGTACGATGGCCGTGCGGTCCATGCGGCCCAAGAGCTTCATCAGGCGCAGGGCCCACAACCGGGACCCGGTGATGAGCACGGGGTCCAACGCCACCACCGCGCGGAACAGCCCCGGGTTCGCGGCGGACGCCATCAACGTGCTCGTGCCACCCACGCTGTGCCCCACGCCCAGGGCGCCAGAGCGTCCCCGCGCCTTCAGCTCGCGCGCGAGGTCCTCACCCAGCTGCTGCCAGGTCGTGAGCGCCTTCGGGTCCTGGCCCGGCGTCAGCGGCCGCATCCGCAGCGACACCACGTGGTAGCGCGTCGCGAGCCGCGTGAAGAGCTTCCGGTACGTCTCCGGAGGAAAACCGTTCGCGCAGGCGAAGTGCAGGAGCGGCCCGCTCCCACCCCAGTCATCCAGCTCCAAGGCCATGCCCCCTTCCCATCAACACCCCCACCGCGTGCGCGGCGGAGGGACTTCGCGGCTCGCCCCACACGCATCCGGTGCCCTGACGGCCACCAGAGCCGGCCCCATTGAGGGACGAGATTCCGTACCCCGGCATTCAGACACCGCGAACGCCGCCCTGGGTCCCCTCGCCGCGCCCGACCTCCGGCATCGACGTCATCCTGACCGGGACCCCTGACGTGCCCACGTCCTCCGACACCCGCGGAGGCGCGCCCCCAAGGGATTCAGCCCTCTGGAGTGTCGTCCCGTGCGCACCGCACGGGCGCAGGGCATGTAACGCCTGCCCGGCCGCCGTGCACGGCCGGACGGCGGCCTCCCCGGGACGGAGGACCCGCGTCCCCCTCCCATGAGGTCACCTGCCCGGCCCTACGGTCCAGCGGAGGGCCGCTTGCGTTCAGGGTTCCGGCGGCGCTCCGGACGACGCTGCGTCAGGCGTGGGCTCCGCGTCCGGCGCGGGCTCCGACGCCGCCATGGCCCCCGCGTCCGAGCCATCCGCGCCCGCGGGCGTGATGCCCAGCAGCCGCGTCAGCCGGGGCTGCACGCCCGTCTCCGCCAGCAGCGCCTGGAGCTGGAGCCGCGCGCGCCGATTGTCCCGGTGCACCCGCCGCCCGAGGATGAGCTCGTTCTTCAACGAGTGCTCCCACCCCGTCAGCTCCGTCACCGTCACCTGATAGCCGAACGCCTCCAGCGTCAGCGCGCGGATGACGTTCGTCAGGTGCGAGCCGAACTCGCGCCGGTGCCACGGGTGCTGGAAGAGCAGCGACATGGACCCGGCCGGCTTCGCCTTCTTCTCCTTCAGCTGCGCGGCCACCTCCGCCTGGCAGCACGGCACCACCGCCACGTGGTCCGCGCCGTGCTTGATGGCCGCCACCAGCGCGTCGTCCGTGGCCGTGTCGCACGCGTGCAGCGCCATCAGCACGTGGATGCGCTCCGGGTACTCGGCCGCGTCGATGTGCGCCGTCTGGAAGCGCATCCGGTCGAAGTGCAGCCGCTCCGCGCGGCCCTTCGCGCGCTCCGTCAGGTCCGGCCGCCCCTCGATGGACAACAGCTCGCCGGCTTGCGCGTCCTTGAGGAAGAGGTCGTAGACGACGAAGCCCAGGTACGCGTTGCCACTGCCCGCGTCCACCACCAGCGGGTTCGCGTGGCGCGACTGCACGTCCTCCATGGCGGGGCGCAGGAGGCCCACCAGGTGGTTCACCTGCTTGAGCTTGCGCAGCGCATCCGCGTTGAGGTGTCCCTCGCGCGTGAGCAGGTGCAGCTCACGCAGGAGCGCGGGGGACTGGTCCGGCAACAGCTCCTTGCGGACCTGCGGCGCCTTGACGTTCCGCCTCAGACGGACACCACTTCGGTGACCTCCGGGATCATCTCCCGGAGCCGGCCCTCGATGCCCATCTTCAGCGTCGCCGTGGACGACGGGCAGCCCGCGCACGAACCCTTCATGTGCAGGTACACGATGCCGTCCTCGAAGCGGTCCAGCGTGATGTCACCGCCGTCCTGCGCCACGGCCGGGCGGATCTCCTCGTCCAGGATGAACTGGATGCGCTGCTCCACCGTGCCGTCCGCGCTCGTCGCCTGGCGCGACGCCGCGACCGCCGCCTCGTCCACCACCGGCAGGCCCTCCGACAGGTGCGTGTCCAACGTGGACATCACGGAGTCGTTGAGCTCGTCCCACTCGCCGGACTCGCCCTTCGTCACGGTGACGAAGTTCGTGCCCAGCATCACCGCCGTCACGCCCTGGATGTCCATGAGCCGGAGCGCCAGGGGCGACTTCGCCTGCGCCTCGTCCCGGTTGGTGAAGTTCACCGCGCCACCGCCCAGCAGCTTGCGGTCCACCACGTACTTCAACGTGCTGGGGTTGGGGGTCCACTCGAGCTGGATGTTCACTGACATTCTGTTCTCCCTACGAAAGTCCGCTTCCTCTAAAGGGCGCCGGGCCCCATAGCAACCTGTCCGGCTGTCAGGCAAACGCCCAGCGCCATCCATTCACTCCGGTGGAGCCCGGCCGCCCACCGATGTAAGACAGAAAGTCCTATGCCCTACCCACCGCGCCTCGCCCACCTCGCCACCAAGGCCGTGGTGGTTGCCAAGCTGGGCCCCACCTACGCGGAGGCACATCACGTGGACAGCGAGGAGGCCGCCCAGCGCCTCTCCACCGCCCTCTCCGGGCCCCTGCTGGCCTCGCTGCTGGACGCCACCTGGACGCAGATGCTCGGGGGCACGAAACGTCTCAAGGAAGAAGGCCTCCTGGAGAAGGTGGCCGCCACCCTGAGCGACCGGCCCCAGCGGCCGGGCAAGGTGGCCACCGTGACGGCGGGCTGGAGCGCCTTCCTCATCCTGGTGGACCTGGAGGTGGGCACCGCCAGCGACGCCGCCCGCCGCGTCATGGAGTCCGACGAGGGCCGCAAGCGCGCCGCCGCGGGCCTCAAGGAAGTGGCGGCCTTCCTCGCCCAGGAGCTCACGCGCGGGAAGTAGACGGCGTCCTGGCGGCCGTGGCGGCAGCCACCACCCGCCGTTATAGGCTGGCGCTCGCCACGTCCATGTCCGCCCCGCTCCCCACCACGCTGCGCCTGCTCACGTCCATCACCGACGTTCCCGCGTCGGCCTGGGACGCGCTCGTGGACCCGGAGTCGGTGCCCTTCCTGGAGTGGGGCTTCCTCGCCGCCCTGGAGGAGAGCGGCAGCGTGGTGCCCGAGCGCGGCTGGCACCCGCGCCACCTCACCCTGTGGCGGGGCTCGCGCCTCGTCGCCGCCGCGCCCGCGTACCTCAAGGACGACAGCCACGGCGAGTTCGTCTTCGACGCCGCCTGGGCCACCGCCGCCGAGCGCGCGGGCCTGCGCTACTACCCCAAGCTCGTCCTGGGCGTGCCCTTCACCCCCGCCACCGGCCGCCGCGTGCTGGTGGCCCCCGGCGAGCACCCCGCCACCCGCGAGGCGGAGCTGTACACCGCCGCGCTGGAGTACGCGCGCGCGGAAGGGCTCTCCAGCATCCACGTCCTCTTCCCCACCCCGGAGGAGCTGCCGGTGCTGGAGGCGCAGGGCTACGCGCTGCGCCTGGGCGTGCAGTACCTGTGGAAGAACGCGGGCTACCGGACGTTCGAGGACTTCCTCGGCCGCTTCCGCTCCAAGCGGCGGCACCAGCTCCAGCATGAGCGGCGTGCGCTGGAGGCCCAGGGCATCACCGTGCGCACGCTCCGGGGTGACGCGCTGGAGGAGGTGGACGCGGCCTCCGCCCACCGGCTCTACATCTCCACGGTGGACCGCTACCCGTGGGGCGTGCGCTCACTGACCGAGGACTTCTTCGCCCGCCTGCTCGCCGGCTTCAAGCACCGGTGTGAGTTCGTGGAGGCCCGGCGGGAAGGCCTCAGGGTGGCCGGCGCGTTCAACTTCACCGGGCCGCGCACGCTGTACGGCCGTTATTGGGGAGCGCTGGAGGAACATCCGTTCCTGCACTTCAACGTGTGCCTCTACCACCCGGTGGAGGACTGCATCGCCCAGGGCCGCGAGCGCTTCGAGCCGGGAGCGGGCGGCGAGCACAAGCTCACCCGGGGTTTCGAGCCGCACCTCACGTACAGTGCGCATCTGTTCCTCCACCCCGGCCTGGACCGGGCGGTGCGCGGCTTCCTGGCGCACGAGCGGGCAGCCGTCGAAAGCGGCCTGCCGCTGTGGTGGGCGGAGACGGGTTTCAAGGAGCGGGTCTGAAGCGTTTCACGCAGGCCCGCCACAGGTTCGCGAAGCGAAGGCAAGGGAGTCCGCAAGCCCATGGCTCAGAAGCACCAACACGATGACGGCCAGGTCGTCACGGAGGCCGTCCCCAAGCAGAAGCTGAAGAGGCCGACGCTCTACAAGGTCCTCCTGCACAACGACAACTACACCACGCGCGAGTTCGTGGTGGCCGTGCTCAAGGAGATCTTCCACAAGTCGGAGACGGATGCCGTGCAGATCATGATGCACGTTCATTACAACGGCATCGGTGTGGCGGGCGTTTATACCTACGACGTCGCCGAGACGAAGCTCAAGACAGTGGAGGCCGCGGCGAGGGACAACGGGTTCCCCCTGCGGCTGTCCATGGAACCCGAGGAAGGCTGAACCGTGGCAGGACCATCGATCGCCAAAGAATTGCAGGCCAGCTTCCGCACCGCGCTCGACGAGGCGCGGAAGATGCGTCACGAGTACCTGACCCTGGAGCACCTGCTCCTGGCCCTCACCCGTGAGTCGCGCACCCGCGAGGTGCTCAAGGGCTGCGGCGCGAACGTCAAGCGCCTGCAGGAGAACCTGACCTCCTTCCTGGAGGAGACGGTCGAGCGGCTGCCCGACGACGTGGACGCCGAGCCGCAGCAGACCATCGGCGTGGAGCGCGTGCTCCACCGCGCCGCCATGCACGCCTTGTCCGCGGAGCAGAAGTACATCGACGGGGGCGACGTGCTGGTCGCCATGTTCCGTGAAGAGGAGAGCCACGCGCTCTACCTGTTGCAGCAGGAGGGCGTCACCCGCCTGGACCTGCTCAACTTCATCTCCCACGGCGTCAGCAAGGACGGCGAGTCGGAGGGCGAGTCCCGCCCCACGCCCGCCGGGGACGACGAGGACGGCGAGTCGCAGAAGAAGAGCCCGCTGGAGGCGTACGCGGTGCAGCTCAACGTCGAGGCCAAGGCGGGCCGCATCGACCCGCTCATCGGCCGTGACAAGGAGCTGGAGCGCACCATCCAGGTGCTCTGCCGCCGCCGCAAGAACAACCCGCTCTACGTGGGTGAGGCCGGCGTGGGCAAGACGGCCATCGCGGAAGGCCTGGCGCTCCACATCACCGAGGGCCGCGTGCCGGAGGCGCTGAAGAACGCGGTCGTCTACTCGCTGGACATGGGCGCGCTGCTCGCGGGCACCAAGTTCCGCGGCCAGTTCGAGGAGCGCCTGAAGGGTGTGCTCAAGGCGCTGCAGGAGCTGCCGGACGCCATCCTCTTCATCGACGAAATCCACACCATCGTCGGTGCCGGGGCCACGAGCGGCGGGTCCATGGACGCGTCCAACCTGCTCAAGCCCGCGCTGGCGTCAGGCCGGCTGCGCTGCATCGGCTCCACGACGTTCCAGGAGTTCAAGGCGTCGTTCGAGCGCGACCGCGCGCTGTCCCGCCGCTTCCAGAAGATTGAAGTGGACGAGCCCAGCGTGGAGGACACCGTCAAGGTGCTGGAGGGCCTGCGCAGCCGCTACGAGGAGCACCACCACGTGAAGTACGGCGAGGGTGCGCTCCAGGCGGCGGCGGAGCTGGCTGCCAAGCACATCAACGACCGGTTCCTCCCGGACAAGGCCATCGACGTCATCGACGAGGCCGGCGCCGCGGAGCGGCTCAAGCCGGAGGGCGTGCGCACGAGCGTCGTCAGCGCGCACGACGTGGAGCAGGTCGTCTCCAAGATGGCCAAGATTCCGGCCAAGAGCGTGTCCGCGAGCGAGGGCGTCCAGATTCAGAACCTGGACAAGGAGCTCAAGGGCGTCATCTACGGGCAGGACAAGGCCATTGAAGAGATGGTGGGCGCCATCAAGCTGTCGCGCTCCGGCCTGCGCGCGCCGGAGAAGCCCATTGGCAGCTTCCTCTTCTCCGGCCCCACGGGCGTGGGCAAGACGGAGCTGGCGAAGCAGCTGGCGCAGAGCCTGGGCGTGGAGTTCCTCCGCTTCGACATGAGCGAGTACTCCGAGAAGCACACGGTGAGCCGCCTCATTGGCGCGCCTCCAGGCTACGTGGGCTTCGACCAGGGCGGCCTGCTCACGGACGCCGTGCGCAAGCACCCGTACGCGGTGCTGGTGCTGGATGAGATTGAGAAGGCCCACCCGGACCTCTTCAACATCCTGCTCCAGGTGATGGACCACGCGACGCTCACGGACAACAACGGCCGCAAGGCGGACTTCCGCAACATCATCCTCATCCTGACCACCAACGCGGGAGCGCAGGAGATGAGCACCAAGGCCATGGGCTTCGGTGACACCAGCGTGGTGGTGGACGGCTCGCGGGCGAAGAAGGCCATCGAGCGCACCTTCACGCCGGAGTTCCGCAACCGGCTGGACGGCTGGATTTTGTTCTCCGGCCTGCCCCCCGAGGTCATCCTCAAGGTCGTGGACAAGGAAGTGCGCCTGCTCCAGAAGGTGCTCGACGAGAAGAAGGTCAAGCTGGAGCTCACGCCCGCCGCCCGCGCGTGGCTGGCGGAGCACGGCTACGACCCGGCCTTCGGCGCGCGCCCCATGGCCCGGCTCGTGGACAACATCCTCAAGAAGCCACTCGCGGAGGCGCTGCTGTTCGGCTCCCTCAAGAGCGGTGGCGTGGCCCGCTTCGACGTCGTGGACGACGCGCTGAAGCTCCAGTCCGAGCCCACCGAGGCCGTGCCGGCATAAAGCACGGCGACAGATTGAAGCACCCGAGGCCCCGGGCCCCCTTCAAGGGGACTCGGGGCCTTCCGCGTTTCCTACTCCGGCTTGGACACGACCTTGTACGCGCCCACGGCGCTGGAGAGCTGCTCGGAGATGATCTGCAGCGTGGTGGCCGCCTCGCCGGTGGACCCGATGCGGGCCACGGTGTCGTCCATCATCCGGGACAAATCGTTCACCGCCAGGGTGATTTGATTGATGCCCACGTTCTGCTGGTTCACCGCGGCGGCGATCTGCCGCACGGCGGCGGCGTTGTCCTGGACGATGGAGGACAGCTCGCGCAGGTTCTGCCCGCTGTTGCGCACCTGCGTCAGGCCCGCCTCCATCCGCTCCGCGCCGCGCTCGGTGATGCGCACCGCGGCGGTGACGGAGTTGGCGATGTCGTCCAGCAGCTCCCGCACCCGCGTGGTCGCCTGGATGGACTGGTCCGCAAGGGCGCGGATCTCACGCGCCACCACGCTGAAGCCCTTGCCGTGCTCACCGGAGCGCACCGCTTCGATGGCCGCGTTGAGCGCGAGCATGTTGGACTGGTCCGCCAGGTCCTTCACCGTCTGGGTGATGCCGCCAATCTGGCGCGTGCGCTCGCCCAGCTCGAGAATCTTCTCCGCGATCTCCCCCACCTGCGCGCGGATGTCGTTGAGGCCCGCCATCGTCTGCTCGATGGAGGCCTCGCCCGCCTTGGCCAGGGTGTCCGCGCGCTCGGCGACGCTGAGCACGCTCTCCGCCTTCTGCGCGGCCAGGGTGGAGGTCTGCTTGATCTCCTGCGCCGTCACCTGCGTCTCCTGGAGCGCGGCGGCCTGGCGGGAGATGGTCTGCGCCTGCTCGGTGGAGGACGCGTTGAGGTGGTCCGTGGACTGCGTGAGCGCGGTGGCGGCGTGCTGGAGGTTGACCGTCACCTCGCGCAGCTTGCCCACCATCTGCGAGAAGGAGTTGGACAGCCGCCCCACCTCGTCGTTGCCCCGCGCATGGATGGGGCGCGTGAGGTCGCCGGACGACACGATGTGGCCCGCCACGGACGTGAGCTCCGCCAGCGGCCGCACGATGCTCCGGCCGAACAGCGCCGCCAGCACCACGCCGCCCGCCACCAGCAGCAGCGCGAAGCGCAGCATCGCCCAGCGCAGCGCGTCCACCTTCGCGTCAATGAACTCGCGCGCCATGCCCACGTGCACGGTGCCCAGCCGCCCCTTGTCCGCCACGGCCGCGGCCACGTCCAGGGCGCGCAGCGTCTTGCCGCCGCGCGACAGCCGGACCTCCTGCACCACGCGGGTGCGGCCCTGGCCCACGGCGGGCTGCGCGTCGAGCGCGGCCTTCAGGCCCTCCGGGAAGGGCCCCTGGAACGAGTGCACCAGCACGAAGCCGGTGGGGTCCAGGATGAAGATGTAGGCCAGGTCCTCGCGCTCGCGGAACGCCTCCAGGAGCGGCTGGAGCGAGCCCATGCCCGCGGACACGCCCTGCTCCGCCGCGATGGCCAGGCTCAGCGCCACGGCCTCGCCTTCGCTGGCGTGGCGCTCCTCCAGGTTGGACTCCATCTGGCGGGTGGCGATGAGGGTGAGGAGGAGGGCCACGGTGGCGCTGATGAGCGCCGTGACGAGCACGAACTTCTGCGCGAGCCCGAGCCCACGCAGGAGGGAGACGGGGAGCGCGGCGGAGGGCTTCAAGGGGACACTCCCGGGGTGGCGTCCTCGGGCGGCCGACCGTCGGCCACCCGACGCCAGGGACAACGCAGGTGGCTGCGGTTCATTGGTGGGAAACCGCTCACCGGGGCCCCCCCTCCGGGCCGCGAGCAGGACGGAACGACGGGCGCTGACAGCTCTGCAGGATGAGGTCCGCCACCAGCGCCAGGGGCGTGCCCCCGTCGGTGGCCTTCAGCTCCACGGCGGCGCGAGGCATGCCGTAGACGACGCTGGACGCCTCGTCCTGGGCCAGGGTGACGCCCCCGGCCTGACGGATGGCCAGCAGGCCCCGCGCGCCATCCTCGCCCATGCCGGTGAGGACGGCGCCGCCGCTCCTGCGGCCGTACGCCATGGCCAGCGAGCTCAGGAGCACGTCCCCGTTGGGGCACGGCCCGCCGTGGCTGCGCTGCAGGCGGGCCAGCCCGATGCTGTCCACCAGCAGGTCGTGCCCATCCAGCGGGAAGTACACGCGGCCCGGCTCCAGCCGCTCGCCGTCGCGCGCCATGCCCACCTGGAGCTCGCACACCTGGGACAGCCAGCGCACCATCCCCTGCGTGAAGCCCACGGTGATGTGCTGCGCGACGAGCATGGGCACCGGCAGGTCGCGGGGCAGCTTGGACAGCACCTCCGCCAGCGCGGGAGGCCCACCGGTGGAGGCGACGAGGCCGAACACGTCCACCCGCGCCCCGCTGGGCATGGGCGGCGGCGCCACGGCGCGCGGACGGCGGGAGATGACGGGCACCTCCGCCATCAGGCACACGGAGTGGGCCAGCTCCCGGCCCCAGCGGCGCAGCTCCTCCGCGTTGGTGACGTTGGGCTTGCCGATGAGCTCCAGCGCGCCGGCGCTCATCGCTTGAAAGCCCAGGTCCACGCCCCGCTGCTCCGCCACCGCGCTCACCACCAGGATGCGCGCGGGCGCCTGGGACATGATGTGCCCGATGGCCGCCGGGCCATCCAGGCCGGGCAGCAGGAGGTCCATGGTGATGACGTCCGGACGCAGCAGGCGCGCCAGCTGCACGGCGCGGTTGCCGTCCCCCGCCCGGCCCACGACCTCGATGCGCGGCTCCTCCGTGAGGAGCGCGGTGAGGGTGTTGGCCATGGTGGGCGAGTCATCCACCACGAGCACGCGAATGGACTTCTTCGAACTCAAGCGCGGCTCCCGCGGCGGCTCATCACATCCAGCACTTCCGCGAGCAGCCGGCCCGCGGCGCACTCGCGCTTGCTGAGGAAGCCGTCCGCCCCGGAGGCCAGGCCCCGCTCGCGCGCCACGGCACTGTCGTGCGCGGAGACCAGGATGACAGGCAGCGTGCGCGTGTCCTTGCGCTCTCGAAGCCGGGCGATGAGTTCGATGCCGTCCATCTCTTCCATGTCCAGGTCGCAGATGACGACGTCGTAGGTGTCCGCCTGCAGCCGCTCCAAGGCCCGCGCCCCGCTGGCCGCCAGGTGCACCTGGAAGCCACCCGCCTCCAGCATCGCCCGGTGCAGCGCGCGCGCGGTGAGCGAGTCATCCACCACCAGCGCCCGCCGGCTCACCGCGGACACCGTCCCCTTCTCCGAATCCGACACCACCCAGTCCGGCCGGAGGATGAGCAGCAGCTCGCCCCGGCTGAGCGTCGCCGCGCCCTGCCAGGCCGCCACCTCGCGCACCTCCGACGGCAGCGGGCGGATGACCAGGTCCCGGTCCCCCACCACCGCGTCCACGCCCAGCGCCACGCGCTTGCCGCCGCTCTGCACGATGAGCAGCGGCTGCCCTTCCGCGGGCGGAGACGACGCGCGCAAGCCCAGCCGCGCGCCCAGGTCCACCACCGGCATCAGCTGCCCCTGGTATTCCAGGTGCGTGCGGCGCTTGCCCACGCGCAGCATGTCCGGACGCGCCAGCTGCGTGGACTCCACCGCCAGCATGGGCAGGCCCACGAACTGCTCCAGCGCGCGCACCATCAGCACCGGGGAGCTGCCCAGGTCCACCGGCAGCGTCAGCACGAAGCGCGTGCCCTGCCCGCGCGTGCTCGACACTTCAATGCGGCCCTGCAGGCCCTCCACCGTGTCGCGCACGGCGTCCAGTCCCACGCCGCGCCCGGAGGTGTCCGTCACGTCCGAGCGCGTGCTGAAGCCCGCGCTGAAGATGAGGTCGCGCACCTGGTTGTCGTTGAGCCGCGCCGCCTCCTCCGCGGTGACCAGCCCGCGCTTCTCCGCGGCCTTGCGCACCTGGTTGAGGTCGATGCCGCGCCCGTCGTCGCTCGCCTCCAGGTACAGGAGGTTGCCCTGCTGCTCCACGCGCAGCGTGAGCGCGCCCTCGTGGTGCTTGCCGGCCTTCTCGCGCTCGGCGGGCATCTCCAGGCCGTGGTCCACGGCGTTGCGCAGGATGTGCACGAGCGCGCCCTGGAGCTTCTCCAGCAGGCGCCGGTCCAGCGACACCTCCGCGCCCACCACCGACAGCCGCGCCTCCTTGCCCAGCTGGCGCGACAGGTCGCGCACCATGCGCTGCAGCGGGTCCAGGATGGTGCGCGTGGGGCGCGTGGTGATGGCCTTGAGGCCGTCCTCCAGCGCGTCCACGACGTCGCTCGTCTCCTCGCCGTCGGTGCGCAGGGAGCGGCCCGTGCCGGACAGGAGCGTGCGCGCCTCCGCCGTCTCCGCCAGCAGGCCCTGCTTCGCGAGCAGCGCGGACACCCGCTCCAGTTCCCGGCTGCGCTCCTCCACCCGCAGGCGCACCTCGCGCAGGCGCTCCACCTCGCGCATCAGCGACGTGACCTGGTTGGCGCTCACCCGCCACCCGGCGTCGGAGGACTCGCCCGCGGGCTCCGGCGCGGCCGGCGCTTCAGCGAAGGGGTTGAACGGAGCACTGACCGGAGCGCTGACCGCGGCGGACGGCGCGCTGACCGCGTCGGGCGGCACCTGCGCGAAGCCTCCGCCCGGCAGCACGGCGGACTCCTCCGGCGGCGGCGCCGCGGCGACCAGCTGGGCCAGCGCGGCGGCGGGGTCCGGCAGGTAGTCGCCACGGCCGTCCGCGTGCGCCTGGGCGCGCAGCATGAACAGGTCCAGCCCGTGCAGCAGCACGTCCACCACCGGGCGCGGCATCTTCTGCGTGTGCGCCTTGAGCGGCGCCAGCGCGTCCTCCAGCTTGTGGGCGATGTCGCCCAGGTCCTGGAGCCCCAGCGACGCGGCGCTGCCCTTCAGCGTGTGCAGGTGCCGGCCCAGCCGCGTGTAGATCTTCGCGAGCGCGTCGTTCTCCAGCCCCTCGCGCTCCAGCTCCAGCAGGTCCATGGTGACCTTCTGGATGACCTCCTGCGCCTCCACGGCGAAGCCCGCCACCAGCGGCTGCAGCATCGGATCAACGGGCATGGCGCACCCCCGCGTCGGACCGGGCGAACAGGCGCCGTGGGTCGATGAGGTGGATGAGCTGCCGGTCCTGGGTGAAGACCTCCACCACCGGCCCCTCCGCCCGGGCGCGCGCGGCCTCCACGGACGCGAGCGGCAGCGTGGTGGGGCGGGGAATCGCTTCACAGTCGAGCGCGCACAGCTCGCCGTCGCCCCGGTCCACCACCAGCAGCACGGCCGGGTCCTGCCGCCACCCGTGGCCGCCCAGCAGCGACGCCAGGCTCAGCGCGGACAGCACCTGGCCCTGGAAGCGCAGCACGCCAATCACCGCGGGCGCCGACAGCGGCACCGGCGTCACCATGCGCAACGGCAGCGCGGCGCGCAGCGACTCCAGGGGCAAGGCGTAGCGCTCTTCACCGAGCGGGAACTCGGCGATCCAATGGACCGCCTCCTCCACGTTCGACTCGCCCTGCTCGCGCAGGCGCGCGGCACGGCGCGCAAGCAACTCCCGTGTCTCATCCTCCAGGGCCTCATCCACCACGCGCGGCGTCCCCTTCATTCCAGCGCCCCCAGATTCAGGTAGGCGTCAGCGGACGCCAGATAGAAGCGCGCGGGCAGCGCCTCCGGTCCATCCACCAGCGCATCCGGCGGCAGTTGCCCCGCCCGCGTGCGCAGGGCGCGCATCAGCGGGAAGGCCGCGTCCCGGGCGCCCGCGCGCTCGCGCAACAGCGCCAACTCCAGCAGGCCCGGCAGGTAGTCCGGCGCCTGCTTCACCAGCAACTCCAGCACCGCTGTCGCCCCGGCCACGTTGCCCTCTTCAATCCGCTCCAGCGCCTGCAGGTGCAGCCGCGCGGGCGAGGGCGGAGGGGACGGCGGCTGCGTGGGCAGGGCCGGCACGGGCGCGGACAGCCGCCGGGGCGCGGGCGTCATGCGCGCCGCGACCACGGGCAGCGCCGGGGGCACCGGCGCGAAGGTGCGGTCCTCCGGGCGGGGCTTGCGGAAGGCCTGCAGCTCCGGAGGCCCCTCGCGCGTGAGCCCCGGCGGCGTGCGGTCCACCTCCACCGTGCCCAGGAACATCAGGCCCCCCGGCGCCAGCGACCGCGCCAGGTGGACGATGGCCGCGTCGCGCGAGGACGGAGAGAAGTACGTGAGCACGTTGCGGCAGAGGATGAAGTCGAAGAGCCCGAAGCGCTCCGGAAGCGGCGCCAGCAGGTTCGCCGGAGCAAAGCGCGTCACCTTGCGCACCTCCGGGAGGATGGACACCTGGCGCCCGTTGAGCAGCTCGTAGACGGGGTGCAGCGCGGGCGCGGACTCACGCCGGGACCACGCGCCGTAGGTACCCCGGCGCGCGGCCTCCAGGCTGGCCTCGTGCAGGTCCGTGCCCACCACCTCCACCGGCATCCCCGGGGGCGCTCCCGCCATCAGGCACGCTGCCAGCGAATAGGCCTCCTCGCCGGTGGCGCACCCGGCGCTCCACGCGCGCAGGTGCGTGGCGCCGTGGCGCAGCGCGGACGGGATGCCCTCCTGCGTGATGTAGCGGAAGTGCTCCGGCTGGCGGAAGAAGTACGTCTCCCCCACCAGCACCGCGCGCACCAGCGTGTAGGCCAGGGGCGAGCCCAGCTGCTGCAGTTCGCTCAGGACCTCCGCGGGCACGCGCCCCCGGGCCAGCTCCGCGCGCAGCACGCGCTCCACCGCATCCTGGGCGATGGCGTCGTCGCGGAAGCCGGTGGTGTCCGCCACCACTTCCCGGGCACGGGCCAGAAGCCTCGGGTCGAGCCCCGCACTCATGCGCTCCGCTCTTCCTCCACCGGCGCGAGCAGCGCGGGCAGGTCGCGCAGGAGTCCCCGCGCGATGAAGACCTTCGGATCCAGGATGGGCAGCGCGCGGCCGCCGGTGCGCAGCATGCCCACGAGCCCTTCCTGCAACAGGCCGTGCTCGGCGCCGCCCACCTTCTCGCGCCGGTCGATGTCGCCCGCCTGGAACTCCTCCGGGTCCTTCACCGTGTCCACGGTGAGCGCCAGCGACACGCCCTCCGTTTCAATGACCACCAGCATCCGCTCCGCGATGGCCACCCGGTTCACCACGCCCAGCCGCAGCGCCACGTCCAGCACGCACACCGCCTGGCCGCGCAGCTCCACGTATTCGCGCAGGTACGAGGGGCCGGTGGGCAGGGGCCGCGTCAGGGGCTGGAGCAGGACCTCCTTCACGGAGTCCAGCGGCACCGCGAACTCGCGCTCGCCCACGCTGAGCCGCAGGATCAGCATGGCCCCGGAGCGCGAGCGGCGGCGCGCGTTCTCCAGCGCCTCGCCCACGCGCAGGAGCAGCTCGTCCGCGCGGAAGGGCTTGGGCAGGAACGCCTCCGCGCCAAAGCCCAGGCACGCCTCCGCGCGCTGCTTCTCCGACGAGATGATGATGACCGGGATGTCCGCCGTGCCCGCGTCCGCCTTCATCCGCTGGAGGACTTCATCCCCGTCCATCTCCGGCATGGACAGGTCCAGCAGCACCGCCGCCGGATGCAGCCGCCCCACCTTGTCCAAGGCTTCACGGCCGTTGCTGGCCGTGTGGATGGTGTAGTGCCCGGAGAGGATGGCCCGCTCCAGCGCCAGGATGGCGTCGCTGTCATCGACCAGCAGCAGGGTCGGCAGGCTCACGGTGTCAGCCCCCGTTCAGGAACTGGCGCACGGTCTTGGTCAGCTCGTCGTGCGATACCGGTTTCTGGATGAAGGCGTTGGCCCCCGCCGCCGAACCGCGCTGGCGCAGGTCCTCGCCCTTCTCCGCCGTCAGCAGGATGACCGGCACCTTCTGCACCTGCGCCTGCGCGCTGGCGCGCACCTCCTTCACGAAGGTGATGCCGTCCATGTTCGGCATGTTGATGTCGGCGATCACCACGCTCACCGGCACCAGCCGCAAGAGCTGCAGCGCGCGCGCCGCGTCCTCCGCCTCCACGATGCTGACCTTGAGGTTCATCAGGTAGATCTTGAGGATGTTTCGGACGGTCGGACTGTCGTCCACGAGCAAGACGTTGGTGCTCACTGTGCCACGGCTCCTCGCACAGGCTCCGCGGAGTGCGGAGATGTCCTGCGCTGCATGGGTGATCCTACCGTGAGCGCTCCGACCGGCGGAAGCGGGGGGCTCCCGACCGCCGGGAAGCCTGGCAGGTGGATGTCTGGATTTTCAGACAAGGTTGGATGACTTCAGCCGTCCTTGGGCGTGGGGTTCGCGGGGACCCCTGCTGGCGGTGTCTCCACGGTCTCTACCGGGGGTGCGCCTACCGCGTGGTAGCCGCCATCCACGTGAATCATCTCTCCCGTGGTGGACGACAGCCAATCGGACAGAAGTGCACAGGCCGTCTTCGCCACGTGGTCATGGCTGTCCTTGTCGCTCCAACCCAGCGGCGCCTGCTTGCCCCAGTACTGGGCCAGCGCCTTGAAGCCGGGGATGCCCTTGGCCGCCACGGTGGCCAGCGGGCCCGCAGCGAGCGCGTTCACGCGGATGCCCTTGGGCCCCAGGTCGCGCGCCAGGTAGCGCACGGTGGCCTCCATGGCCGCCTTGCACACGCCCATCCAGTCATAGATGGGCCACGCCTGCCGGTTGTCGAAGTCCAGCGCCACGATGGAGCCGCCCGGGGGCATCAGCGGCGCGCACGCCACCGCCAGCTCCTTCACGGAGAAGGTGGAGATGCGGAACGCGGTCTGCGCGCTCTCCCACGGCGTGTTGAGGAAGTTGCCACCCAGCGCGTCCTCGGGCGCGTACGCGATGGCGTGCAGCACGCCGTCCACGCGGCCCCATTTCTGGCGCAGCGCCTCCGTCAGCGCCGGAAAGTGCTCCGGGTTCGTCACGTCCAGTTCCAGCACCTCCGTGCCGGGCTTGAGCCGCTTCGCGCTGCGCTCCGTGAGGGACTTGGCCCGGCCAAAGCCGGTGAGGATGACCTCGGCGCCCTGCGCGATCGCATGCTCCGCGACGCCAAAGGCCAACGACTGCGGGGTGAGCACGCCGGTGATGAGCAGCTTCTTGCCCTGGAGGAGCATGTCGGTACGTTCTCGTGGGAGAGGAAAGAGGGGGCGTGTGCTTACCACTCCTGAACGGTTGTGGGGGCCCCACCCCCTCCTGTCCCGTCACCCCCCGGATGTACGTCCGTTCAGCATGCCAGGGGAGCTGGCGCCTCCTTTGACCTCATTCCAGCCTGGGGGAATCCAGCCTTCGGTGAAGCTGGGCTCACGTGGAGCATGACTCCAGCTGCTCCCCTGGACGAAGACAGGCGGCCGGGCGTGACGCGGTTCAACAAACCTGAGGCGAAAACCCCCCAACGCGGCGCCCATCCAGTAAAAGACCCCCGCCATGGCGAATTTCCAGGACAGCTTCCTCTCTGGTGCCAACATCGACTTCATCGAGGGGCTCTACGCCCGCTTCCTCGATGACCCCAGCAGCGTGGACGTGAGCTGGCGAGAGGTGTTCGAGCGCAACAACGGCACGGGCCGCCCCATCTTCAACGCGAAGCAGCTGGAGGCCCCCGCCCCCGCCGCTCCGGAAGGCAAGGGCAAGGGCAAGACGAACGGCGCCGCCGTGCAGGCCCCGGCCGCCGCCGCGCCCCAGGCTCCGGCCGCTCCGGCGCAGGACATCGGGCTGCAGTCGAAGGTGGATCAGGCCATCACCGCCTTCCGGCTGCGCGGCCACCTGCGCGCGAAGCTGGATCCGCTGGACCGTCCGCGCCCGCAGCTGGGGCACGTGGCGGACGTGGCGCTGATGGACGAGAACCACTTCGCCGCGAAGGAGCTGGAGCAGGCGGTGGAGTGCAACAACGTCTTCCCGCAGCAGCGCGTGCGTCTGGCGGACCTCGTCACCCGGCTGCGCCGCACGTACTCCGGCCACATCGGCGTGGAGTTCATGCAGATGCTCGACAGCGAGCGCCGCCGCTGGCTCATGCAGCGCATGGAGCACAGCGACAACCGCACGCCGTTCTCCGTGGAGGACCAGCGTCACATCCTCACGAAGCTGTCGTACGCGGAGGGCTTCGAGAACTTCCTGCACACGAAGTACGTGGGCGCCAAGCGCTTCAGCCTGGACGGCGGCGAGGCCCTCATCCCCATGCTGGACGCGCTGCTGGAAGTGGGGAGCGGCATGGGCCTGAAGGAGCTGGTCATCGGCATGGCCCACCGCGGCCGCCTCAACGTGCTGACCAACATCCTGGGCAAGAAGCCGGATCAGATCTTCAGCGAGTTCGACGGCCCCAAGGATCCCAAGGCGTACCTGGGCCGCGGCGACGTGAAGTACCACATGGGCTTCTCGTCGGACCACACCACGCGCGACGGCAAGAACGTGCACCTGTCGCTGGCCTTCAACCCCAGCCACCTGGAGTGCGTGGGTCCCGTGGTGGAGGGCCGCGTGCGCGCCAAGCAGGACCGCGGCGGAGACGCGGAGCGCACCGGCGTGGTGCCGCTGCTCATCCACGGCGACGCGGCCTTCATCGGCCAGGGCATCACGTCGGAGACGCTCAACTTCTCCGGCCTCAAGGGCTACACCACGGGCGGCACGGTCCACATCGTCATCAACAACCAGGTGGGCTTCACCACCGACCCGTCGGACTCGCGCTCCAGCATCTACTCCACCGCCATCGCGCAGATGCTGGACATCCCGGTGTTCCACGTGAACGGGGATGACCCGGAGGCGTGCGTCCACGCGGCGCGCCTGGCGGCGGAGTACCGCCAGACGTTCAAGAGCGACGTGGTCATCGACCTCATCTGCTACCGCCGCTACGGCCACAACGAGGGTGACGACCCGTCCTTCACCCAGCCGGCGATGTACGACCTCATCCGCAAGCACCCGCCGGTGCGCGCGCTCTACGCGAAGTCGCTCGCGGAAGCCGGCCGCATCTCCGCGGAGGAGTCGGACGCCATCAAGCAGCGCTGCTTCCAGGACTTCGACGCGGCGCTCACCCGCGCCCGCCAGGAGAGCCAGTTCAAGGAGCCCAACGCGCTGGAGGGCCTGTGGAAGACCTACAAGGGCGGCCTCCTGAAGAACGCGCCCCAGGTGCCCACGGCGGTGGCCAAGGCCACGCTGCGTGACGCGCTCCAGAAGCTGGCCTCCGCGCCGGAGGGATTCAACGTCCACCGCGATGTGGAGCGTACGGTCCTCAAGAAGCGCCAGGGCATGCTGGAGAGCGAGGAGCTCCAGTGGAGCGAGGGCGAGTCGCTGGCGTACGCGACGCTCCTGTCGGAGGGCTACACCATCCGCCTGTCCGGCCAGGACAGCGAGCGCGGCACCTTCAGCCACCGCCACGCGGTGCTGCACGACACGCAGACGGGCCAGGAGTACGTGCCCCTGCGCCAGTTCCCCACCGGCAAGGCGACGTTCAACGTCTGGAACAGCCCGCTGTCGGAGATGGGCGTGCTGGGCTTCGACTACGGCTACAGCCTGGACGTGCCGGACGGCCTCACCCTGTGGGAGGCCCAGTTCGGTGACTTCGCCAACGGCGCGCAGATCATCATCGACCAGTTCATCGCCGCGGCGGAGAGCAAGTGGCGCCGGCTCTCCGGCATCACGCTGCTCCTGCCGCACGGCTACGAAGGCCAGGGCCCGGAGCACTCCAGCGCGCGCCTGGAGCGCTTCCTGGACCTGTGCGCCGAGGACAACCTCCAGGTCTGCTACCCCACGACGCCCGCGCAGATCTTCCACCTGCTGCGCCGCCAGGTGCTGCGCCCCGTGCGCAAGCCGCTGGTCATCATGTCGCCCAAGAGCCTCCTGCGCCGTCCGGAGGCCACCAGCCGCATGGACGACCTGGCCACGGGCGGTTTCCAGGAAGTGATTCCGGACGCGAAGGCGGACGCCGCGAAGGTGAAGCGGCTGCTCCTGTGCAGCGGCAAGGTGTACTACGACCTGGCCAAGGCCCGGGACGAGCGCAAGGACGACTCCATCGCCATCGTGCGCGTGGAGCAGCTCTACCCGTTCCCGCAGGACGAGCTTTCGAACCTGGTGGCGAAGCTGCCGGCGCTCCAGGAGCTGTACTGGGTGCAGGAGGAGCCGCGCAACGCGGGCGGCTGGCACTTCATGTTCCCCCGCCTGCACGACCTCCTGTCCGGACGCGCGCAGCAGACGGTGAAGCTGGGCTACATCGGGCGCGCCGAGGCCGCCAGCCCCGCAACCGGTTTCACGAAGACGCACGACTACGAGCAGCAGCTCATCATCGAAGAAGCCATCCTCCGAGGACCCCAGAATGGCCGTTGAACTGAAAGTCCCCCCGCTCGGCGAATCCATCACCGAGGCCGTCGTCGGCAAGTGGAACAAGAAGCAGGGTGAGTCTGTCTCCGCGGACGAGCCGCTCGTCGTGCTGGAGACCGACAAGGTCACCATCGACGTGCCCTCTCCCGCCGCCGGCAGCATCGCGTCCATCGCCTTCAAGGAGGGCGACAAGGTCCGCGTCGGTGACGTGCTGGGCACCATCGAGGCCGGTGCTGGCGCCGCCGCCTCTCCCGCGGCCGCCGCCGCGACGCCCGCGCCCGCCCAGGCCGCGGCGCCGGTGACGTCCGCCGGGGGTCAGGCCCAGAGCGACGCGCGCATCACCCCCACCGCGAAGAAGATGGCGGAGGAGAACCGGGTGGACGTGGGCCAGCTGAAGGGCTCCGGCACCGGCGGCCGCATCATGAAGGAGGACGTGCAGGGTCAGCTCAACCGCCCCGCCGCCGCCCCTTCCGCGCCTCCGGCTCCCGCCGCGCCGTCCGGTCCGCGTCCCAACGCTGCGCGCGAGGAGCGCGTGCGCATGACGCCGCTGCGCAAGCGCGTCGCGGAGCGCCTGCTCCAGGCCCAGTCCAACGCCGCCCTGCTCACCACCTTCAACGAGGTGGACATGGGCGAGGTGATGGCGCTTCGCAAGAAGTACAACGACAAGTTCCAGGCGAAGCACGGGGTGAAGCTCGGGTTCATGAGCTTCTTCATCCGCGCGTCCGTGGAGGCCCTCAAGGCGTTCCCGCAGATCAACGCGGAGATCGACGGCGAGGACGTCATCTTCAAGCACTACTACGACATCGGCGTGGCCGTGAGCGGCAGCCGCGGTCTGGTGGTGCCGGTGGTGCGTGACGCGGACAAGCTGTCGCTCGCGGAGCTGGAGAAGACGGTCGGTGACTACGGCGGCCGTGCGCGCAACGACAAGCTCACGATGTCGGACCTCACGGGCGGCACGTTCACCATCACGAACGGCGGCATCTTCGGCTCCATGCTGTCCACGCCCATCCTGAACCCGCCGCAGACGGGCATCCTGGGCATGCACAACATCGTGGAGCGCCCCGTGGCCCGCGACGGCCAGGTGGTCATCCGGCCCATCATGTACATCGCCCTCACGTACGACCACCGCCTGGTGGACGGCCGGGAAGCGGTGCAGTTCCTGGTGCGCGTGAAGGAGTGCATCGAGGACCCCGAGCGCCTGCTGCTCGACATCTGACTTACTCCCCCGCACATGTCACTGCGGGGGCGGAAGACGGGCATTCCCGGTGGGCCGGCTGGACTTCCAGTCGGCCCTTTCACTACAAATAGCTCTGTCTCCCCGGTCGTCGGGCAGAACGGGCGGCCTTCCCCACGGCTGCCCTGCAAACGCAAGGAAGCGCAATGGCAACTGGTACCGTGAAGTGGTTCAACGACGCGAAGGGCTTCGGCTTCATCACCCAGGACGGCGGCGGCGAGGACGTGTTCTGCCACCACACCGCCATCAACATGGATGGGTTCCGCACCCTGGCCGAGGGCCAGAAGGTGGAGTTCGAAGTCACCAAGGGCCCGAAGGGCCTGCAGGCGCAGAACGTCCGCGCGGCGTGAAGTGACGCGTCTCAGCCATTCCTCACGGACTGGTTGAAGCAACAGAGGCCCGGTCCCGCTAAGGGGAGCCGGGCCTCTGCCTTTCCAGGGGCTGTGCGCTGCCCTACTTCTTCAGGTTCTGCTCGAAGTGGGCGATGACGCGCTCGTACTGGCGCTCGGTGATGAGCGGATCCGGCACCATGTGCGTGAGGCCGGACAGGGGCAGCAGCTGGTGCGGCTTGCCCGCGCGGAACAGCGCATCCGACAGCTTCAGCGTGTGGAAGAAGTACACGTTGTCATCCGCGGTGCCGTGGATGAGCAGCAGCGCGCCAATGGGGCTGTCCTTCTTCGCGTACGTCAGCAGGCTGCTGACCTCGTAGGCCTGGGGCGTCTCCTCGGGCAGGCCCAGGTAGCGCTCGGTGTAGTGCGTGTCGTAGTCGCGCCAGTCCACCACCGGGGCGCCGGACACTGCGGCCTTGAAGAAGTCCGGGCGCTTCAGCGCGGCCAGCGCGGCCATGTACCCACCGAAGCTCCAGCCGGTGATGCCCACGCGGCTCAGGTCCATCTCCGGCACTTCCTTCGCCAGCGCCTGCACCGCCTCAATCTGATCATCCAGGGTGATGGTGGCGAAGTCGTTCTTCACCGCGCGGTTCCACTCCGCGGTGCGCAGCGGCGTGCCGCGTCCGTCCACCTTCACGACGAGGAAGCCGTGGTCCGCGAACCACTGGCTGAGCAGGTGCGCGGCCATGGACTGGTGCACCACGGTGACGGTGGGCCCCGCGTAGACCTCCACGATGACGGGCAGCTTGGTGCCGGGCTTGAAGTTCCGGGGCTTCACCAGCGAGGTCCAGAACTTCTTCGGGCCCACCTGGCGCACCTCGAAGTTCGGCGTGAAGGACGGCTCCTGCGCCACCTCCGGCAGCTCGCCCAGCTTCGTGCCGTCGCCCTTGAGCACCACGGTGCGCGGCATGGCCTTGGGGCCTTGCGTGTTGAGGACGACGAGCCCGCCGTTCTTGGAGACGAGCCCGCCCTCCACGGCCGGACCGCTGGTGCCGGTGGCCACCTTCTCCGGAGCGCCGCCAGCCTTCACGCGCCACAGGTGGCTCTCCGTGGGGTTCGGGTCGCCGGTGAAGAACAGCGTCTTGTCCGTCTGGACGAAGCGCGCGAGGTTGCGGAAGCCCGCGTCCGGCTTCACCACGGAGCGGTCCAGCTCACCGCTCGCCTTGCGCAGCTCCACCTCCGGGCCGCCGTTGCGCTCGGTGTACCAGAGGAAGCCAGAGCCATCCTCCAGCCACAGCGGGAAGTCCTGGTTGAGCTCCACCCAGGCGTTGTCCTTCTCCGTGTGGAGGACGCGCGTCTTGCCCGTGGCGGGATCCACCGCCAGCACCTGCTCCTCCGTCTGGAGCCGGTTCTGCACCACGAGCGTCAACGGCCCGCCCTTGTCCCACTTCACGGTGGCCAGGTACGGGTACTTCTGCGCGTCCCACTGCGCCCACACCGTCTTGCCGCCGGTGACGGGCGTGACGCCCAGGCGCACCTTGGCGTTGGCCTTGCCGGGGCGGGGGTACGGGAAGATCTCCCCGCCCTTCTCCGGGTGCATCACGTCCACGATGGTGAGCTTCTCCACGTCGGCCGTGTCGGACTCCGTGTACGCGATGGACTTCGCGTCCGGGCTCCACCAGTAGCCGGAGAAGCGGCTCATCTCCTCCTGCGCCACGAACTCCGCCAGGCCGTGCGTCTTCTGCGCCGTGCCGCCCTGCGTGACGCGCTTCTCCTGGTTGGTGGCCAGGTCCACCCGGTACACGTCGTGCTCACGCACGTACGCCACCTGCTTGCCGTCCGGGGACAGGCGCGGGTCGATGGTACCGGGGCCCGTCTTCACCTCCGTGGACTTCCCCGTCGCGCGGTCCACCACGTAGAGGCGGCCGGAGAGGGGCACCAGCAGCTGGGTGCCGTCCTCGGAGAGGCTGTAGGAGGTGAAGCCCCGGGCGCTCACGCGCATGCGCTCGCGGCGGGCCTTCTCCTCGGGGGACAGCGTCTCCTCCGCGCCCTTGAGCAGGGCCTCCGGCGTGAGCAGCTCACGCGCCTGGCCACCGGCCACGTCGAACGCGTAGAGCATCTGCACGTTGGACGTGGGGGACGTGCGCAGGAAGAGGACGGACTTCTCGTCCGGGGTGATGCGCGTGCCCACCGGACGGCCGCTCTGGAAGCGGCGCGTCTCGGCGTACTGGCGCAGGAAGGTGTCCGGCTGCTTTTGCGAAGGGGCCATGGCGGAGGGTTTGCGCTCCTGGGCGATGGAGGGGGCGCTGCTCATGAGGAGCAGTGCTGCGGTAAGTGCCTGACGCATGCGTAGCTGAATCCCCGCGCGGGGCGGGGCTCCTTTCGCGGGAAGGTGCGGGCAAGCCTACACTCCGGCCGCCGCGCGGCCCCCTCAACGTCCAGCCCAGGAGAGGATTCCCACCGGAAGCGGACAGGTGCCCGGCGGGGCCTCCCGCTACTTCAGGTTCTGCTGGAAGTGGGTGATGACGCGCTCGTACTGACGCTCCATGACGAGCGGGTCCGGCACCATGTGCGTGAGGCCGGCCAGGGGCAGCAGCTGGTGCGGTTTGCCCGCGCGGAAGAGCGCATCCGACAGCTTCAGCGCGTGGAAGAAGTAGACGTTGTCGTCCGCGGTGCCGTGAATCACCAGCAGCGCCCCGATGGGCCCCTCCTTCTTCGCGTACGTCAGCAGGCTGCTGACCTCGTAGGCCTGGGGGCTCTCTTCCGGCAGGCCCAGGTAACGTTCGGTCGCGTGGGTGTCGTAGTCGCGCCAGTCCGTCACCGGCGCACCCGCGACGCCGGCCTTGAAGAAGTCCGGGCGCTTCATCACGGCCAGGGCGGACATGTAGCCGCCGAAGCTCCAGCCGGTGATGCCCACGCGGCCCAGGTCCATCTCCGGCACCTCCTTCGCCAGGGCCTGCACTGCTTCGATCTGATCATCCAGGGGAATGGTGGCCAGGTCGTGCTTCACCACGCGGTTCCACTCCGAGGTGCGCAGCGGCGTGCCACGTCCATCCACCTTCACCACCAGGAAGCCCTGATCCGCCATCCACTGGTCGAGCAGGTGCGCGGCCATGGACTGGTGCACCACCGTGACGATGGGGCCGCCGTAGATGTCCACGATGACGGGCAGCTTCTTGCCGGGCTTGAAGTCGCGCGGCTTCACCAGCGAGGTCCAGAACTTCCTCGGGCCCACCTGGCGCACCTCGAAGTTCGGCGTGAAGGACGGCTCCTGCGCCACCTCCGGCAGCTCGCCCAGCTTCGTGCCGTCGCCCTTGAGCACCAGGGTGCGCAGCATGGCCTTGGGGCTTTGCGTGTTGAGGACGACGAGGCCGCCGCTCTTGGAGACGAGCCCGCCCTCCACGGCCGGGCCGCTGGTGCCGGTGGCCACCTTCTCCGGGGCGCCACCGGCCTTCACGCGCCACAGGTGGCTCTCCGTGGGGTTCGGGTCGCCGATGAAGAACAGCGTCTGGTCCGCGTGCACGTAGCGCGAGAGGGCCCGGAAGCCCGCGCCCGGCCTCACCACGGAGCGGTCCAGCTCACCGTTGGCCTTGCGCAGCTCCACTTCCGAGGCGCCGTTGCGCTCGGTGAACCAGAGGAAGCCGGAGCCATCCTCCAGCCACAGCGGGAAGTCCTGGTGCAGGTTGACCAACGCCGCGTCCTTCTCCGTGTGGAGCACGCGCGTCTTGCCCGTGGCGGGGTCCACCGCCAGCACCTGCTCCTCCGTCTGGAGCCGGTTCTGCACCACGAGCGTCAACGGCCCGCCCTTGTCCCACTTCACGGTGGCCAGGTACGGGTACTTCCGCGCGTCCCACTGCGCCCACACCGTCTTGCCACCCGTCACGGGCGTGACGCCCAGGCGCACCTTCGCGTTCGCCTTGCCCGCGCGCGGATAGGGGAAGGAGGCACCGGGCTGCTCCGGGTGCATCACGTCCACGACGGTGAGCTTCTCCACGTCGGCCGTGTCGGACTCCGTGTACGCGATGGACTTCGCGTCCGGGCTCCACCAGTAGCCGGAGAAGCGGCTCATCTCCTCCTGCGCGACGAACTCCGCCAGGCCGTGCGTCTTCTCCGCGGTGCCCCCTTGCGTGACGCGCTTCTCCTGGTTGGTGGCCAGGTCCACCCGGTACACGTCGTGCTCACGGACGTATGCGACCTGCTTGCCGTCCGGGGACAGGCGCGGGTCGATGGTACCGGGGCCCGTCTTCACCTCCGTGGACTTCCCCGTCGCGTGGTCCACGATGTAGAGGCGGCCGGAGAGGGGCACCAGGAGGCGCTTGCCGTCCTCGGAGAGGCTGTAGGAGGTGAAGCCCCGGGCACTCACGCGCATGCGCTCGCGGCGGGCCTTCTCCTCGGGGGACAGCGTCTCCTCCGCGCCCTTGAGCAGGGCCTCGGGCGTGAGCAGCTCACGTGTCTGGCCCGTGGCCACGTCGAACGCGTAGAGCATCCGCACGTTGGACGTGGGGGACGCGCGCAGGAAGAGGACGGACTTCTCGTCCGGGGTGATGCGCGCGCTCACGGGACGTCCGTTCATGAACCGCCCTGTCTCGGCGTACTGGCGAAGGAAGGACGAGGGCTCCTGGGCCAGGACGGGCATTCCCAGGAGGAGCAGCGCGACGGTGACGAATGGACGCATGCGTGATTGAACCCCGCGGGGCGGGGCTCCTTTCGCGGCAAGATGGGACATGTCTCGAACGCCGGAGCCTGGAGGGGATTTCCTCCCGCATGATTTCGAAAAATGATGACGCCCTGCACCACCTGCGCCTCGCGGGCGTGGTGCGCCTGGGTCTGGGGGGCGGCCGGGGCCCGACGGATGCCTACGTGTTCGACCCACACCGGCTCGCGCTGCCCGCGTGGGCCTGTGCCCTGGGCGACGCGGGGCCCCCTGCCCTGCTCGTCACGCTGGACCGGCACCTGGACATCGTCGTGCCCCAGCGGCCCGCGGACATGCCGGACCGCTCCGCGGGCCTGCGCGCGCTGGACGAGCACGCACGGTGGCAGCTGGACGTGCGCAACTACGACCACATCGTCGCGGCCATGGAGGCGAACCTGGTGGGCGACGCGCTGATCATCGCGCGCACCCGGCCCCGGGGCTCCTTCGCTGGAGACACCTACGTGGACACGCGCGGCCGTTCGCACCGGATTGTTTCGGTGACGACCGTGGACCGCGCGGCGGAGGCGTACCTGCGCCCCGGACCCACGGACGCGGTGCGCGACGTGCTGGAGGCCGCGTCCGCCGTGCTGCTGGACGTGGACCTGGACTGCTTCACCAGCTTGAGCGACGCGGACCCCACCACCGTGCTGCCATGGCCGAAGTCCGTCATCCGGGAGTTCCTCCTGCCGCCCGACTCGGAGCCCTTCTGGGACGCGGTGCTGGGCAAGGCGGTGGCGCTGACGCTCGCGCGTGAACCGCACCACTGCGGTGGGCTGCTTGCGTCCGGGGAGCTGTTCCGCGACGTGGCGGAGGTCCTCTTCCGGGAGCTGCTGCGCGTCGAGCCGCCCTGATCAGGGTGAGTCGAGGAAGTTGGGCCGGTAGTCCGTCACCTGCCCGCTGCTGAGCGACAGGCGGCTGCCCACGGGCGGACGGTCGCCGTTGAGCACGTAGCCGAAGTCGATGCGGAACGGGAACACGTTGAACTGGGGGAACAGGAGCCGCAGGCCCACGCCCACCGTGGTCACCATCTCCGGCCGCTTGTTGAACGCGCTGCCGGAGTCGAGGAAGAACACGCCGCCCAGGTGCACCGTGCGAACGACGAGCGGCGCGGTGCGGTACTCCAGGTTCACCAGCAACAGCCGCCTGCCGGAGTACGCATCCACCGCCGAGCCTCTCAGGCCGTTGCTGCCGCCCAGCAGGCTCACGCGCTCGGACAGGTCGTCGATGTTCACGTCCAGCAGGCCGCGCGCCACGAAGCGCCCCCCGAGCACGCGCGGCGACACCTGCACCAGCTCCGCGGCCCAGCGGCGGTTCGTCCAGCCCTCCTTCACTCCCGGCTGCTGAGCGCTGAACTGCTGACGGATGGACGCGGCCGCGGACGCGGTGGTGAGCGCGTCGCCCCAGTGCACGCGGTAGCGCAGGGACAGGCCCCCTTCCGCGAAGTGCGCGGCGGACGGGAACACCGGCGGCGCGTAGCGCAGCGTGGCCAGCACCGAGTGCCCCAGCTGGAAGTCCTCCGACAGCGTGTAGGAATCCACGTTGCGCAGGACGTCGTAGCGGGCCTCGAAGGCACTGAGGGAGAAGTTCGCGTACCCCGCGTCCTCCGCGCGCGGCAGGTAGTTGCGGCGGAACCAGTCCGTCTGCGCATCGGTGAGCTGCGAGGCCACCGGCGCGGCGTAGGCGTAGTGGTAGGCCCCCGCGCCCATGCCCACGTTCCACTTGTAGCGCTGGCCGTAGGAGCGCGTGTACGTGGCGCCCGCGGCCACCTCGCGCGCGTTGTAGATGTACGGCACGGGGTCGCCGTCCGGGAACGGGAGCTGCCAGATGTCCGCGCCCCGGAACTGCCGCGCGGTCTCCATGTTCCACGCCACCGACGTGCTCAGGCTCCACGGCGTGGACAGGGAGTACAGCGGCCGGCTGACGACGAGGCTTCCGCGCGAGCCCTCCGCGCGGCCCGTGTCGCGGTTGATGAGCACCGCGGCGGACTCCGTCAGCGACCACCGGCTGCCCAGCACGCGCCGGTCCGTGTAGCTCTGGCCGAGGCTGAACGTGTCCAGGCGCATGATGAAGTCCAGCGCCACCTTCTTGCCGCGCCCCAGGAAGTTCTGCTCCGTGCCCTGCAAGCGCAGGTAGAGCAGCAGCGAGCCCACGGCGGAGAACTCGTTGTTGAGCCGCAGCGACCACAGGTCCTTCGTCACCAGCAGCAGCGCCACCCTGCCCGGTGCACTGCCCTTCACCGGCACCGCGCGCACGACGGAGAACAGCCCCAGCTTGCGCAGGTTGCGCACCGACTCCGCGACGAGCGCCTCCGAGTACGGCTGCCCCGGAGCAATCAGCACCTCCTGGCGGACGATTTCATCGCGGGTGCGGACGTGGAAGATGTTGAGCAGCGATGGATACGGATCCATCGGCGCGACCACCTCCTCCGCGGCGACGAGCACCTCCTCCAGCACCTGACCTTGGGGCGCGGGCTCCACCTGGCGCTCGACCTCGCCCAGGCCCCAGGCGATGAGCGCTTCCTCGTAGTTCTTCGTGCTAGCTGCGTCCTTGGAGAGCGCGGGAACCTGCGTGCCCTCCGGCCCCACCGGGACCTGCTCCGCGCGAGGCGGCGCCGCGACCTCCGTGTTCGACACGCCCGAGGGCTCCACGTCCGGCGAGCGCACGGGCGCGTCTTGCGGCGCGACGTCCTGGGGCTTGCCCGAACCCTCAGGCGCGGCCTGTCCGCCCGTCGCGACGAGCACGGTGACCAGCAGGACGGGCAGTGGGAGCGGCACGCGCGCATCCTGTCATGCGCCCGGCCTGCCGCCAGCCTCCACTCACGCCAGCGCGGTGCGCAGGTCCCCTGGCCGGGCCATGGGCAGCTTCTCCCCCTTCGCCACGGCCGCCACGATGCGGGCCAGCTGCTCCACTCCATCCGACAGCGCCGCCGGCCCCGGCTGGAGGATGTATGAACTCCTCACTTCGTAGAGCTGATCATCCACCACGGCGCGCACGCCCTCCCAGCCCGGCCGGGAGGCAATCTTCTCGCGCTTCGCCTTGCGCCCGCACCAGCTGGCGATGACGCCCTCCGGGTCACGCCGGGCCACCTCCGCCGGGTCGAAGATGCGGCCCTTCGCGCCCTGCGACGCGCGCGACTCCTGGCACACGTCCACCCCACCCACCACCTCCACCAGCTCCGAACACCAGCGGATGCCGGAGATGAGCGGCTCGTGCCACTCCTCGAAGAAGATGCGCGGCCGCCTGGGCAGGGACTGCGCCGCGTCCGAGTGGCGCTCCAGGTTCTTCTCCAGCTCCACCGCCAGCGCCTCCGCGGCTTCGGCCCGCCCCACCAGCGCCCCGGTCAGCCGCACCGCCTGCAATATCTCCGCGAGCGAGCGCTGGTTGAACAGGTACACGGGCACCCCGCGCTTGCACAGCTCCCGGCCGATGTCCGCCTGCAGGTCGCTGAAGCCCAGCACCAGGTCCGGCTTGAGCTCCAGGATGCGCTCGAAGTTCGCGTCCAGGAACGAGCTCACCCGGGGCTTCTTGCGCGCCTCCGGCGGCCGCACCGTGAACCCCGACACGCCGACGACCAGGTCCCCCGCGCCAATGCGGTAGAGCACCTCCGTCGTCTCCTCCGTCAGGCACACCACCCGCCGCGGGTAACGCGGCGCCGACGACAACAGCGCGGACAGCTGGACATTCATGCGGGAAACCCTAACC
>NZ_RAWK01000095.1 GCF_003612165.1 Corallococcus aberystwythensis | reverse complement strand
GGTGGGCAGCGCGAGGGGACGGCGGGGCACGGGGCCTCCGGAAGAGGGACTGCATCCTCCTACGGAATGGCCGCCGCGCCCGGGTCGTGTCCGCTCAGGGCTTCGCGGGCGGGACGGGCGCCGCGGGCTCGCGCGGGGCTTCCGGCGGCTTGGGCGCGGGGGGCACGCCGCGCCCGGCCTGGGCCACCATGCGCACCTCGGCGTTCTCCCCGAGCGCGAAGCCGTCGCCCTTCGTCTCCAGGTCCGTGACCTCGATGACGTCGCCGCGCTGGAGGTGGAAGAACTTCTCGTTCTTCTCCGCGCGGTGGCGCTCCTGCATCGCCAGGCCCACGCGCCCCTCCGGCCCGCAGCCGATGTAGCGCTGGCGGCCCTTGCCCTCCAGCGACTCGCTGACGATGCGGAACAGCCGGCCCGGCGGAGGCTCCGGCCAGGGCTCGCCCTTGGGCGCCACCAGCAGGTAGCTCATCTTGAGCGACTCCTTGTGGAAGCCCGCCACGCGCGCCAGCTCCTCCACCACCTTCGGCATGGGCCACGCGCGCTCGGCGTGGCACCAGTCCGTCTCCTTCACCAGCGCGGGGCACGGGCCCCGGAACATGCACGGCGCGCGGATGGCGTAGCCGCGCTCCACCAGCAGGTCTCGCACCTTGAGCAGGTTGCGGCTCGTCTCGCGCAGCGCGGGCTCCATCACCAGCAGGCTGCCGCCCTTCTTCACCTTGGTGAGCACCGACTCCAGCAGCGCGGCGCGCGGCTTCAGCGCTTCGTCCGTCGCGCCGTACAGCTCGTTGACCACGTGCCCCATGGTGATGAGGTCGTACTGGCCTTCCGGCAGCGTGGCGTTCTTCTTCAGCGGATCCCACTCGCGCGTGGCCATGGCCTCGCCGGCCTCCGTGGCCAGCTTGCGCGCCAGCTCCAGCGCGGGCTTGCTGCGGTCCGCCGCCGTCACCTCACTGGCGCCCGCGTCCATGGCCGCGAAGGCCACCGGGCCCGGGCCGCTGCCCAGGTCCAGCACGTGGCGCGGCCGGTTCGGCAGCTCGCCCAGCACCTGGCGGGCCTGGGCGTAGGACACCGGCCAGTAGAAGAGGAGGTAGGCGCCCAAGAGGCGCGGGTCGTCCATGTACCGGGCGCCGGCCAGCTGCCGGTCACGCGTGAGGCCGAGCGACAGCTGCTTCACGCCCGCGCCCACCTCCTTGACCTCCTGTGGCGTGAGGCGGCCTTCCGGCCCGTCCTGCCGGCCCCGGGACGCGCGCCACACGGAGATGAGCCGGGGCAGCCATCGCTCCAGGTCCTTGCTGTATGCGTTGCTCATCGTTGCCTTCACATCAGGGGTCGCCACCCGGAGGCGACCGCGTTAAACCCATCCCGCCATGATTTCCGTCCGCGGACTGCGCAAGCACTATCAGGTCCACAAACGCCCGCCTGGCCTGAAGGCGGCCCTGCGCTCGCTCGTCCACCGTGACTACACCGCCGTCAAGGCCGTGGACGGCATCTCCTTCGACATCCAGCCCGGGGAGCGCGTGGGCTTCCTGGGCCCCAACGGCGCGGGCAAGACGACCACGCTCAAGGTGCTCGCGGGCCTCCTCCACCCGTCCGAGGGGGAGGTCACCGTGGACGGCCACGTGCCGCGCTTTCGCGAGGAGGCGTTCCTCAAGAAGATCATGCTGGTGATGGGGCAGAAGCAGCAGCTCCTGTGGGACTTGCCGCCGTCGGAGACGTTCGAGCTCAACCGCGCCATCTACGACGTGCCCCGCCTCCAGTACAAGCAGACGCTGGACGAACTGGTGTCGCTCCTGGAGCTGGAGGAGCTCATCGGCAAGCCCACCCGGCAGCTCAGCCTGGGGGAGCGGATGAAGTGCGAGCTGGCCGCGGCCCTCATCCACCGCCCCCGGGTGCTCTTCCTGGACGAGCCCACCATCGGCCTGGACGTGTCCATGCAGGTGACGATGCGCGCGTTCATCAAGGCCTACAACGAGCAGACGGGCGCCACGCTCATCCTGACCAGCCACTACATGGACGACGTGGCGGCGCTCTGTCCGCGCGTCATCGTCATCGACAAGGGGCAGCTGTCCTACGACGGCAGCCTGGACGCGCTGGTGCAGCGCGTGCGCCCGGAGAAGCGCGTGGTGCTGCGGCTGGGCCAGCCGGTGGACGCGGCCCTGCTGACGCCGCTGGGCAAGGTGGTGTCGCACGAGCCGGGCTCGGCGGTGCTCCAGGTCCAGCAGGACGCGGTGAACGCCACGGTGGGCCGCGCCCTGTCCACGCTGCCGGTGACGGACCTGACGGTGGAGAACGCGCCCCTGGAAGAGGTGATGAGCGAGCTGTTCCAGGAGGGCAAGGCACGCCGGGCGGAGGCCGCCCGGGAGGAGGTGCCCGCGTGAGCCTGCGCACGTCCCTCAAGGCGCTGCCCACCCTGCTGCGCATCGGCTTCTCCGAGGCGGTGGCCTACCGCGCGGAGATGATCATCTGGGTGCTGGCCACCACCATGCCGCTCATCATGCTGGCCTTGTGGTCGGCGGTGGCGCGCGGCGGGCCGGTGGGCCGCTTCGGGCAGGCGGAGTTCACGGGCTACTTCCTCGCGGCCTTCTGCGTGCGGCAGATGACCAGCTCCTGGGTGGCGTGGCTGGTCAGCTACGAGGTGAAGCAGGGCACGCTGGCGATGCGCCTCCTGCGGCCCATCTCCCCGTTGCTCGCGTACGCGACGGAGGTGCTGGCGGGCATCCCGCTGCGCGTCGCCATCGTCCTGCCCGTGCTGGGCATCAGCGTGTGGGTGGCGGGCGCGGAGCGGGCGGTGCCCACGTCGCTGGGAGGCTGGGGGCTGTTCGCGCTGGGCATCGCGGGCGCGTGGCTCATCACGTTCTATCTGAACGTGCTGCTGGGCACGCTGAGCCTGTTCCTGGAGAGCAGCCAGAAGCTGATGGAAGTCTACATGGTGCTGTTCTTCGTCTGCTCCGGGTACATGTTCCCGGTGGAGTTCTTCCCGCCCGGCGTGCGCACCGTCATGGAGTGGCTGCCGTTCCGCTACCAGATGGGGCTGCCGGTGGAGCTGCTGACGGGGGCGCACGCGGCGAAGGAGGCGTGGGCGCTGCTGGCGGCGCAGTGGGCGTGGGTGGCGGGCCTGGGCGTGGTGTCCACGGTCGTCTGGCGGCGGGGCCTGGCGCGCTTCGCGGCGTTCGGAGGGTAGGGCGGTGAACGCGAAGCGCTACCTGCGCCTGCTGGGCGTGCAGTTGAAGGCCTCGGGGCTCCTGGCCCTGCAGTACCGCGCGGACTTCCTGGCGGAGGGACTCACGTCGCTGGCGTGGACGTTCACCGCGCTGGCGCCGCTGTTCGTCGTCTTCGGCGCGCGGCCCAGCATCGAGGGGTGGACGTTCCACGAGTCCCTGCTCGTGGTGGGTTGGTTCACGCTGCTCCAGGGCGTGCTGGAGGGCGCCATCAGCCCCAGCCTCACGGGCATGGTGGAGCACATCCGCAAGGGCACGCTGGACTTCGTGTTGCTCAAGCCCGCGGACGCGCAGTTCCTGGTGTCCACGCAGCGCTTCCTGCCGTGGCGCGCGGTGAACGTGCTGTCCGGCGTGGCACTGTTTGTCTACGCGTTCGTGTCGCTGGGGCGCTGGCCGTCGTTGCCGGGCGTGTTCGCGTCGCTCGTGCTGCTGGGGACGAGCATGCTCATCCTCTACTCGCTGTGGATCCTCGTGGTGAGCGCGGCCTTCTTCGTGGTGAAGGTGGACAACCTCACGTACCTGTTCACGTCCATCTTCGACGCGGCCCGCTGGCCGTCCTCGGTGTTCCGGGGCTCGCTGGCGTGGGTGTTCACGTTCATCATCCCGCTGGCGCTGATGACGACGTTCCCCGCGCTCGCGCTGCTGGGCCGGCTGCCGTGGACCTGGCTGGTGGGCGCGGTGGTGGGCGCGGTGGCGTTCGCGGCGGTGGCGCGGTGGGTGTGGCTCATGTCCATCCGCCACTACACGTCCGCGAGCAGCTGAAGCCTCAGGGCCGGCGAGCCTGACGGGCCCACTCCGCGCGCACGAGGTGCGGCAGGAGCTTGGCGTAGGCGTAGCCGGGGTAGCGCTCCTTCAGCTTCGCCTCCACCGCCGCGAGCGGGTCGCTGCTGGGGTGTTCCGCGCGGCGCTCACGGGTCACCTCCTCGCGCACGGCCTGGACGTAGGCGGTCTGCGCGTCCAGCAGCTCCGGGCCGCCGGGGAGGCCTCGACCGGGGTGGATCCACTTCGGCTTCAGCGCGCGCAGCTCCTCCAGGCGCTGGAGCCATTCCGTGGTGTCGCCCCCCTCGAACCAGTTGTGCGCGTCGCGGGCCACGAGGTCGCCGGTGAAGAGGTGTCCCTCCCATTCCACGACGACGTGGGCCGCGCTGGAGCCCGCGCCCAGGACGTGGGCCTTCAGCGTGACGCCGGCCGCGCTCAGCTCCCGGGTGCTGTCACCAAAGCTGTCCGCGAGCACGAGCTCCCGGGGGTAACGGCCGTTCCAGTACTGCTTGAAGAGGTCGGGCGCCCACTTCTCGTGGACGGCGGGGATGCGGGCGCGGACCGGGCCGGAGGTCACGGCCGGGACGCCCGATTCCTGGAGCAGGGCCGTGCCGTTGAAGCTCTCCGGGTTCGCGTGGAGGACGATGGCGAGCTTCGGCTCCTTGCCGGTGACGTCCTTCGCGAAAGCCAGCTCCTTGCGCAGCGCGGAGGGCAGCAATTGCGTGTCGATGAGGACCAGGCCCTCGGGGCCTTCAATCCAGTACGAAGCCGTCTGAAGCGACCACTCGGAGGAGATGTATCCGCCGATCCGCGGGTCGCCCTGCTCCTGGATCGAGTGGGAACGGTAGTGGGTCGCGACGACAGGCTGGGTTGCGCCACAGCCACCCAGGACGCAGGCCAGCGCGGCGGCGAGAAGCATTCTCATGAGGGCTGAGTCTACCCATCAGGTCTGGCTGATAGGAATTCCGTGGTGGTGTCTTGCTTCCGTCTGGGTTAAGGGGCCGCCCCCCTGCGGCGAAAGCCGCATCCCCCTTGAAGTGAAGGACCTTCCCCCCGATGACCCGTATCCGTTTCCACGGCCTGATGGCCGCGCTCTCGCTTGCGTGCGCGCTGGCCTGTGCCCCCGAAGCACCGTCTTTCATTGAAGCCCCCGCCACCACCGCCTCGCGCCTGGACACGTCCTCGTGGGGCAGCGCCGGCACCATGTCTTCCTCGCGCGTGGACGCCACCGCCACCCTGCTGCGCAATGGCTATGTGCTCGTCGCGGGTGGAGGGACGTCCGCCGCGGAGCTGTATGATCCGCGCTCCGGCCGCTGGTTCTCGCTGGGCGCCATGGCCACGAGCCGCCAGCGCCACACCGCCACGCTGCTGGCTTCCGGCAAGGTGCTGGTGGTGGGCGGCGGCGCCTCCGTCCTGGCCGCGAACGGCGCGGAGCTGTTCGACACGGACACCAACAGCTGGTCCGCGGTGAGCGGGCTGGACGTGGCCCGTTCCCAGCACACCGCGACGCTGCTCCCCGACGGCCGGGTGCTGGTGGTGGGCGGCGACAGCGGCTTTGGCAACGCGCTGGCCACCGCGCTGCTGTACACCCCCGCGACGAACACCTGGGCCGTCACCGGCCGCCTGGGCGCGGCCCGCCTGGGCCACACGGCGACGCTGCTGCCGGACGGTCAGGTGCTGGTGACGGGGGGCCGGGACAGCGCCAACGGGAGCGTGCTCGCGACGGCGGAGCGCTACGACCCCGCGACGGGCGAGTGGACGGCGGTGGGCCTCATGACCACGCAGCGCATGGGGCACACGGCGACGCTGCTCCTGTCCGGTCAGGTGCTGGTGGCGGGCGGCTTCTCGGGCAGCCTGGCCACGGACACGACCGAGTTGTTCGACCCGGGCACCGGCACCTGGACGGCCCAGGGCGCGCTGCCGTCGCTCAGCGTCTTCCACACCGCGACGCTGCTCACCTCCGGGCAGGTGCTGGTGACGGGCGGCTCCACGGGCGGCCAGCCGTACCTGGACCGCGCCGCGCTCTACAGTCCGGCCACCGGTGCCTGGACGGAGACGGCGACGATGGCCACGCGCCGCATCAGCCACGCCGCCGCGCTGCTGCCGTCGGGAGAGGTGCTGGTGCTGGGCGGCGTGCCCCAGGCGGGAACGCGCAATGCGTCCGCGGAGCGCTACCGTCCGTCCATCCTGCCGTGGAGCCCGGCCGCGGGCCTGGGCACCGCGCGCTCGCAGCTCAGCGCCACCCGGCTGAACACGGGCGACGTGCTGGTGGCGGGCGGTGCGTCCTCCTCGGGGACCGCGCTGTCGAGCGCGGTGCTGTACGACGAGGCGGCGAACACCTGGCGGGACACCGCCGCGCTGGGCACCGCGCGCTTCCTGCACTCCGCCACGCCGTTGAATGACGGACGCGTGCTGATCAGCGGCGGGCAGCGGGATGCCTCCACCTGGCTGTCCGCCACGGAGGTGTACGCGCCCGCCACGGGGACCTGGACGCCGGTGGGAGACCTGGGGACGGGACGGGCTCGTCACACCGCGACGTTGCTTCCGGGCTCCGGCAAGGTGCTGGTGGCGGGCGGCGCGTCCGGCGCGAGCTCCTCCGCCACGCTCGCGAGCGCGGAGCTGTTCAATCCGGCCACGGGCACCTGGAGCCCCACGGGGGCCATGGGCCATGCGCGCACGTACCACGCGGCGGTGCCGCTGCCCTCGGGCGAGGTGCTGGTCATGGGCGGCAGCTCCACCGGGGCGAACGCCATCACCGCGAGCGCGGAGCTGTTCAATCCGGCCACGGGGACGTGGCGGCCCACGGCGTCCATGGCGGTGGCGCGCTATGGCCACATCGCGGTGCCGCTGGGCAATGGCGGGCAGGTGCTGGTGGCGGGCGGCTGGGGCGTGGAGGGACCGCTGCGCTCGGCGGAGATCTACGACGTGGCGCGCGGCACCTGGAAGACCGTGGCGCCCATGAACACGCCGCGCTACCTGCCGCACGCCCTGGCGCTGCCCACGGGCCGCGTGCTGGTGGTGACGGGGGAGGGCGGCTCGGGATTGGGCGTGCTCGATTCGGCGGAGGTGTATGACGCCGCGATGAACGCGTGGACGTCCGCGGGCATCCTGTCCACGCGCAACTCGCACCACGGGCTGGCCCTGCTGCCCTCCGGGCGCGTGCTCGCCGCGGGCGGCAGTGGAAGCGGCGGCGCGCGAGTGGCCGTCGACGTGTACTCACCGGCGCCCTGAGCCCCTGAGCCGGCAACCGGCACGGGGCGGGTCGATGCACCGCCTGCCCCGTGTCGTTCCAGCTTCATGCCCCCGCGTGCGGTGCTTCGTGCGCCGCGTGCTCGCGGGCGTAGTACGCAAGGCATTCGTCCTCGCGCCCGCGCACCACGCGTCTGCCATTGAGCGGCCCGACGTGGGAGGTCACCACGGTGTACTGGCCTTCCACGTCGTCCTGGTCGAAGTAGATGACCACCCAGTCATCCGTCGCGTCCTGCTGGTGCGCCAGCGCCGTGTTGGAGAACAGCGCGCGGAAGTTCCAGTCGTCCACGTGCTCGCGCATCACCGGCAGCCACGCTTCCCCGGATGGATTGAAGCGCTTGGGCGCGATGCGGCGCAGCTCCCCGGCCTCCGCCCTGCGCCGGTAGTCCGCGTCCACCTTCAAGAGCAGCGCCACCGAAGGCCGTGGCCCGTCCTCTCCACCATGGGACCGCGCCCGCTCGCGCTCTCGCCGGTTGCGCCCCAGCCGGGCCGCCAGCACCTCGCGCACCTGCTCCGCGCGCCGGGGCCCGAAGCCCTCCACCCGCTCCAGCCGGCCGTCGTGCGAGGCCAGCTCCAGCGCCTCCAGCGTCGTGATGTCCAAGTCCTCATGGATGCGCTTCGCCAGCTCCGGTCCGATGCCGGGCACGCTGGCGAGCAGGCCCTCGGGGGACGACTCTCCCTCCAGCCGCTGGAGCAGCCCCATCTGCCCCGTGCGCACCAGCTCCGCGACCGCCGCCGCGATGCTCTTGCCCACGCCGGGCAGCGCCTTCAGGCCCGCCTCACCGTTCTCCGCCAGCAGATGCGCCACGGAGTCCGGCCAGTTCGCGATGGTCGCCGCCGCCTTGCGGTAGGCCCCCACCCGGAAGGGCATCGCGTCCTGCGTGTCCAGCAGGTCCGCCACCCGTTCCAGCGCGTCCGCGATGTCGATGTTGCTCTTCCATTCGACGCCCATGGTACCTGGAAGGTAGGGCCTCCCACGGAGGACGGCCACCCCGCGAACCGACACCGGCGCACATGGCATCATGCGCGGGAAGAATTCCCCGCCCCGCAACCACGCCGCGCTCGCCGGGTTGGAAGGGGCAGCAGGCAGTCACGCGAACCTTTCGACCTGGAGGATGACGATGCGCTGGAACAAGACGTTGGCGGTGGGTGCGGCCCTGGTGCTTTCCACGGCGTGCGGCGGGGTGGATGAGCAGGAGGCCGCGGAGTCCCTGCCGGACTTCGCGGGCACGTCGCTGGAGATCAACACGGCCGCGCTCGCGCAGGACGGCGCCGCGCTCGTGGCCCAGGACCTGATGCAGGTGGAGGCCTCGCTCGACGGCCAGGGCGCCGCGATGCTGGAGGGCGCCCGCCTGGAGGTGAAGGCGCTCAACGACGCGCTCCGGCAGGCGCTGGTGCCCCTGGCGGACCTGGCGAAGCAGTCCGGCAACGCGCAGGACGGCGACGTGCTGGTGTACGGCCCCGTGGACCGCGCCAACGCCACCTTCAAGCTCGTCATCCGCGAGGGCGCGGGCCAGCGCTACCAGTGGAAGCTGGAGGCCCGCCCGCTGAACAGCACGGACGACGTCGCCTACAAGCTCATCGCCGCGGGCGCGCTCAAGCGCGACGGCGAGGCGCACCGGGGCCGGGGCACGCTGGTCCTCTCCCTGGACAACCTGAAGGCGGTGGCCCCGTCCTTCGCGGGCCAGGGCCGGCTGATGATGTCGTTCGCCCACTTCGGCCAGGCCAGCAAGTCGCTGGCGTACCGGCTGGCGGACTTCACCCCGAACCCCGCCGTGCACGAGGCCGTCACCGGCGCCTTCGTGGGCCACAAGCTCCAGGCCACCGGCGCCACCCGCGTGCGCGTGCTCGGGCCGTACAACCTCCCCAGCACCGCGACGTCCGCGAAGGAGAAGGTGCTCTCCTCCGTGCGCCACATCCCCGGCACCGGGGGCCGCGTGGACGTGCGCGCGTGGGGCGGCGACATCGCGGCGAACACCTTCTACGTGGGCAGCGCCTGCTGGGACGCGCAGGAGAAGGAGGTCTTCCGCGTGCTCCTCCGGTGCTCGGACGCGGGCCGCCCGGCGTCCTGCACGGAGGTGGATGGCAGCCGCGTGGGCACCTTCCAGGCCTGCCCCGCGGTGGAGCTGCGCGGCGACGTGGCGCCCCCGGAGGGCACCGGCGACGACGCGACGCCCGAGCCCGGCAACCCCGGCGCGCCGGACGACGTGCCCTCGGACGTCACCGCCGGGTTCTAGGCCCCCGCGCCCGGGGCGGACGCCACCACGGCGTCCGCTTCAATCTCCACCAGCATCCTCGGGTCGATGAGCGCCTTCACCTCCACCATGGACGTGGCGGGGCGGATGGCCGCGAACACCTCACCGTGGGCGCGGCCAATCTCCTCCCAGCGGGAGATGTCGGTGACGTACATGCGCGTGCGCACCACGTCCTCCACCCGGGCGCCTACCGCCTCCAGCGCGGAGCGGATGTTGGCGAGCGCCTGGGCCGCCTGCCGGTACGCGTCCCCCTCACCCACGAGCTGGCCGTCCGCGTCCGTGGCGGTGGTGCCGGAGACGGACACGAAGGGGCCCGCGCGCACCGCCCGCGAGTAGCCCACCCGGGGCTCCCAGGGGGTCCCGGTGGCATGGAGGATGCGCTGCATGGCGTGGCTCCGGTGTGGGCGTGAGGGAGGGGTGCCCCGGAGGGCCGGAGCCCGGCCAGACCTCCAGGCGCTGCTTGCGAGGCTGCAAGGAACGACCGCTCGTGATAGTTGGCCTCGGATCATGGCCAATGAGCTCGAGAGGGAGGTCGCCCGGCGACGGACCTTCGCCATCATCTCCCACCCCGACGCGGGAAAAACAACCCTGACGGAGAAGCTGCTGCTCTACGGCGGCGCCATCCACCTGGCTGGCAGCGTGAAGGCCAAGCGGGCGCGGCGGCACGCCACCAGCGACTGGATGGAGCTGGAGAAGGAGCGCGGCATCTCCGTCACGTCGTCCGTGCTCCAGTTCGCCTACCGCGACCACGCGGTGAACCTGCTGGACACCCCGGGCCACCAGGACTTCTCCGAGGACACCTACCGCACGCTGTCCGCGGCGGACGCGGCGGTGATGCTCATCGACGCGGCGAAGGGCGTCGAGCCTCAGACGAAGAAGCTCTTCAAGGTGTGCCGCATGCGCGGCATCCCCATCTTCACCTTCGTCAACAAGCTGGACCGCTACGGCCGCGAACCGCTGGAGCTGATGAACGAGCTGGAGCAGGTGCTCGGCATCCGTTCGTACCCCATGAACTGGCCCATCGGCATGGGGCCGGAGTTCCGGGGCGTCTACGACCGGCAGGCGCGCGTGGTGCACGTGTTCTCCGCGGAGGGCTCGCACGGCGAGTCGGAAGTGTCGGAGCGCTCGGTGTCCATCGACTCGCCCGAAATCAAGTCGGTGCTCACCGACGCGGAGCTGGAGAAGCTCAACGAGGACATCGAGCTGCTCGACATTGGCGGTGATGCCTTCACGCGTGAGAAGTCCGACACGGGGCAGCTGACGCCCATGTTCTTCGGCAGCGCGATGACGAACTTCGGCGTGCGGCCCTTCCTGGACGCGTTCCTGGACCTGGCGCCCGCGCCCACTTCGCGTCCCACCACGCAGGGCCCGCGCGAGCCGACGAACCCCAAGTTCGCGGGCTTCGTCTTCAAGATTCAAGCGAACATGGACCCCGCGCACCGCGACCGCATCGCGTTCATGCGCGTGGTGTCAGGCCGCTACGTCAAGGGCATGAACGCGTTCCACTCGCGGCTGGGCAAGGAGGTGCGGCTCGCGAAGCCCAGCCAGTTCCTCGCCGCCGAGCGCACGTCCATTGAAGACGCGTGGCCGGGGGACGTCATCGGCCTGTTCGACCCGGGGCAGTACCGCATCGGCGACTCGCTGGCGGAGGGCTCCCAGGAGGTCCTCTTCGAGGGCGTGCCGCGCTTCAGCCCGGAGTTCTTCGCGGTGGTGCGCTCGCGCGACCCGCTGCGCCGCAAGCAGATGGAGAAGGGGCTGGAGCAGCTGTCCGAAGAGGGCACGGTGCAGATCTTCCAGCAGCTCTCCATGGGCATGAAGGACCCCATCGTCGGCGTGGTGGGCGCGCTCCAGTTCGAAGTGCTCCAGTACCGCCTGGAACACGAGTACGGCGCGAAGATCGCCCTGGACCGGCTGCCCTTCAGCCACGCCCGGTGGGTGGTGGGCGCGAACTTCGACCCGAAGTCGTTCGACTGGGAGGGCAACCGCCAGACGGTGCAGGACCGCGACGGGCTGCCCCTGGTGCTCTTCCGCGACGACTGGGCGCTCCAGCACGCCGAGGAGAAGCACCCGGACCTGAAGTTCCTCTCCGAGGCCCCGCTCTTGCGGCAGGGCGCGTCGGCCGCGACCGGAAGCTAGCCGGGGGGGATGCCCCCGGCCCGCGGCCGGGGGCTACTTGTGCGGCGCCACGGTGCCGCCGCGGAAGGCGGAGTCGCGCAGCACCAGCCCCTCCTTGCAGAGGCGCGCGGCGCGGTTGCCGACGAAGAAGTCCTTCGGGTCTCCCCGGCGGAAGGTCTTCTTCACGAACTCCTCCACCTCCAGGTACAGGCGGCGGAACTTGTCCGGGGCCGCGTCGCGGCGGCCCGTCTGGGACGTCACCTCCAGTTCCACCCACATCTTCCCGCTGAGCAGCTCGCCCTCCTCGTTGCGGCGCGAGCGTTCAATGAAGATGACGGGCGAGCGCACCTCGTCGATGCGCCAGAATCCCTTGTCCGGGCCGCGCTTCACCTTGTCCACCATGGCGGGGCCAATCTCGCTGGCCACCAGGTAGAGGTCCTCCTCCGGCAGGCGGGGGATGTTGTCCGGCGTGGCCCGGAAGGGCACCCAGTCCGGGGGCACGCGCCGGGGGTAGACCTCCAGGACGTGACGCTCCAGGTGACGGAAGAAGGCGACCTCGTCGTCGGGTGCCATGAAGAATTGGAGGATGTTGGCCATCGCGGCGACCTCATACCCTGGAAGCACGCTAGAAACACAGCCATGGACTCCTGGCTGCGCTCGCGGATGCATGAGCTGAACGACCTGAACAGCGTCATCAATCTGGCTTCCTGGGACCGCGAGGTCTACCTGCCTGCCCGTGCCGCCCCCGCCCGGGCCCAGCAATTGGCCACCGTCCAGGCCATCCACCACGAGCGGCTGGTGGACCCGCGCCTGGGCGAGGCCCTGGCCCGCGCCGGGGAAGGGGGGCCGGACGCCGCGGCCCTCACGCCCGACGAGCGCGCCATGGTGCGCGTCCTCACCCGCGAGCGCGACCGCGCGGTGCGGCTGCCCGCCCGGCTGGTGACCGCGCTGGCGGAGGCGCAGGGAGCGGGACTCCAGGCCTGGCGCGAGGCCCGCACGACGAAGCGCTTCGAGCGCTTCCAGCCCGCGCTGGAGGCGCTGCTCGCCCTGCGCCGCGAACAGGCGGACGCGCAGGGCCACGACGGCGAGCGCTACGACGCGCTGCTGGAAGGCTTCGAGCCCGGCATGCGCGTGAAGCGGCTGACGCCGGTGCTCACCGCGCTGCGCGATTCGCTCATCCCCATGGTGGCCGCGCTGGGCGAGGCGAAGCGGCCCTTCCCCGAGTTCCTCTCCGGCCGCACCTACGACACCCAACAGCAGTGGCAGTTCACGATGCGGCTCTTGAAGGCCGTGGGCTTCGACCTGGAGGCGGGCCGCCAGGACCTCAGCATCCACCCCTTCACCAACAGCGTGCACGCGCAGGACGTGCGCCTCACCACGCGCCTGGACGCGACGTGGCCGCCGGCCGCCCTCTTCGGCACGCTCCACGAGGCGGGCCACGGCCTGTACGAACAGGGCTTCTCCCCGGAGCACCACCGCACGCCGCTGGCGTCGGTGCCCTCCATGGGCCTGCACGAGTCCCAGTCCCGCCTGTGGGAGAACCTGGTGGGCCGAGGCCGGGCCTTCTGGGTGCACCACTTCCCCGCGCTGAAGGAGTCCTTCCCGCAGGCGCTTGGGGACGTGGACCTGGACGGCTTCCACGCGGGCATCAACCACGTGGTGCCGTCGCTCATCCGCGTGGAGGCGGATGAAGTCACGTACAACCTGCACATCGCCCTGCGCTACGAGCTGGAGCTGGCGATGCTGCGCGACGAGCTGCCCGTGTCGGAGCTGCCGGGCGCGTGGAACGAGCGCATGCGGCGCTACCTGGGCATCACGCCCCCGGACGACACGCAAGGCGTGCTCCAGGACATCCACTGGGCCTGGGGTGAATTGGGCTACTTCCCCACGTACTCGCTGGGCAACCTGTACGCGGCCTCGCTGTACGCCGCCGCGAACCGGGCGCTGCCGTCGCTGGAGGCGGACCTGGCGCGAGGGGACACGGCGCCGCTGTTGGGGTGGCTGCGCGCGAACCTGCACTCGCACGGCTTCCGGCTGCCCGCGGAGGACCGCGTGCGCGCCATCACGGGAGAAGGCCTCACGGACCGGGACTTCCTGGCGTACCTGCGCGCGAAGTACGGCGCGCTGTACGGCGTGAGCCTCTAGCGGCTCAGGCCGCGAACACCAGCGGGCGGCACGCGCGCGCCAGGTGCAGCGCGTCCCGGGCGAGCGCGTGGGACGCGGGGTCCTGCGCCTCCAGCCACGCGGCGCGGGCCACCTGGCTGCCCAGTTCGAAGCACAGGCTGGCGGTGCGGCGCGACAGGCGGCTCTCCTTCTGGAGCGCGCGCACGTTGAGTTCGCACAGCTCCGCGCACTGGCGCAGGAGCCGCACCGCGTCGTCGTCCGCCGCGACGCCCTGGGCCTTCAGGCGTGCCATGCCGGCTTCGCACGCCGTCTGGCACTGAAGGCTCGCGGCAATGCACCGGGAAACCTCTGTCCGCGCCCCGCCTGTCCTGGCTCCCAACATGGCCACGCCCTCCCTGTGTGCGGCGTCAAAGGTACGCACGGACGCGGTTCTCGCAACCGGCACCGGAGGCCCAGATGGGGCTTGAACACCTGCGTTCCGGGGTCATGGACAACGTGCGCGCGAAGAGATGCGCTGCCGCTCCGCGCGATTCAGCGGAATCATACCCGGACTGCCTCGCCGGACCAGGGGAACGTCAGCTTCCCAGCACCGGGAAGGGCTTGAGCAGGGCGATCAGCTTGTCGCCATACAACTTGATCCGCTTTTCCCCGAGGTACGGCAGCCCCGACAGCTCCGCCACGTCCGCGGGCGGCTTCGACGCGAGCGCGTCCATCAGCGGGTTGGTCAGCACCACGCTGGGCGTCACCTTGCGCAGGGTGGCCTGTTCCACACGGAAGGCCTTGAGCGCGTCCTCGCGCTTGCGCCGGTGGGGGTCGCGCGGACCCTTGGGCTCGCGGTCCAGGTCCAGTTCACCCCGGGTGGCCTTCTGTTGCAGGTCCCGGATGAGGGTGAGGATGGCGTCGCCGTGCGCGCGCACCACCGCGCCCCGCACGCCGGCCGCGCGCGCCAGGTCCTTGAGCGTATCCGGCTGCTTCAGGGCCAGGTCCGTGATGGCCATGTTGGACAGCATGCGGCCCATGGGCACGTTGTCCTTCTCCGCCCACTCCAGCCGCAGCTTGTGCAGCCCCTGCGCGATGGCGTGCGCGAGCGCGTACTGCGTCGCGGAGAGCCCGCTCTTGGACAGCTTGGGCTTGTACTCGGCGCCCGTCTGGGGCCGGGCCTCGGCCTCCGCGCACATGCGCTCGCAGTCCAGCAGCACCTCTTCCAGGATGTCCGCCTCGCGGCACGCCTGGCGCACCTGGCGGCCCAGTTCGCAGAGGTAGCGCACGTCGTTGGCGATGTAGTCGCGCATGCCGGGGGGCAGGGGGCGCAGGGAGAAGTCGGACTGCTGGTGCTCCTTCGGCAGCTCCACGCCCAGACGTTCACGGGCCAGGTCCGCCAGGCCCACCTTGGGCCACCCCAGGAGCGTCACGGCGCGGTGCGTGTCGAAGAGGCCGCGCACGCGCACGCCCGCTTCCGCGAGGAACTGCAGGTCGCCCTGGGCGGCGTGGAAGTACTTCGTGCGCGCGGGGTCCTCCATCATGGGGGAGAGCAGGCGCGGATCCACGCCCGGCTGGAGCGTGTCGAAGAGGAAGATGTCCGTGTCGGTGCCCAGCTGGAGGAAGCACAGGCGGGCCCGGAAGGCGTGCATGGCGTCCGCCTCCAGGTCCACCGCCACTTCGGGCGCGGCCTCCAGCATGCGCGTGGCGGCTTCCTCGCCCGCGCGGTCCACCACGTCCACGGCACCCTGAGGAAAGGTCGGCATCGCGGGGAGCAGGCTAGCGGACCGGCCCGCCCCTTTGACGTGTTTTTTCCCGAACCGCCGCTAGGATGGCCCCGCCGATGAACGACGCCCAACGTCTTGAAAAGAGCCTGCTTGGCCACATGGGCCGGGCCATCGCGGACTTCCGCCTCATCGAGGCCGGGGACCGCATCATGGTGGGCGTGTCGGGAGGCAAGGACTCCTACACGATGCTCCACCTGCTGCGGGAGCTGCAGCGGCGCGCCCCCGTGAAGTTCGACCTACTGGCCGTGAACCTGGACCAGGGCCACCCGGGCTTCCCGGGCCACATCCTGGAGGGCTACTTCCAGAAGGAAGGCTACGCCTACAAGATGCTGAAGGAGGACACCTACAGCATCGTCCTGGAGAAGACCCCGCCCGGGAAGACGCAGTGCTCGGTGTGCTCACGCCTGCGCCGGGGCATCCTCTACAACGCCGCCGTGCACCTGGGCTGCAACAAGATTGCCCTGGGCCACCACCGCGACGACCTCATCCACACGATGCTCCTGAACATGTTCTTCGCCGGGAGCCTCAAGGCGATGCCGCCGCTGCTCAAGAGCGACGACGGCCGCAACGTGGTCATCCGGCCGCTGTGCTACGCGCCGGAGAAGGAGATCATCCAGTTCGCGGAAGCGAAGCAGTTCCCCATCATCCCCTGCGACCTGTGCGGGTCGCAGGAGAACCTGCAGCGCAAGCGGATGCAGAAGCTGGTGGAGGACCTGGGCAAGGAGATCCCCAACGTCCGCCAGAGCCTGCTCAACGCGATGTCGAACGTGCGGCCCACGCACCTCTTGGACAAGACGCTGAACCCGGACCCGCTGAACGCGACGGAAGACGGGCCCGTGGCCAATCCCCCCACCACCGACACGCAAGGGAGCGCCAGTCCATGGCTCGAGAGCAGGCAGTAAAGGCGCGCAATGAGCGCAACGCGGCGCTGGTGGAGGCCATGCTGCTGGCCGCCATGGCGGACGGCAGCGTGTCCCAGCGTGAGATGCAGACGCTCCTGGCCCGCGTGCTGGAACGCCCGGAGTTCGAGGGCACGCAGTCCGGTGAGCTGAACCTGCTGGTGGAGTCCAGCGCGGTGCGGCTGGCCGGGGCGCGCAACCTGGAGGAGGTGCTCTCCTCGCTGCGCCGGCGGCTGCCGGACCACAAGAACCGGATGCTGGCCTTCGGGCTGGCGGCGGCGGTGGCGCTGGCGGATCAGCGGGCCACCCGGTCGGAACTGGGCCTGCTCAAGACGTTCCAGGCGGCGCTGGGCATCTCCGAGGACGAGGTCGCGCAGATCATCGACGTCATCGAGCAGGGGGGCAGCCTGTCGGAGGCGCTGGGCGAGCCCCTGGAGCGGCTGTTCGCGGAGGTGATGGTGCTGGTGCTGGCGGCGGACGGCCAGCTGAAGGAGGCGGAGGCCCGCGCGATGGTGGAGAGCTTCGCGGCGGATCCGCTCTTCCAGAACGTGAGCCCGGAGCGGGCGCAGGGCTTCGTGAGCGAGTCCGTGGCGGCGCTCGCCACGGACGGGCTGCCGCAGCGGCTGCATGTCCTGGCGCATGGGCTGGCCACGCACTCGCAGCGGGTGAAGGCGTACCAGCTGGCCACGAAGATTGCCCACGCGTCCGGCCGGACGAGCACCGCGGAGCAGCGCATCCTGGACCTGCTCCAGGCAACGTTCGGTCTGGCGGACGATGAAGTGGCGCGGTTGGACCAGCAGGGGTAAGCAGGGAGTCGCATGACCCCGCACGTTCCCTCCGGTCCGCGGCACTCCTTCCGTTTCGGCCTGCCGCCATCCCTGGGCAGCGAGACCGCGCGCGAGCGTGCGGAACGGCTCGCGTCGTTCCTTCAACGCGCGCTGGGCAAGCTGGTGGAGGTGAACGTCGCCACCAGCTACGAGACCCTGGCCAAGGACCTGCTGTCCGGGCGCGCGGACGCGGCCTGGGCGCCGCCCTTCGTGTGCGCGCGCATGGAGGCCATGGGCGTCCGGGTGCTGACGCGCGGCGTGCGCCGGGGCATGTCCAGCTACCGCTCCGCGCTGGTGGGGCGGGCGGGCTCCGGGCTGACGCTGGAGAAGCTGAAGGGCTCCACGGCGGCGTGGGTGGACCGCGATTCGGTGGCGGGCTACCTGCTGCCCAGCGCCTTCCTCAAGACGCAGGGGCTGGAGCCGTCGCGGGCCTTCGTGTCGCAGCAGTTCACCGGTTCGTACCAGGGCGCGCTGGAGGCGGTGCTGGAGGGCAGGGCGCAGGTGACGAGCGTCTTCTGTCCGCCGGCCTCCACGGGGCTCACGTTCACCACGGGCGTGGAGGACGTGCTGGGGCCGGGGATGGGCGCGAAGTTCGAGCTCCTGGCCTACACGGATGAAGCCCCCAATGACGGCGTGCCGGTGGCCATGGGGCTGCCCGCGCCGCTGGTGACCGCGCTGGAGGCGGCGCTGCTGGGCTTGCAGTCCACGCCGGACGGGCAGGCGCTGCTGCGCGACATCTTCAACGCGGACCGGTTCGAGGTGGCGCCGCGCATGGGCTACCGCGCGCTGTACCGCGTGGCCCTGGCAAGCCTGTAGGGCGCCTGGCCTTCCAGGCTGGGCCCTGGCGGAAGGCCGGAGCCTACTTGTCGGTGTCGGGACCGCTGCCGCGAACAGGGCGGCGGGCGGAGGACACGGAGCCTTCGGTGGCGCGGCCCGGCTTCGCGGGCGCCTTGCCTCCGACGGAGTCCTCCGGTGCGCGCACGGCCTTCGCGGCGGAGCGGCTGCTGCTGACGTCCCCGGAGGCCTTCACGGCCTTCGCTGCGGGACGGCTGGCCTGGGAGCCCTCCTGCGTCCGGGCCGGCTTCGCGGCGTCCTCGCGCACGGCGTCGAACTTCGCGGTGGAGGAGCGGCCTCCCTCCGCGTTCGCGAGCACGGCGTCATGCTTCGCGGTGCCGGACCCCGCGCGCATGGCCTCGTGCTTCGAGGTGGGCCGGCTCGCGTCCTCGTCGTGAAGGGGCCGGGTGTCCGCGAGGCTCAGGCCGGTGTTCTCCCGCGTCCTCACGGGCCGGGCCTCCGGGCGGCTCAGGCCGGAGTTCTCCTTCGTGCGCGGCGTCCGCTCCGGCGGGCGCCCCACGCCGGAGTCCTCCGGCGACGCGGCGGCCTTCGTCGACGACTGGCTCACCGACGGCTCCGGCGCGCGCGGCGCCTTCGTGGATGACTGGCTCACCGACGGCTCCGGCGCGCGGGGCGGCGTCTTCGCCGGGGCCTGCGCCCGGGCCGCGGACGGCGTCGCCCCGGAGGCCGGCGGCTTCGCCGGAGCCGGGCTGCCCGGACGGGCCATCAGGCGCGGGTCGAAGTAGATCATCGTCGGCTCGGCCGCGAAGCGCTCCTCCTCCAGCTCGTCCGCGTAGACGTCCCGCATGAACGCGGCCAGGTGCGCGCTGGTGCCGTGCAGCTTCTCCTGCTGGAGGAACTCCTCCAGCGCCAGCTGCAGCTCGCCCGCGGTGGTGAACCGGTCGTCGCGCTTGCGCGCCAGCGCCTTGAAGACGATGGGATCCAACGACTTCGGAATCCCCGGCACCGCCTCCGAGGGGGGGACGATCTTGTGCCCCACGACGGCCTTGAGCGTGGCCATCTCCGTCTCGCGCTTGAACAGGCGCCCGTTCGTCAAGAGCTCGTAGAACACCGTCCCCAGCCCGAACACGTCCGAGCGCGCATCCAGCGGCTCGCCCCGCGCCTGCTCCGGGGACATGTACGCGTGCTTGCCCTTGATGGTGCCCACCACCGTCTGCGACAGCTTCCCCTGCGCCTTCGCGACGCCGAAGTCGATGAGCTTCACGCCGCCGTTGAAGCCCACCAGCACGTTCTGCGGCGACACGTCCCGGTGGATGAGCGACAGCTTCCGGCCGGACGGACTGCGCGCGTTGTGCGCCGCGTCCAGCCCCGCCGCCGCCTCCGCGATGATCCGGCAGCGCAGGCCCAGCGGAAACCCGCCCGGGTGCACGGACGCGCGCGGCACCAGGGAGCCCAGGGGCTCGCCGTGCACGTACTCCATCGCGATGTAGTACTGCCCGTCCACGTCCCCCATCTCGTAGATTTGAGCGATGTTGGGGTGGTTGAGCAGCGCCGCGATGCGCGCCTCGTCCAGGAACATCTGGAGGAACTCGTCGTCCTCCGACAGGTGGGGCAACAGCCGCTTCACCACCAGCAGCTTCTGGAAGCCCACCGGCCCCTTCTGCCGCGCAAGGTAGACAGCCCCCATGCCGCCGGTGGCCAGTTTGCGCAGCAATTCATAGCGGCCGAACGTTTCCACTCCGGCCGTGACGATAGCCGCGTCAGCGCTGAACTCAAAAGCCCGGGCTCCCCCAAAAACGCGAACCGGGCCGCCCCCCTGGAGGGACCGGCCCGGCCGCGCTGCGTCACGAATCCGTCCGCTCAGCTCACGGCGTGGGGGCGCAGATGCTGCGGTAGCGGATCTCCACGGCCTGGCCCGGGGTGGGCACGGAGCCCGCCGCGAAGACGACCGCGTTGCGGCCCGCGTCGTAGGTCCACTGGCCCGCACCCAGGGTGCGGCCGTTCACGCGCACGACCATCTCCTGCGTGCCGTCCGGCGTCGCGGTGAGGTGGAAGTCCGCCTGCGGCTCACCGGCCTGCTGGATGATGGGGTCCAGGAACCCGCGGTAGTCGCCCTCGCAGATGGAGCCCACGGTGCCGCCCGTGCCCCGGGCGACCGCGGCGAAGCGGTCCGCGCTGCTGCTCGCGGTGGAGCAGGAGCCGTTGGGGATGAGCGCGTGCAGGTTGCTGCGCTGGGACATGCCCGTGCCCTTCAGCGTCTGGAGGAATTGGATGTAGCTGTCGGGCTCGAAGCCGGAGTGGTCGTCCTCGTCCGCCAGCACCACCACCGCCATGCGGGCCGCGGCGCGGGTGAAGCCCAGGTTGCCGTCGTTGGGCTGCGGGGTGCGGACGTCGTCGGCCTGCTCGGACAGCGGCGCGGACAGGCCCTGGCGCATCGTCTCCAGGCCCTGCACCAGGTTGTGGCACAGGCCCACGTCCAGGTTGGACTGGATGGTGGCCGCGGCGTTGTTGCTGCCGCCGGACACCACGCGGGCGCGGCTGCCGTCCACCGGGAAGAGCCGGCCGGCCTCACCGCCGTTGGCGCCGCCGCCGCACACGCCCGGGCGCTGCACCAGGCCCGTGCTGGTGACGCCCACGCGCACGTCCACGTTCAGCTCCTTGGCGCGCGCAAGCCAGCCCGGAATCGCGTTGCGCAGGCGCTGCTGGTAGGACTCCATGGTGGTGGTGTTGGAGACCACGAAGAGCACATCCAGCTGGCTGTCCGTGCCCTGCGTGAAGCGGTCCACCTGGATGCCCTCGTGGTTGGTCTCCGCCAGCAGCGGGACGAGGAAGCGGTTCGCCTCCGTGTCCGTCTGGAAGTACAGCGGGCTGTAGTGCTGGCCCAGCACGTTGCGGGCGTAGTCCACCTCCATCTCGAAGCCCTCGCCGGGCTGGAGCGTGATGGGCGCCGTCACCGGCGTCATCAGGGAGAACTGCTTCGACGTGCCGTTGCCGATGGTGGCGTCCGCCACGGTGAGCGGCTCGCTGCAGCGGTTGGACAGGAACGTCTTGCGCGGCTTGGCCGGGCAGTCGTAGCGGATGGGCCCGAAGTCCACGAAGGACGGCGTGGCCACGAGGCACGACGGGTTGGACACCGCGTGGATGGGCAGCGTCACCGTGGGGTAGGCCGGGTTGTTGACGGTGAGCATCAGCTCGCCGTTGAACTCGCCACCCGTGGTGGGCGCGCGGAAGGCAATCATGGAGCTGAAGGCCGTGTCGTAGAGCACCACGCCGCCCGTGATGGGACCGCCGGGCATGGTGAACACGCCGCCGCCGTCATTGGACAGGTGCACGTTCTTGATGGCGCACTCGGCCCGGCCCGGGTTGCGGAAGTAGAAGCCCAGCACCGCGCCGCGGCCCGGCACCACGTTGGCGAACTCCAGCTTCGGCTGCGGCAGGAGTTCGTACACGCACGGACCGGAGGCGCGGGCGCGGGCCGTCAGGGTGATGGCGCGCTCGGGCGTGAACAGGTCGTTGGACTGCACGTAGAGCGTCGCGGTGAAGGTGCCCTCGTTCTTGGGCTCGAAGTAGACCTTCAGCTCCAGCGCGTCGTCGCCCGGTTGGATCTGCAGGCCGTTGGCCTCCAGCGCGGGCCAGGTGCCGCCCTTCCAGGTGTAGTTCTGCGTGCCGCGCGTGGGCGTGGCCACGTTGAACTGGACCGCGTCGCCGTCGGCGCGCACGCCGGTGAAGGTGAGGGGGCCGTTGCTGCCCGCGTTGGTGATGCGGATGACCTGCTCCACCTTGCCGCCCACGGGCAGCTCGCCGAAGTCCAGCGCCACCGGGGCCACGGCCAGCGTGGGCCGGCCACCGCGCGCATCCAGCATCACGCGGGCCTCACGCGCCTTGTCGGACGCGTACGCCACCGTGAGGTTGCCCACGTTGGGGCCGGAGAAGCGCGCGGCGAACTCCATGCGCATCTCCACCACCTCGCCCGGCTGCACCGTGGCGCCCTCCGGCTTGGACAGCGCAGAGAAGGCGCGGTCGCTCGTGGCCAGCGCGGAGATGGTCACCGGGCGCCAGGTGATGTTGCGGGCGCGGGTGAAGGACTCGGTGCGCTCGTGCACCGGAATCTCGTCGAAGGGCACGGGCGCCGGGTCGAACGCGAAGGCGCTCGCCACGGAGTTGCCCTTCAGGTCCACCACGGACGGGGTGCACGTCTCGCAGGAGATGACCTCCAGCCGCGCGCCCATCTGCCCCAGCGCGCGGGGCAGGTACTTCGTCTTCACCACCTGCGTGCTGTTGGGCGGCACGGTGATGGTGTCCGGCGTGAACGGGTCCGCCTGGTCGCCCGCCACCTTCAGCGTCAGCGGCAGGTCCACCGGGTTGGTGACGGTGACCTCCAGGGTGCGGTCGCTGTCCACCTCCAGCGTCTCGTAGTCCAGCACCGGCGGGTTGACGCCGATGCGGGTGGGCGTGCCCAGGCCCTGCACCTGGAGCTGCTGCAGGGCGCCCACGTTGGCGTCCGTCGTCACGCGCAGCGTCTCCTCCACGGGCCCTTCCTTCAGGGGGTGGAAGCGCACCTTGACCACGTGCGACTCGCCCGGCGGCACGCGGCCGCCTCCGTCCGTCAGCTCCACCTGGTACGACGGGTTGTTGCCAATCCCCAGCGCCTCCAGCGCGGAGAAGGGCACGTAGCCGACATTGCGGATGCGGACTTCCTTCTCACGCCACTCGCCCACCGGCACCTCGCCGAAGTCGAGCGCGTCCACGTCCAGCACCGCCGTGGCCTGCACCCCGCGCGTCTGGTCCTCCTCGTGACACGCCATCGTCCCCGCCACCAACGACGCCAGCAGGACGACCCGACCCCTCCACCCCATCACCATTGTCCGCTCCCCACCCTTCCCCACCACACGCACACGGATGCCCGGGACACGTGATCCATCGCGGGCCTTCCCTAATCAAGACCCGTGCCGTGGGGGAGCGTTGACCCGCTGTCCCCTGAAATCAGGGACTTGGCGGACGCCCCGGCGGCCAAGTGAGCGCTGGAGGGAACCGGGGTGCCCTGGAGGGTGAAAGGTTTTTCCTGACCTTTTGCCAACCTGCACCCCCAACTTTTCAGGTCATGAAGTTGACGCTTCCGTCGCCGGGCCCGCGGCTCCGGCGACGACGAAGGCCGCGATCGCGGCGGCCACGGCCGCGGGCTGCTCCAGGTGCACGTGGTGGCCGCCTTCGAAGAAGCGGGGCGGACCGGCCAGCGTGCGCAGGGCGGCCAGCCGCGCCTCCAGCAGCTCCGGGGCAGGGGACAGCCCTTGCGTGCCGCGAAGCAGCTGCACGGGGCAGGTGACGGCGGCCTCCAGCGCCAGCCACTGGGCCTCGTCATAGCTCTGCCCGAAGCGGCGGCGGTGGCGCGGGTCGAAGGTGAAGGCGAAGTCGCCCTCGGCCGTGCGCCGGGTGCCATGGCGCGCGAAGAGGAGCGCCGCGTCCGGGGAGAGGGTGGGGTTGGCCTGACGCAGGCGTTCCGCGGCGGCCTCCACCGTGGGGTAGCGCTTGCGGTTCGAGGTCCGGCGCGAGTCGTCCAGGAAGCCTCGCAGCCGCTGCACGGCGCCCGTGGGCGGGCCACCGGAGGGGCCCAGGCTCTCAATGAGGGTCAGGCCGCGGACGCGCTCCGGACGCGCTGCGGCGTACGCGAGCGCGACGATGCCGCCCAGCGAGTGCCCCACCAGGTGCACCGGCGGCAGGGCCAGCCCGTCCAGGGTGGCCTCCACGTCCAGCAGGTGGTCGCTGAAGTGATACGCGGCGCCGGGGCCCGCATGGCCGCTCTGCCCCATGCCCCGGAAGTCGAGCAGCACCGTGCGCCAGGCCTCGGGCAGGTGCTCGCAGAGCGGATCAAAGCTGTGGGAGTGGTCCAGCCAGCCGTGCAGGAACAGCACGGCGGGGGCGCCATGGGGGCCGCGCTGCCGCACGTGCAGCGGCAGCCCTTCGGCATCGACGGTGAGGGATTCGAATGCGGCGGCGGGCACGGTGCCTCCTCGTGCCTCCACGCCTTACTCCGTCCCCCCAGGTGCTGGCGACCTGGCGACCCTACGCGACGCTGCTGGAGGACGCCGCCGCCGGGCGCGGCGGGCCGCCGGTGTCCGGCTTGCCGAGCACCATGGCCAGCTGCCGGGCCTGGCTCTCCGTGGCGCAGCGGTACTCCTGGGTCTTGCCGTTGGGCCGGTCGATCCGAATCACCCAGACGTCATTCTCCTTGGTCACCACAGGCGCTTGAGACATGCATTCCCTCCGTGTGCCGCAAGAGAAGCATGCTTCGTGCCGACCCCTGGGCTGGGGCCAAATGCCTGATTTCCGGCCGTCCCCCGCACCCGGCGGCCAGGCGGGTGACAAAATTCGTTCAGCGATGCGACAAATTTCGCGCGCCCGGGCCGCACTCCTTGCGTAGTCCCCGGGGGCAAGTCGAAGTCGTTGGGATGACAATCATTGCTCAGCCGGGTCAGGCCACTCCCAGGCGGAGCGGTAGCCGCCGTCCGTCTGGGTGCCCTCGATGAAGCGCGCGTAGAAGGGGTGGCTGCTGAGGGTGGCGGAGTCCCCCACGACGAACAGGTGCCGGCGGGCGCGGGTGAGGGCCACGTTCATGCGGCGCAGGTCGTTGAGGAAGCCCAGCTGTCCCTCGCTGTTGGAGCGGGTGAGGCTGACGACGATGGCGTCCTTCTCCCGGCCCTGGAACGCGTCCACGGTGTCCACCTCCACCTCCGGGTGCACGGCCTCCAGCGCCTCGCGCAGGTGCCGGGCCTGGGCGCTGTAAGGGGCGATGACGGCGACCTCGCGCGGAGACAGCCCCAATGCCAGCAGCTGGCGCACGCGGGCGATGACGTAGGTGGCCTCACCGGGGTTGAGGAGGGAGTGCGTGGTGGGCTCCTCCTCTTCGTCGAAGCCCTTGCCCGCGGTGTCCAGGTAGAGCACGGGTGGGGCGTCCACCTGGGCGCCGGCGGTGAGCACCTCCGCGAGCGTGCGGTCCGCCACGGACGGGTGGGCGCGCAATTCGCCGCCGTACATCTCCTTGGAGGGGAAGGCCATGATGGCGGCGTTCATCCGGTACTGCTCGCGCAGCATGCGCTTCACGTCGTCGCCGTGGTCCTTCAACAGGCGCTCGAAGAGGCTGGTGCCCAGGCCCGCCTTCGCGGCCTCCTGTGACAACACGGTGGGCGGCAGCTGCTGCGGGTCTCCGGCCAGCACCACCTTGGGCGCACGCAGGAAACCCAGCAGGGCCAGCGGTTCGGTGGCCTGGGTGGCTTCGTCCAGCAGGGCGCGGTCGAACTCCTCGCCCGAGAGCACGCCGGAGCCCAGGCTCGCGAGCGTCACGCACACCACGTCCGCGCGGGCGAGCACGGCCTTCACGGCCTTCTTCTCCAGCTTGCGCGCCTCGTCCATCAGGTCCTTGGCCTCCGCCGTGGAGGAGCGGGCGTTGGAGAAGCGCTCGCGGCTGCGGCCCTGGTTGCGCTGCCTGCGCGCGTAGCCGAAGAGGTCGAAGGCCTCATCGAACAGGTCCCGGCTGACGACGCGGTCCGGGTGCTCCTCCACGATGATGTCCAGCGTGTGCTCCTGAAGCCGGGCCGCGACGCGCGCGGGGTGGCCCACGCGGATGGCGCGCAGCCCCTGCTCCAGGCACAGCTCCAACAGGTGGTCGACGGCGGCGTTGCTGGCCGCGGTGCAGAGCAGGCGCTCTCCGCGCGCGACGGCCTGGGCCGCCACCTCCGCCAGCACGGTGGACTTGCCGGTGCCGGGCGGGCCGTGGACCAGGAAGAAGTCCTCCGCGGCGAGCGCGCGCTTCGCCGCGTCCTGCTGCTCCGGGTTGAGCGGGCGGGTGGGGGTGAAGTCCTTCGTGTTGTCGAAGCGCGGGGGCTCGTTGCCCAGCAGCACCTCGCGCTTGTGCCGCTCCTGGCCCTTGTCCAGGGCCTTCACGCGCTGGAGGCCCGCGCGCACGCGCTCGTAGGTGACGTCGTTGGGGACGACGTCCAGGCGCAGGAGGCCCTCGGAGATGTACGCGGGCGGTTCGCGGTCGAAGGCCAGCTGGATGCGGGTGGAGGTGGCGCGGGACACGAGCGCCTTCGCCGGGTCCTTCACCTCCGCGCGGCGGGGCAGCACCGCCACCAGGTCGCCGTTGGACACGCGCGTGGGCAGCCGGCCCCGGTCCGCGCGGGCCAGCGTGAGGAGGATGCGGCCACCCAGGCCCACCTCCTCCTCGACGGTCTCCAGGTCCAGCACGGACAGGCCCTGCTCCTCGCGCTCGCGCAGGGACAGCCCCTGCGCGAGCGAGGTCATGCGGGCCTTCTCGGCCTCGCGCTCCTGGGCGAGGAGCGAGGCGAGCTTGTCGAAGAATGAGACGTCACGGGCCATGCCCCGGGTCATGCCACCCCGGGGCGCCCGCCGTCACGGCCCGTGTGCCGGACTGTCCTGTCGTCCTACTGGCAGGAGTACGTGGACGACGACGGCGTGCTCCAGGTGCCGTCCGGGTTGATGTTGCGCACGGTGTAGCCGCTCGCCGGGTAGGCCGTCGTCCAGCAGTCGCGGGCGCGCACGTCGTTGCGCAGGGCGGTGCCCAGGTCCCAGTTGCCACGGCGGCGCTGCTTCTCGTACGCGGCCACGCGGTCCACCGCCTCCACCCAGGTGGAGTCCCCCGCCAGCACGTCGCGGCGCTTCTCCAGGAACTTCTGGAGCCACGCTGACTCCGTGATGCCGTTGTAGCCAATCACCGGAAACACCTGGCCGCTGTTGCCCAGGGCGGTGTTGGCCTGACGGATGAGGGCCTTCATGCCGTCAAAGCCGTGGTTGATGGACGCGTCGTACAGCGCGGCCTTGGTGAGCGCCTGGGTGAGGCCCCACTTCGCGGCCTCATTGATGGTGGGCGTGTAGTAGAGCGCGTCGCTCACCTGGTCCTGGCACTGCTTGAAGTCCGCCTTCGTGGCGGCGGTGTTGAAGCTGGCGGCCCAGTCCGCGGTCCAGTTGCCTACGGCATCCAGCTCCGACGTGGACGCCTGCGACTGGCCGGTGGACAGGAAGCGGTTGTTGATGACGGTGAGCCCGTTCCAGTACTTCGCCAGGCGGTTGCCGTTGGCCTCGGTGCGCAGGGCCCGGTAGCACTGCACCACCTGGATGGCGTCACCCGTGCCGGTGCAGAAGCCCGCGCGTCCGTTGGTGTAGCCGCGCCCGTCCTGGATGTTCTCCGAATAGGCGTAGTCCAGCGTGGGCGTGTCGTTCTCCCAGATGCTCGTCAGCGCCTCCGCCACCTTCTTCTGGTTCGCGGTGAGGCCGGGGCCGCCGGGGGACGTGCCGCCGCAGCTGTCGGACTGGACCTTCACGTTGGCCGCGGTGAAGGACGTGTTGGAGTTGGTGGAGTAGTTGAACGTGTATGACGCGTTCACCGCCACCGTCAGGGACGACGTGCGCGTGAAGGTGCACGTGCGGCCTGACTGCGTGTGCGTCCAGCCGGGCTGATCATCGTCACACGTCACCCCCGAGGGCACGTCGAGCGCGATGACCGGGCTGGCGATGGCCACCGTCCCCGTGTTCTTGAACACCAGCGTGCCCCAGTAGTCCGGGCCGTCGTACGTGTTCGTCGTCACCGAGTGCGTGCACGCGCCCAGCGCCTGCTCCACCCCGGCCAGCATCCCCGCGTCCTCCGCGGAACCACAGCCGGCGGCCAGCGCCACCAGCCCCACCGTCATCCACGTCCGTGAACTTGTCATGTGCCTGCTCTCCACCTGAAAATGGATAGAGCAGGAATACATGTAAATAGCGCGAATCGCCAGCGCTCAGCCCGGCGCGTCCGGCAGGGGCAGCGGCAGCACCCGCCACAGCTGCGGCTTGTCGTATTGGGGCGGAATCATCCCCAGCGGCCAGCCCTCCGCGGTGAGCTCCGCGTACTGATACCCGCGCCCCGCGAAGGGGATGCGGGTGCCGGTGCCGGGCAGTCCCACGCCGATGGCCGCGTGCGCGAGCGCGTCCGAATAGAGCATCACCGCGTCCACGCCCACCTGCCGCAGCAGCATCAGCGCCAGCACCGCCTTGGAATCGCAGTCGCCCCGGTCCTGCGCGGGCACCAGCCCTGGCGGGACGATGCCGAAGGGCTCGTCACCGGGCAGCTCGTAGCGGATGCGGCGCACGAAGCCGAGGATGAGCTCCGTGGCCTGCGCCGCGTCCAGGTCTCGTTCGCGGATGGAGGTGGCGAAGCGCTCGCCCAGCACGCGCACCGGCTCCGCGTTGCTGCGCATCAGCTCCGCGTAGATGCAGCGCATGTCCGTGCCGCACCCCGGCGGCGCCACGTATGTGAAGCGCTCCGGGCCCATGGCGCGGTAGCGCAGCCGCACGCTGTAGTCGCGGTGCGCCTCTTCCAGCCCGCGCTCCACCGCTTCACCCAGGCCGTACGCCAGCTGCTGACGGGCGGGCTCGATTCCCTCCACGCGCCAGTCATAGGCCCTCGCGCGCTCCTGGGGCGTGTCCTCCGGCACCAGCACCGCGCCCAGGTCCGTCAGCGCCTCCTGGGGCTCGGAAGAGGGGACCTCCCCCTCCGGCTTCGGGGCCTCCGCCAGCCGTCCCGCCTTCCGGGCCAGCACGACCTCCCAGCTGGCGAAGGCGAGCAGCGCCCCCACGAGCACCAGCGACAGCAGCAGCTTCCATGAGCGCGCGAGCATCGCGAGGACTCAGGCGGGCGCGCGCAGCATGCCGGTGGGGAGCTGCGGGAAGGGGATGAGCCCGTTGAGCGCGGCCTGGAGGCCCGGCGCGGTGAGCAGCGCGATGACCAGCAGGAAGGCGCAGAGCAGGAGCGCAGCGGCGATGTTGCCCTTGCGCACCTCCGCCAGCTCATCGATGTCCGGCGTCATCTTGTCGAACAGCCGCACGCCCAGGGCGAGCACCGCCACGCCCACCGCCAGCGACAGCGCCACGTGCACCAGCGCCAGCCCCAGCAGCTGGAGCACCGCGACGGCGGACACGGGCGGGTTCTGCACCGCCAGGTCCACCGCGTCGCCCGTGGCCTTCAGCGCGTGCTGCACGAGCAGCCCCAGCGACACGAGGCTGGTGGCGTGCACCAGCCCGGCGGCGACGTTGCCCTGGCGCAGCTCCTCCACGGGGTGGCTGTCCAGGAGGCGGCTCAGGCCGCGCATGCTCAGGCCAATGCCCAGCGCGGCCACGATGCCGCCGAGGACGACCTTCACGAGTCCGACGACGAAGAGGGTGAGGTCCATGGTTGGCGCGGAGGACTGTAGCGGAAGTCCCCCACGCCGCCACGGCCCATGGTTCACGCGCGCGGGCTGCCGTCCTTCAGACGGCGGCTGACCGTCCAGGCGAGGGCGAGCAGCGCGACCCAGCCCAGCGCGGACGACGAGTCGCCGCCCACCGAGCAGCCCAGGCCCTGCCGCATGTCGCTCGTCGGGTCGTACTGCACGGTCACGTGGAAGTTGCAGAGTGACGCGTTGCCAGCCTCGTCGATGGCGGTGACCTGCACCGCGTGCAGGCCCGGCGCGAGCGGCGTGCCCACGACGGGGCTGTAGGAGAGCTCCGCCGCGGAGACGGCGTCCTCGGCGGAGGCGAAGGGGTACTCCGCGCGGGTGCCGCTCATCACCGCGGTGGTCAGCGTCTGGTCCTGCGGGCAGGTGAGCAGCGGAGGCCGCGAGTCGCGCACCCGCACTTGAATCTCACAGGTGGTGCTGTTGCCCGCCTCGTCGACGCTGGTGACCTGCACGCGGGTGAGGCCCAGCGGGAACAGGTCCCCGGACGCGTGCGTGCTGGTGACGCTGACCTGGGCGGAGATGCTGTCGGTGGGCGTGGCCTCCGGCCAGTACGCGTGCGCGCCCTGGGGCCCTTCCGCCTCCACGCGGACCTCGCTCACCTTGCAGGCGGCGCCAGGCGCCTGACCGTCGCGCACCGTGACGGGGAAGGAGCAGGTGGACGCGTTTCCGGCGGAGTCCTTCGCCGTCATCGTCACCACGGTGGTGCCCAGGGGCAGCACGCTGCCGTTCTCCGGGCTGTAGGTGATGAGCACGTCGCTGGTCTCATCCTTCACCGCCGCGTTCGGATAGAAGAAGGTGTGCCCCTGGGGCGACCGCGTGCCCACGTCGAGCCCCGTCGGGCAGCTCTCGAACGAGGGCGCCTGCATGTCGCGCGACGTCATCGTGATGACACAGGCTGCGATGCGGCCCCGGGCATCCTCGTATTGGTAGTGGACCGGCACCGGCTGGTAGAGCGGCAGCACGGAGCCTTCGGGGGCGGTGGAGCGGATGGTGAACGGGCCCTGGTGGCCGACCATCGCCGGGACCAGGTTGTGCACCACGGTGCCCCAGGGGAGGTTGGAGGGCACGTCCTGGGTGGCCGGGCAGACGAAGGTCGGCGCCGCGTCCTCCCGCTCCATCCGCCACAGGGCGCGGTGCGTCCACGGGTCGCCCGACGTCGTCAGGAGCGCGCCCTGGAAGGACACCAGCCCCGGGGCCGGCTCGAACGTGTTGCCCGACGGCAGCCGCGCCAGCCGGGACGTGCCCGCGGGGGTGCCATTCGTGCGCCACAGCTCGTGCGCCCTCCCCGGTGTCATCAAGGTGAAGGCGAGCCCGTCCTCCCACGCGGTGACACCGCGCACGGACTCGTGCCCGTACGCGGCGGGGCTCGGCAGGCGCGTGGTGCCTGCCTTCGTCCCGTCCGTCACCCACACTGAATCCCCGAGCTGGGCGCCCTTGGCCACCAGGTAGAGGCGGTTGCCCGCCGGCACGGAGAACTGGCCTGAATAGCTGTTGAGCATCGCGCTGGGTAGCTGCGTCAGCAGCTGCGTGCCCGCTTCGGTGCCGTCCGTGCGCCACAGCTCGGAGGCCTGCTCCGTGCTGCTCACGACGAAGATGAGCATGTCCCCCAAGGCGCCGAGGTGGGTGGGCATCAGGCTGGTGGCGGCGGTATTGAAGTCCTTGATGCGCACGGTGCCCGCCTCCGTGCCGTCGGACTTCCAGAGCGAACGGCCGCGCTGGCTGCCGTCATTCGCGGTGAAGTAGAGGGTGCTGCCCACGGCGGTGAGGTTCCAGGGAAGCGAGTCGCCGGCGCCCGGGTAGATGTCGCGCACGAGCAGGGTGCCCGCCTCCGTGCCATCCGTGCGCCACAGCTCGATGCCCTGCGCGTTCCGCGCGTTGAAGAAGACGGTGTCCCCCACGCGCGCGAAGCCGTTCACGTCCGCGGAGGTGAGCCCCGGGTGGATGTCCTTGACGGGCACGGTGCCCGCCTCGGTGCCGTCCGACTTCCAGAGGTCGAACGCCGTCCTGCTCGTGCTCGCCGGGGCGAAGAGCACGGTGTCCCCGAAGACGAAGAGCGGCGTCAGGGGGCTGACGCCGTCGGACCAGCCCGGGTTGAGCTCGCGCGTGATGCGCGTGCCCTCGCGCGTGCCGTCGCTCGTCCACAGCTCCAGGCCGGTCTCTGGCGACGTCGCGGTGAAGAACAGACGGTGGGCCGTGGCGCGCAGCGAGCCCAGGCCGATGCTCGTGCCGGAAGGAAGCAGCTCCTCCTGCACGGAGCGGGTGCCCACGGACGTTCCATCCGTTACCCAGAGTTCCTGGACCGTGGACCCGGGGCTGTCGCCGTTCCTGGCGGCGAGGAAGTACAGGCGCCCGTTCAACTCGGCGGTGCCCTGGGTGCCGGGGAGAGAGATGTTGGGTGCGAGCTGGGGCTCGGAGGTGAGGTCCGCCAGGCGGCGCACGCTCATCGGATCCGTCAGGACGGGTCCGCCCTGCGCGAAGGCCGGGGCCGCGCCCACCGCCACCGCCAACGCCGAAAGCCATGCACGACCGTTGACCGTCCC
>NZ_RAWK01000094.1 GCF_003612165.1 Corallococcus aberystwythensis | reverse complement strand
GATCCCCACCAAGGCCGTGTTGGATCAACCCACCGTGGAGGACATCCGCTCCAAGCTGCCCGCGACCATGGACGTGCGGCTGGGCGCCCGGACGCTCTACGGCATCGCGGTGCCGGCGGACGACTCGCCCACGAGCGCGCTGCGCGACCTGGTGGACCGCGTCGCGATGCACGCGGCGAGGCCGGAGGACGTGCAGGGCCAGGTGCGCTCCGTGCTGGCCGCGTCGGAGGGCGATCCGAAGAAGGCCCTCCAGCTGGTGGACAAGAGCGTGCTCGGCATCGACTCGGCGGCGTCCACCGTGAAGGAGAGCATCCTCAACGTCTCCGTGCTGCACGAGGTGCTGGCGGACTCGTTCTACACGGGCGGCACGGCTGGCCCCAAGCCCGTGCAGGACGCGGGCGTGCAGGCCCTGCCGCCAGAGCCGCCGCCGGATCCGTATGCCCACTCCGTCGTCATCCTGGGCGGCTCGCGAGTAGCGGCCGTCGGCAACGCGACCACCTCCGGCGTGCACGTCCAGGAAGCCGACGCCGTGGTGGAGCTCAACCCGTAGCGCTGGAACCCTTTGAGGAGCCCAACCCCCATGCCCGACCCCTTCGCCCTCAGTGGCCGCGTCGCCCTCCAGCGCACCGCGCTGCCTGAAGTCACCCTCTCCGCCACGCCGGACGCGCCCGATGCGAAGGCCGCGGCGCTGGCGAACCTGGCCGGCGCGCGCGCGAAGCTGGACCTGGACACCTCCGTGCTCAAGGCCCTGGACGTGCGCATCTCCCGCCTGCCGCCGGTGCCCACGGTGCCCGTGACGCTCCAGGACCTGGTGCGCGCCGCGCGCCGCAAGCTCGCCGCCGAGCGCCAGCGCGAAGTGGGCGTCTGGGTGGACACGCGCGTGAAGCTGGCCACGCGGCTGGTGCAGAAGTTGGAGGAGTGATGCGCAAGCTGCTCGAAGCCAGCATGGGGCAGCGCTGCTACCTCTTCACCACGCTGGGCCAGGTGTACGTGGGCCTGGTGGTGGAGCTCATCGACGACGTCGTCCACCTCACCGGGCCGGATGGCGCCACACCCGTCTACATCAACCTGTCAGACGTCTCCGGCGTGCGCCCGTACGACGAGGACAACGACCTGGGGAGCGCGCGATGATTGAACAACTGCTGCAGCAGCTCATCGAACGCACGGAGAGCCGCTACTTCGGCAAGTACCGCGGCTATGTGGCCAACGTCTCGGACCCCCTCAACCTGGGGCGCATCCAGTGCGTGGTGCCGCGCCTGATGGGGGACGTGGCCACCGGCTGGGCCATGCCGTGCACACCGTACGCGGGGCCGGATCAAGGCCTCTTCGTGGTGCCGGACGTGGGCGCGGGCGTCTGGGTGGAGTTCGAGGGCGGAGACCTCTCCCAACCCATCTGGAGCGGCATGTGGTGGGGACAGCCGGCGCTGTCCGACCTGGGCCAGCCGGACTCCACCGCGCGAGTGGCCCCGGACGTCAGCGAAGTCCCCAAGCACGACTATCCGCCCCAGTCCGCGGTGCCGGGCGTGCGGATGCTCAAGTCCGCCACGGGCCACTACATCGTCCTGGATGACCGGCCGGAGACCGCGCGCGTGGAGATCCACGACCGGCAGGGCAACCGCCTCATCCTGTCCGCGGAGGGACTGGACCGGCTCATCAGCAACGAGCGCACCATCAACGAGGGCAACCGCTCCGCGGAGGTGGACGGCGACGACCGGCTGGAGGTTGCGGGCAAGCAGGACGAGACGGTGGACGGCAGCCACACCCGCGACGTGGGCGGGGACGTGACGCTGCACGTGACGGGGTCGCTGACGGAGAAGGTGGACGTGGCGGGCTACTCGCGCGTGGTGAGCGACACCGGCCTGAAGGAGACGGTGGGCGGCCCGCGCGAGGACCGCATCCAGGGCAGCCACAAGCGCATCGTGTCCGGCGCATCGCAGGAGTCGGCGGTGGGCGGCTACGGCCTCACGTCCGGTGGCAACCTGAACCTCGCGGCGGGCAAGGCGGTGAAGGTCGCCGCGACGATGCCGGACATGCCCGGCCCGTCGCTCAACGCCGTCTCCATCGACGCGCTGATGGGCAACGTGTCCATCAACACCATGCTGGGCATGTGCCAGGTGGGCGGCATCTCCGCCATCTCGCCCATGGTGTTGGGGGACGGGCTGGCCATCCACTTCACGATGCTGGCGCAGATCCTCAAGGCGGTGAACCCGATGACGGTGGCCGCGTATGGGCCGCTGCTGGACGTCTGGGCCGCGATGACGCCCATGCTGGACTGGTCCTACTTCGGCTTCGTCAAGCGCATGCCGGTGGGGTGACGCGATGAAGGAGCCCGGCTGGAGTCCGCTGGACGCGTCCGTGCTGCGCGAGCGGCTGGAAGAGGTGAAGGCCCTGTTGCTCCAGGCGGCGGCGGTGGGCGTGGCCCAGGACGCCGAGCGGCTGGAGAAGCTGATGGAGCTGGAACAACGCACCCGGGAGGACGCGCGTGGCCGAGTTCAACGACGCCGCTATCGCTGAGCTCCACGGCGCGCTGGAGGTCTGCTGCGAGGAGCTGGCGAAGGCACTGGAGGAGACAGATGCCACCGGCGCCGAAGCCGGGCCCGCGTGGCGTCCGCTGGTGGTGGGCGTGCCGCCGGGGGTGGAGCAGCTGGTGGGCATCCTCAAGCCGCCGCTGAAAATCATCATCGCGGTGCTCCAGTTCGTGCAGGCGCTGCTCGAGGCGCTGGTGGCCATCCTCCTGGGGCTGCCGGATCCGTTCCGGGCGCTCATCCTCGCGGCCTACGCGCTGCTCAAGGACATCATCAACGACCTGCTCAACGCGGGTGCGTACCTCTACGCGGACGCGCCGGGCATCACCCCCACGGAGACGAACCTCGCGGAGACGGGCTTCATCCCGAACATCCCCAAGGACTTCAAGGCGGGCTTCGCGCTGGAGCGTCCGCCGGTGACGCCGGACGGCTTCGCGCGCTGGGCGGGGCGGTTCGTCGCGTCGTTCGATGATCCAGGAGACGACTCGCGCCCGACGGTGACGGATGGAGCACCCGTGCAGGCGGTGTTCATCGTGATGGCCGCACCGTCGCTGGATTCGCTCCGGCAGGCGCTGTACCTGCTGGGCAAGCTGCTCAACATCAGCGCGTTCAAGAAGGCGTTCGAGAAGTACCCCAAGGGCGCGTTGGATCCACGCCGCAGCCGGGCGCGCGGCAAGTCGGTGAAGCCGGACTGGAAGTCCGCGCGCATGCGCGACCTGTTCCCGGACCTGGAGAAGCTGCTCATCCTCCCGGAGTCGCTCAAGTCGCTGCTCCTGTCGGTGGACAACCTCGCGGCGCTCCTGCGCAGCCTCGCCGCGGCGATGCAGGACAAGGTGCAGGTGCTGATGAAGCTGGCGCAGGCGGTGCAGGCCATCATCGACCTGCTGAACGCGCTCAAGTCCGCGGGCATGTACGCGCTGCCGGTGTCCACGACGGGCGGGGTGGCGGGGCTGAAGCAGGCCTTCCTCACGGCGGCGAACCGGCCGCCGGGAGGCTACGTGGGAGGCATCTGCCTGCTGGCGGCGGGCCCCAACCTGGCGAAGGCCGCGATGCTCTGGGAGCTGTTGGGCCTGTCCGCCGCGATGGATCTGGCGTCGGGAGAGCTCACGCTCCAGGACGTGAAGCAGGCGCTGAAGGACAGTGAAGCAGGGCAGGTGCTGGAGGCGAGCGCGGACGAGGTGAAGGACGCCTGGGGCAACCTGAAGACGAAGACCCAGCGTCAGGCGGACAAGTTCGTGAAGGCGGTGGAGCGGGCGCCTGAGGGATTCGTGAAGGCGATCGGACGCACGCCGGAGGAACTGAAGGCCGCCGCCGAGCGGAGCCGCTCCACACTGGTGGAGGTGCTGGACCAGTCCAAGGAGCACGTGGAGGAGCAGAAGGAGATCCTGGAGGGCATGGCCTCCACGAAGCACGCCCAGCGCCGGGGAGGGCGTTCGCTGGCGATGGGGCTCGGCGGGCCGGGAGCGTCGGAGCGCGTGCCGGGGCCGCAGCCGCCCGCGACGGAGACGCCCACGCCCCCCACGGACACGCCGAAGAAAGGAAGCGGCCCGTGAGCGCGGTGAAGCGCCTGAGCATGGAGCTGGACGGGTGGCAGGCGGCCTGGAAGCAGCTGGAGGCGTTCCTGGACCGCATGGACGGCGTGGCGGATCAAGACGCGCCGCACGTGCAGACGGTGTGCGCGCTGCTGCCCGTGTTCAACGTCATCGAGCGGGCCCGCCGTCGCGCGGTGGGCATCGCGCTGGCGCCGGCCCTGTCCGCGGCCCCCCGGGGCGAAGGACTGCCGGCGGTGTCCGTCGGTGCGCTCGTGGGGACGGAGGGCCGGTTGCCCGGAGTGGAGGAACTGGAGTTCGCGGCGGGCACCATTGGCACTGACAGCGACGGAAAGCTCACGGGAGCGGCGTTGCTGGCGGGCACGGTGACGCTGTTCGCGTTCCGCGACGAGAAGCACGGCGGCGAGGTGGCGGTGCGCGTGCCCACGTATGACTTCGGGCCCCTGTCAGCGAGCGGCACCGTGGAGGACGCCATCGACGCGGGCCTCTTCACCACGGACCAGCGGAAGGAGGCCGCGGAGAGTGGCATCGCGGAGCTGGGGACGTGGACGGGCCTGCGCAGCGAGAGGCGGGCGGAGCTGAAGACGACAGCGGAGACGGTGTCCCTGAGCAGCGTGCTGGACGGGCTGAGCGTCACGTCGGCATCCAGCGCCTTCGACCCGGTGGCATCCGGGGCCGCGACCCGGCAGAGCGAATGTCTGGCGGACCGCGACGTGCTGCTCCAGGCGAAGGCCACGGTGGAGGAGCAGGGCGCGACGCCCGAGCTGACGGATGCGCTCCAGCGCGCGGCGGATTCATTGCAGGCCTCGGCGACGGACTACGGCGCGGTGGCCACGGCGCTCCAGCCGCCGCGCACCGTGATTGCGTCCGTGCCGGGGCTGGCGTCGCTGAAGACGACGCTGCGGAGGGCGGACTCACCGGGCATCCCCGGGCAGCTGTCCAACGAGTTGACGACGTTGGACATCGAAGCGGGGAAGGGAATGGACGCGGCGGTGGAGGCGCGGCTGGCATATCCAGACGGGCCGTTGCGAATGCTCCGGACGCTGGAGTGGTCGCTGCGCTTCCACTGGGTGTTCCGCCAGCGATGGTTCGAAGCGCGAAACCGGATCGCGCTGGCGCCGCTGATGCGGCAGGTGTTGCAACCCTTCTGCGACAGCCTGACGCGAGTGCTCGCGGGACAGTCCACGGGGATTCCGCTGGTGGGCACGGTGCTGCTGGTGAAGGACACGCCCACGCAGGCGACAGCGCTGTCGGTGACGCCCACGGTGGACCTGGGGCGGGTGCAGGCGGGACACATCGCGCAAGTGGGAGGGGACCGGCCCACGCTGGCGCTGGTGCTGGGCTGGGAGGTGAAGGGGGCCGAGAAGCGCCTGCGCATCGCGCCGCTGAACGTGTCCATCGCAACGGACGCGAAGCTGCCGGGAGTCGCGGGACTGGTGAGGAGTGGATCCCCCGTGAATGGAAACGCGGTGTCCCTCTCCACGCAGGAGCTGCTGGACGGACACGCGGCGGTGGGGCCACAGGCAGACGGAACGGTGCAGGAAATCATCACCCTGGGCGCGAAGCTGAACCTGCTGCTGGGGCAGGGCGGTGGTGCGCTGGGCCTCGTGCCACCGGCGGTGGCGGCACCCTACCCAGGCCAGACGTTCAACCTGCTGCCACCAGTGGATGTGGGGGCGACGCGGCTATTCCTGGACGGAATGCCGGTGGCGAGCACATCCGGTTCAAGCCAGCCGGTGCAGATGGCAAGGCCGGGCGAATTGTTACTGGTGCGAGGAGCGGACGAAGAAGGCACTTGGTGGCAGGGCGTGGCCCAGGTGGACACGGTGGACGTGCGCACGGGGGCGGCGGCCCGAGCGGACGACGAGGTGACGACGACGCCCACGCCGCTGTGCTGCGAGGACGACGAAGAGGTCGTGGTCATCACGCTGCGCGACCTGCAACTGCCGAAGGCGCTGGTGCGCGACGTGACGCTGCGGCGCGACTTCAAGGGCTTCGGAGGCCCCAGCCTCGCCACGGGAGTGATGCTGCCCATCGAGCTGGATCCAGGCACAGCGAACATCACGGTGCAGGACGGTGGAGTGACGAAGACGGTGTTGAGGGATCCGGAGCTCAGGGCCGCGACCACGGTCCTCAAGTCCTGGCTGGGGGTGCCGACATGAGCGAAGCAAGAGACGACCTCTTCGCGGTGGCCGCGCTGCTCGCGGATCTGGACCGGGTGCTTCACCCGTTGGAGCGGGGGGAGGCAGGTGACTTCAAGGTGGATCCGCCACTGCCACCGTCGCTGCCAACACCGGGCGCGCAGAGGAGGGGAGGAGAGTCAGGCCGAGCGGTGAAGACCGCGTCGCCCACGTCAGGCCCCAGGTCCATGGGGCACACGGATCCAGGTGAAGTGGCGCCACCAGTACCCAGGCCTGCGAAGTTCCAGGCTCCCACCGTCATGGAATCCCTCACGCCCATCCGGCGCCGCGTTCCCCGGCCTGAAGGGACGTCAGCAAGCACTCAAGAACCACGGCCTCCGGTCGAAACCGTGACCCGAATCCAGCAGGGGCACCAGGGGCCTCCGCCTCCGGCGCCCATCGTCGCCAGCGCTCCGGAGTTCCACCCGGTGGTCGAGGAGACACAACCGCCCAGTCCGCACATCCAGCCCAGGATTGTTCCTTCGCAGGACCGCATCTCGATTGTCCCCGCGAGCCAAGCGGCCCCAGAAGTCCCTATTGCTGTCGAAGCACACGTAAAGGCCCCAGGTCCGCGAAGGAACCGGGTGCCGAGACCCGCCGTCGAGAGGATCACCGGACGCTCAAGGATCAGCGCACGGGTCCCGGAGTCCCCCACACGTCGCCATCGCGTCGCGCACGCGGTCGCGCAAGCAGCACCACTGACTTCCCCGGTGGATCCCACGGTCACGCCCGTACGGAGAAGGTCGCCCCACGTAACGACCCGTCCGCCTGCACCGGACACGTCAAAGGCCCCACCATTCCAGGACGAGCACGGGCCGCGACGGCAAGAGCGCATCGTCCAGCCCGAAGTGCCAACGGCACGCGGGCCTGCACCGGCAGCACGGAACGAGGCCGTGGATCCCACAAAGCCTCTCGTACGAAACACGAGGCGCTCCGCACCGGTGCACATTGAAGTGAATGCATTGCTTCCGCCGCCGCGAGTCGAAGCACCACCCCGGCAGGAAGCACTGAGTGAAGACCCCGAGTGGGTCGAAGCACCGGAGTACGAAACCGACCCTGGCGCACGAGCCTTCTTCATCAACGGTCGCCGCATCTCAGCGCGGGACCACGAAGCGCTCCAACAAGCAGAACAGCGATTGCGGCGCAGGATGACCGGCCGCTCCCTCTGGAGGAGGCGAGGATGAACGTCCTGCCACCCAGACAGCGATTGGCGCACCTGCTGCGCTCCCTTTCGAAGCACCTCCCGGGCCAACTCGACGGCCTGTTGGAGAACGCCCGGTTCAAGGACGGAGCCGCCGCGCTCCAACGGCTCGCGGACCCCGCACACGTGGAGAAGGCCCTGGCACGCATGTCGCCAGAAGAAGCCGGATGGCTCGGGGACCTGCTCACCGAGCGTTGGTCATGGATCGCGGACGTCCAACTGGATCCCGAAGTGGCCATTGTCGCGCCAGAAGAACTCTGGCTCGGCATGGAGCCCGTACATCTGCCACTGACGCTCGCGGCGGTGGGCCTGGACGAAGGGTTCGAAGCGCTCTGGGAAGGCGCGGTGCTCCCGGGCCCGCCGTCGTCCAAGGCCACGCTTCTCGCGAAGCCGCCCGAAGGCAAGGCACCCGAAGTCGCCCGGGTCCGGGCCCAGGTCCGAGCCAGTGTGAAGGGGCAGCGCTGCGTGCTCATCGCGCAGGCGCAGGTCGCGCTGCGGCGGCCCTCGGTCGTGGTCAGCGACGATCGGCGCAAGCTGCTGGCTCAGGATCAGTCAGGACGTCCGGCGGTGGGTTGCCGCCTGGAGCTTGGCCCAGACGTGCACCTCACCGGCCCTGGAGGCCTGGTGGAACTGGAAGTCCCTGCGCAGCCCGGTGTGCCACTCAAGCTGGAAGGCATCCCCACGGGCCGCATTCCAGGAGGCAAGCCATGAAGACGATGTCGCCCCAGACGCGCAAGACGCCCGACCGCAAGCCGACGATGAACAAGTCCATCGCGCCCTCGCAGCAGGCCAAGACGGACGCGCCCCGGACTCAGCTGGGAAGCGCGGCCAGGGGACCCACGATGAAGGCCGCGGCCGGAGGCAGTTTCAAGGCCAAGAGCGCGCCCCGGGTCGCTGCCAACCCCAGCATCCGGATGCCGAAGAAGTAGCCCCGTGCCGGGCGCGGCCATGGCCAACTGGTCCGACTGTCGGACCAGTTGAGGCGCTTCGCCTCCGGAAGCACGGCCAGAGGGGCACGATGAAGGCCTCGGCCGGAGGCACCTTCAAGGCGCAAAGCGCGCCCCGGGTCGCTGCCACCCCCAGTATCCGGATGCCGAAGAAGTGGCCCCTGCCGGGCGCGGCCTCGGGCAACTGGTCCGACAGTCGGACCAGTTGAGGCGCTTCGGCTCCGGAGGAGGGCCTGCCGCTCTTCCCTGACGCGAAGCGTCGGCTCCAGATGTCCGTGGCCGCATCCGCGAACTCCTGGCGGCCTGCATGGCGAGGCACTGAACGGTCAGGGAGTGGCCAGCACCCACCGCACGGCCCCGGCCGCCGTCGCATCCGCCTCGCGACGCGAAGAGCACAGCGGCTGTTCCCGGCCACCGCACAGCAGGCCTTCCCGAGCCCACTGCGGAAGCGAAGCCACCAGCTTCTCCACGCCCCAGGGCGAAGCGCGCGAAGCCCCGTCGTCCCGCATCGAATTGCCCCAGGGGAACAGCCGCCCATCCGGTCCACGGGCCGCCATCTCCCATTCCTCACTGGAAGGCAGCCGCAGCTCCACGCCTTCAATGCTCGTCAGCGCCGCGCACAAGTCCTCTGCCTCCGCACGCGTGCAAGGCAGCGGTTCTTCCGCGTCCGTCCCCGCCGTCCCCACCGGCCCCTGTGAAGCCGCCGTCGCCCAGGCCGCCGCGGCCCGGCTCACGGGCATCCGCGCGACGAAGTATCCCGGTGACTTCACCCGCCGCAGCGTCGGCCCCGTCCCCAGCCAGTGCTCCACAGGCGCCACCCAACGCGCCTCCAACCCGGAGCGGCGGAGCCGGTACGTCCCGTCCCGTTCCACCAACGCTTCGGGCAGGGCCCCAGGACGAGGCCCCGGATCCACCGGCGTCGTGAGCGCATGCAGGAGCAGGGTCGGGTCATCCCGAACGTCAGCAGGGCCCGACAGTGCACGCAGCAAAGGCGCCATCCGCTCGCGCTTTGCTGAACCCTCGGGAGGCAACGGCCGGCCCGCGAGCACCTGCGCCACCAGGTCCCGCAGGTTCGAATAGAACAGCCGATCCCTCGGATCCGCCCCTTCTCGTGTCGACGTGGGCATCCGAGCCGCGCGCAGCGCAGGCAGCACCGCGCGAGCCTGTAACCGCGCCGCCGCCATCACCGCCGTCACCCGCACCTCCGCGTCCGCATCCACCAGCGCGGAGTGCAGCACGGAGTCGATGTCCGGATTGGACGCCGCGTAATCGTGGATGAGCCAGCGCAGCACCTGCCGCCGCTGTTCCTCGCCCGGCAGGTGCGCGAACAGCACGGAGCGCTCCGGATGCGCCTCCTTCTCCGCCTTCAGCCGCTGGAACGCTTCCTCCGTTCCGTCCGGCACCAGCGACGCCAGCACGCGCTCCGCGGTCCGCGACACGCTGAACTCTGGATGGAAGCGCAGCGCCGCCACACGCTCCATCGACGCGCGCTCGCGCAGAGTCTCCGTGGCCAGCAATCCCAGCAGGACCTCCCGAGTCTCCGACGACGTCAGCAGCGCCGCGAGCGCTGGAGCGTCCAGCACCGGAACAACCCTGCGCACGGTCGCCCATTCCTCCAGCGCGTTGCGCCCGGAGAACTCGAGCACCCGCAGCCGGAGCACCGGGTTGAACGTGTAGTGGAGCGCCGTGTCCGTCAGACCCCGCACGTACACCGCCAGCTCCGGCTCGCCAGGGATGAGCGGAGGCGTCTGGCTTTCGGACTGGAGGAACCAGCCAAGCGCTGACAACACCCGGTCCATCGCCTCGAACGACACCTCCGGCCGCGCGACGAGGGCAGGGGAGCGCATCACGCGGGCTTCACCTGCGCATGCAGGGCTTCACCTACCCGCGCCACGGGCCGTCCCTCCACGCCCACGAAATACGCGCGCGCCGCCCAGAAGAGGTCCTTCCACTCCAGTGTGCTCGCCGCCGACTTCAGGGGGAAGGCCTCCACGAACGTCTCCCACGCCGGGCGCACGTCCTGGGCCGGGGCCTTCCGCAGCCGGGCCGCCGCCAGGTAGCGCACGAAGCCCTGGACGTTGAACCCGAACGTCTGCCCCGGCGTGAAGTCCTGGGACAGCTTTCCTCCGCCCACGAACCGGGCCGCCAGCTCCGGCGTCCCCAGCGCCAGCGCCACCAGTCCACACCGGTACGCCAGCTCCTCGTGCAGCGTCCGGCGCGCCTTCATCAGCGCCTCCAGCCACGCCTCCACGGGCGCGCGCGCCAGCAATCCCTCCACCACGCCCGCGCACTCCTGCGCGTTCACGAACGACAGCACGTTGACGACCTCTTCGGGCCGCAGGTCGTCGAAGTCCTCCGAGACCTGCTGGAGCGCGGGTCCGGCCAGCCGCGACAGGGGCTCCGCCAGCGCCCGGCCCTCCGTGGGGTCGCACAGCACCAGCGCCACGCTGAGCATTTCGCACAGGGACCCCGCCTCGCGCTCGGGGAGGTTCACGTTCTTCAGCGCGGAGGGCGTCACGAGCGTCAGGAACTCCTTCGCGTTCGCGCCTTCACGGCCGCCCGCGAAGAGCGCGCTCCAGGTGGTGGGGGGATTGCCCGGTGGCTCCGCCATGCGTCCTCCGTCGCCCGTCATTGCTGCTTCTGGCGCTTCTCGAAGATCGCGAGGTGGCGTTCCCGCCGCGCGCGGTACACATCTTTGACGTGCTCCGCGGCCTGCCGCAACCGCGTGGGAAGCGCTCCGTTCTCCATCTGCGTCTGGAGCTTGGGCAGGAAGCGCGACACGGCCTGCACACGCGGGTTCTTGCGCCGCGCCAGCCGCTCCGCGTTGTCCTGCGCCCACGCCGCGAAGTCCAATCCCTCCGCCAGCTCCACCAGCGTGTCGACGTCCTTCGCTGTCAGCGTGAACTCCTCCAGGTAGTCCTCGGGCTTCCCGTACGCCTTGACCTCATCCGGAAAGCCCGCGGCGAGCAGCACCAGGCCCTTGGCCTCGCCCTCGCCCAGCGCGCCAATGGTCTTGAGGGGCGTGTCGCAGTACGGGCACGCGTCCGGGTCCGGCACCACGGCCGTGTCGCGCTTCGTGACGACCAGCTTCTGGTGCACGGTGAACTTCGAACCGCACACGTAGCAGGTGACTGTCCTCGACGGAGCACCACGCATGGCTTCTCTTCCTCATGGGGGCCACCGCCCCGGGAGCAGATCGATGAGACGGCGGCCGAAGGTCTCCGCGTCCACCTCGATGGGTTGTGAATAGTAGCGCGGACCCGCGATGTGGTACGCGCCGCCGGAGCCGGGAAGGTTGCCCGCCCACAGCGCCGCCAGTGGATGCGCACGGCGCCGGAGCGATAGCTGGTACGCCTGATAGGCCTGATAGTAGTGCCGGGTCTCGTGGACGATGGTGCCCACCGCTTCGCCCACCGTCAGCCCCTTCGCGATGACCAGCTGGCCCCGCTTCCGGTACGGCTTCAGCCGTCCGCCCTTGAGGCGCCGGAAGTTCCAGCTCATGTAGCCATAGTCCCCGCGCAGGCGCTTGAAGAGGACCTCTGGCTGCCGTGACTTCGGGATGCCCAGCGCCTCGAAGGTGGCCTCCGCCGCCTCGCGCAGCGCCAGCTCCTTTTCCAGGGGGGGCAGCGCGTTGAAGCGCCGCGGGTCGAGTTCTGGAATCTGCACGAGCCGGTCGCGGATGTCGCGCAGCTGCGCGCGCTCGAAGGCCTGGAACTTCCGCGTCTTCCATTGGAAGGACTCGGTGATGTCGAAGTCTCCCCACCCCAGCACCCGGCCGCCCGCCACCCGCGTGCGGACCCGTTTGGTTTCGTCCAGCCCCGTGACGACATCCACCACGTCCTCCACCGAGGCAGCCTTGACGGGGGGCGGGGGCATGAACTTCTCGTCGATCCGGACGATGGTGCCCGCGACCTCGTTGGGATCCAGGCCGCGCATCATGGGAGGCCGGCGCTCGAGTGCGAGGCCATGCTTCGCGAAGAGCCCCTCGCCGGGCGTGGCGCCGTTCACGATGGCCTCGATCTGGTCGAAGGCCCGATCCGCGATGTCGACGTTCCCCGACTTGAGCGCCGTCCTCAGGTCGTTCTTGAGCCGCTTGACGAGCGCCAGGTCCTCCGCGCCCGGAGGCAGCTGCCGGGTGAGCAGATCCAGCTCGCGCCAGGCGCTCGCCGCCCGTTCGATGCGCTTGGACAGGATCTGGGGGGGCATGTCCGTCCCGGGCCCGATGCGCACCTCGATCCTCACCCGCCACTCGTCCAGGGCGGCCATCGCCACCGCGGCGTGCCTCGGGCTCAGCTGTTGGCTGCGCTGGAAGTTGGGGTCGGCGAGCGCAACGCGAAGCTGCTGCAGGTTGCTGTGCAGGTTCTCGCCGGTGGAGGTGAACCTGCGGAACCGGGGAGCCTTCTCGCCCCCCTTGACCTCCATGATGTGGAGGTCCGCCTTGGTGGGATTGACGCCATCGTCGAACTGGAAGAGCAGCTCGTCGAAGCCGCTGTCCTGATCGCCCTTGGGCTTGAAGGTGACGCGCTGGAACTCCTTGCCCGGCCCCAGCCGGCCGCCCAGCTTCTCCTCGGTCATCCGCAGGGAGGCGACCTTCTCCAGCTCTTCGCCAGCGAGCCGGATGTCGCCGCCGCGCCTCTCCCACCGGTTTCCCGAGCGGGCGGAGAGGATCTCCTCGAAGAGGTGCTTCTCGCCGTTCGCCTGGGTCTTCTCGACCAGGCGGTAGTAGCGCCGCTCGTACACGCGCCTCTTCTTGACGAACTTGAACTCCTCCCAGGCCGGCCCCACCTGGGCCAGGGTTTCTCCGGCCTTCAGCTTCTCCTGCTGGGTGGTGCGCTCGAGCAGTTTCCCCGTCAGGGGCTTGCGCTCCACCAAGGCGATCTTCGGATCATCCAGGTCAGGCCGCTGGAGCGAGTACGGGCCCACGTCCGCGTTCGCGTGGACGAGGGAGGTCTGGGGCCAGTCGCCCTCGGCCAGCGCTCCCTTCGGCGGCTCGGGTGCGCCGGTCGGCTTGGGCGCCTCCACCTTCGGGGGCTTCGTCGCGGGGAACAGCTCCAGCTGCGGCGTCTCCGGGACCCCTCCCTCCGGCGGCTTCGACGGCTTCGGCGCGGAGAAGTCCATCTCCAGCTGCTTCGTCTTCGGTGCCTCCGGAACCGGCGGAGTCCCGGGCGGTTCCTTCTTGCTGAACAGCCGCGGCGGTTCGTTCAGGTACTGCGGCTTCGAGCGCACGCCCTGGCCGAACTCCGCCATGTCCACCGGCGTGAAGGCGTCCACCTCCTTCATCCGCTGGCGCAGGTTCCCCAGCGTCTTCTCACCCTGCTGGATGCGGCGGGTGGCCACCGCCGGGTCCATGGACACGCCGCGCTTGCCCTCCAGCGAGGACAGCAGCGACTCCTGCGCTTCAATCTCCAGGCGCAGCTTCTTGCGGTAGAGCTCGAACTGCTTCTCGATGGGCAGCTGGTCCCAGTGCCGCAGGGCCCGCTCGTCCAGCGACTTGACCAGCTCGCGAGTGGCCTTGTCGTGGCGCTGGAGCAGGTGCAGCCCCTCCTCGCCCAGGTCCGACAGGTCCGCGCCCGCCTTGACGAGGAGGGTGGGCTTGCCGCGCCGGAACATCGTGACGGCCTGGGCGGATTTGCTGCCGGTGATCGCCTCGAAGTCGCCCTCGGGGATCATCTCGATGGGCGTGTTCGCGAACGCCTTACGCTGAGCCGGCGGGATGTGCTCCAGCAGCTCCTTGCGCATCGCGCGCTGGAGCTGCTTCCGGTCGAAGTCGCCCGACATCTGCTTGAGCAGGCTGTCGTCGAACTCGCGCAGGAACTCCTTCATGTTCCCGGCGGGGTTCTCCGCCTTCCACTTCTTGAAGAGGGTCAGCCGCTCCTTGGGCGTGCCCCGGAAGTTCAGCAGGTCCTGGGTGCGCGGCGGCACATGGGGCTTGGAGATGCCGCCCAGCGCGCCCAGGCCCCCGGCCATCACCGCGCCTGGCGCGGCCTGCATCGCGGTGCCGGCCAGCACGTTGAAGAGCGCGTTGCCGCCCTTGTAGTTCTCGTCGTTGAGGACGTTGCCCAGGAACGCGGAAGGGACGGACTGCGCCAGGCCTTCGGCGCCCTGGGCCAGACCGTGCGCCGTCATGCGCGCCAGCACGCCGCCTTCCTCCGCCATGCGGGCCAGGAACCCCAGCTTGAGCAGCTTGGAGCCCATGCCCGCGGTCGCCGCGGAGAGGAGCGCGTCCAGGGCGCCCACGCCCGCGTCGGTGGCCGCTTCCTCCCAGCCGTAGGCGCTGCCCTTCATGGCGGCCTTCGTCGCCATCATGACGGCGGCCGTCGCCAGCGCCGTGCCCACCAGCACCGTCGAGCTGGCCATGAACGCGCCGAACGCCGCCCAGAACCCCGCGCCCACGGGGGGGGCGAAGATGCTGACGATGACGCCGATGATGACCACCACCGCCATCACCACCGCGCCGAGGATGTTCACGAGCCGGTCGGTGACGAAGTCCACCTGCTCGCGGTGCATCTTCACCGACTCGTCGGCGTATTCCCCCTGGAGCTGCACGCGCTCGGACTTCTTCTCCCAGTCGTCCTGCCACTTGCGCAGCCCGTCGGCGGTGTAGTTCGTGTCGCCGGGCTTCGGGCGCATCCGCTCGTGCAGCTCCAGCGCGGACACTTCGGCGCTCAGCGCGTTCGCCTGGTCCAGCACCAGCTGGTACTCCGAGGACGCCATGAAGTTGGTGGAGTTCGCCTCGAAGTTCACCCGGCGCCAGGCGCGGTCCGCCTTCTCGCGGGGCGTGACGGGCTCGCCGAAGTCCACCATGTCCAGGATGTCGAACTCCTCGCGTCCGCCCAGGTCCTCGTCCAACCGGTCCCGGAAGCGCTGGTAGGGAGTGCGCGTGTCACCGGCGTCGGGCGGGTTGTTCTTCGCCCACTCCTCGGCGATGGCCTCAATCTCCGCCTTCGTCTTCCCGGCGAGGACCTCCGTGAGCGCGTCCTCGTCCGTGCCCGCGCCCTGCACGGCGTACTGAACAATCTCCGCGTCGGTGAGGTAGCCCTTCTCCAGGAGCGCCGCGACGGCCTCCCGGTCCGCGCCGGACGTGTTCATCAGGACGGCCTGCTCGAAGGTCGCCTGCAGGTTCGTGCCCTCCACGTAGGCGCTGTCGTACTCGGCCGCGAGCGCCTTCATGTTCGCGGGGGCGTTGGCCTGGGCCTGGGCCTTCGCCTTGACGTCCACCTCCTTGCGTTCCTTCGAGATGCGGGCCTGGACCTTCTCCGGGCTCCACTTGTCCAGGAACTCCACCTCGCTGATGCGGCCCTTGCGGCGGTCCTCCTCCGTGAGCGGGCCTTCGCTGGCGGGCTTGACCTTCGCCTCGTCCAGCGTGCGCTCGATGTCCAGCCGCTCCTGGATGTCCAGGTAGCCGTCGCGGCGCGCGTCGGCGATCTGCCGCTTGCCCTCCGCGGACATGGCGTCGCGGATGATCTTGTCGTCCGCGTAGAAGACGCTGGTGTGCTCGATGCGGATGCGCGCCGCATCCACCTGGAGCCCCTTGTCGTCGCGCAGGCCCTCGATGAGCTTGAGGTCCTCGCCCTTCATCTCGTCGTGGAACGCGGCGCTGAGCGCGCTCTCCCCGGCGGTGCGCTCGGTCCACTCCGCGCCGTATTGCTTCTCATACGACGCGTCGATGGCCTGGTTGCGCTTGAGCAGCTCCGCGCGGAACGTCTGGGTGTCCCAGCCGTACTGCTGCGCGTCCGCCTCCGTCTCCTTGCGGATGCGGTCGTAGACGCCCTCCATGGCCTTGCGGTCGGTGCCCAGGCCAAAGAACCAGCCCCCGCGCATGGCGCGGTCCATCTCGATGGCGCGCGCGTCCTCGGTGCGGCCCTCCACCAGGGCGTGCATCTCGTCCGCGTCGTGGGTCTTGAGCGAGCCGCTGCGCAGCTCGTCGTCCATCTGGGCGACGAGCTCCTTGCCGTACTTCGCCTGGTAGGCCTTCTTGATGGCTTCAATCTGCTCCGGCGTCTTGCCGCGAAGCAGGGTGAGGATGGCGTCCTCGTCCGTGCCCAGGCCCGTGCCCAGGAACGTGCCCTCCATGGCGTCATTGAGCTCCACGGCGGCGGCCTTGGCGGCGTTGCCGGAGAGCAGGGCCTCGGCCTTGTCGGCGTCATGCGTGGTCGTGCTGAAGAAGTCGTCCAGCTCGCTCTTCAGCCGCTCGCGCAGGTTCTCGCCGTGCTCCTTCTCGTAGAGGACCTCGATGTAGTGGCCCTGCAGCGGGTTCAAGTTGGCGAGCGCGTCGAAGATCTTCTTCTCGTCCGTGCCCCACTGGTCCACGCCCTCCCAGACCTTGAGGCTGATGTTGCGAGCGCGGTTGCTGAAGAGCGGCTCCTGCTGATCCACGACGGTCTTCAGGCGCTCCAGGTCGGTGGACGCGAGCAGCTCCTTCTCCAGCGCCTCCAGCAGTGGCTTCTTGCGCTGGCCGGTGATGCGCACCGCCAGGCCTTCCGCCAGCGCCTGCACGGGGTCCTTGCCGCCCTTGCCGTAGTAGGAGAGCAGGATGGCCTTCTGCTCTTCACTGAGGGCGCTGTTGCCCTTGATGGCCTCCTCGTCCAGCGCCTCGCCCTGGCGCAGGCGCACCTCCGCGAGGAAGAGCATGTTCTGATCCAGCGACGTCTTGTTCTCCGCCGCGCGAGCGGTCTCCCACGCGCGGCTCTCGTCGTGGGCGGCGGCCAGCCAGTCGATGATCCACCCGAGCAGCCGGTCCCAGAAGCCGCGCTCGTAGCCAATCTGCTTCGCGTGCCAGTCGCGGATGACCTCCCGGGCCTCCTTGCCGGCGTCGCGAAGCTCCTGCTGGTAGCGCTCCACGCTCTGGTCGATGTCGCGCTTCGCCTTCGTGACGACGGCGCCAATCTCCTTGCGGCGGTCGTCCAGCCACTTCTTGGTGGGGCGGTACGCCTCCGTGGCGGCCTTGAGCTTCACCGGATCATCACCGGCGTCCTTCTTGAGCAGCCACTCGTCCTGGAGGGCGGCCAGCTCGTAGGCGCGCATCTGGTCGGTCGCGGCCTTCGCGAAGGCTTCCTTGAAGCGCTTGCCGTTCTGGTCGTACCGGACGACCCAGTTGCTCACCTTGGTGTCGACGGCGGCGATGAGGGCATCGCGTTTGCGGCGGGCCTCGGTCAGGTCCACACCGCCTTTGATGGCGGCGGCCTTGGCCTCGGACTGAGCATCGAGCGAAGCGCGCATGCGCGACAGGGAATCCGCGAAGGACTTGCCGCTCTCCTCCAGGCTCTTCTTCGCGTCCTCGTGGGTCTGGCTGAGCGTGCCGGTGGTAGCGGCGTGCGAGTCCACCAGTTGCTTGCGGCGGGCCTCCACCTTCGCGTCCAGGTCCTCCTTCTTGATCTGCGCGGCCTCCGCGACGCGCTGGAGCTCCGCGGCGAAGATGGGCCGTTCGGCGGCGATGAGCGCGGTGCCCCAGGACGCATCCAGGCCGCCGGGGACATACGCCTCACGGGCCTTCTGGACGGAGGCGTCTGCGTACTTGTCCGGAGCGGCGAGCAACCGCGCCAGCACGTCGCCAATGTCCACGCGAGCGAAGTCGGGGACGTTGATAGGCGCGGGCGCGGCCTGTTCGAGGACGGTGATGCCCTTCGCGGGCTCCTTGGGCTGGACCTGGGCCTTCTTCTGCTTGTCGGCCGCGGCGGTGATCTTCTTCTGGAGGAGCGTCCAGTCCTTGAGCTTGTCGGGGTCGGTGGGCTTCGGGCCGCCGGGCTTGTAGACGATGTCGCCGAGCGGGCCCTTGATGAGCATGTGCCCGCCGTCGTCGCGCATGAGCTGCGAGCCGATCTCCGGCACGTGGCCCAGCGGACTCCTCTGCAGGTCGGGGAGCTTCGCTTCCTTGACCTCCAGCTTCCGCTCGCACTTCGCATCCACCAGCGAGGAGGCCTTGCCGGTGGGGTCGTCCGGGATGGCGGGCAGGTCCTTCGGCTGCTGTGCCGGGGTGATGGCCTTCTTGCCCTCGTCCTCCAGTTGTTTGAGGCGCGCGGCGCGGACCGCGTTGGGGTCCACGGCGGCCTGGGTGATCTTGAACGTGTAGCGGGGCGCGGGAGGAAGTTGGGGCTCCGGGACCTTCGCCGTGGTGCCGGCGATGCGGCCCTTCCAGGCGGCGACGGGATCCGCGTCCGCGCTCACCGCCGGAGCGGTGGGGATGGGGCCCGCCGTGACAGGCGCTTCCGGAGCAACAGGTGGAGCAGGAAGCGGGGAGGGCGGCTCCACCGCCGCGATGGCTCCCGTCGGATCCGGCGCGGTTTCGAGTCCCCGTTGGATCCCCTGCACGCCCTGCGCGTGGGCCGACGCCAGCTGCTTCTGCCACTCCATCGCGGCAGGGACTTCAGGGTCGGCCGTGTCGGCCGTGGCCTCCGTCTGGATGGGAGGAGGCTGGGCGGCAGTGTCGCCACTGGAGGCCGAACGGATGTCGATGCGGACGTCGCCCTGGCCCGACAGCGCGGACACCTTTGTGTCGATGCGAGCGGCCTCGTCCATGCCGCCGGGAGCCGTCCCAGCGGGGATAGCGGCGGGCTCGGGGAGCTGATCCGGTGTGGCCGCTTCACCGCCCGCGCTGGGCGCATCCACGGTGGTCGCTTGCAGCCCTTCAGGCGCAGGGGAAGTACTGCCCCCGAGTCCCGCGGCGTCGGACGTGCTGTCCTGCACGGGTGAGAGGTCGGAAGCACGTGCCTCGGCGAGCCGCGCGGCCGTGTCGCCAAGCTGGTCGGCGGAGCCCGGAGGCAGGACGGCCATGCGCGCCGAGTCACGCCGCCGGGCATCCTCCTCCTGCTGCGCGATGGTCGCGGGCTGGGACGTCCCCGCAGCTTGCGCAAGTCCGGTGTTCGGCTGTGGTGCAAGCCCATGGATGCCCAGCTCCGCCTCCACGGCGCCGGGAGTGGAGAGCAGCGCGACCTCGGGCGGGTGCACCGGGCAAGGTTCGAAGAGGTGCGAGCGGGGACCACCCAGCGTCCGCCACGCGGGGTCACTCCACCGGCGCTCCAGGTCGCGCGCCGCATCGCGCAGCACGGGCCCATGGAGGGCGGGGCTAGCCCCCTTCAGCGACGCAAGCCGGGCCGCCAGCTCGCGAGCAGGATTGGACGAAGAGGGACCTCGGGGTACGACGCCCGGCGCACGGGGAAGGGCCGCGGAGGACGAGGGAGTGCGCCCGGAGCTCTTCCGGATCGTGGCCTTGGTGGAGGCCTTCGAACCCTGGTCACGGATGCGCACGGCCCCCCCTCCGCACCCTCAGTGAGGAAAACGCTAGGTCATCTCCACATCCAGGACCAGGGAGGCCCGGATGGGATGTCCATGACTGCTCCAGAAGCGGTGGAGCAGGTCGAAGTCGTAACTCTCCTGGACGCGAGGTGTGAGCTTGCGGCCATCCAGCTCGTGCGGAAGGCCACGTGAGAGCAGCCCATGCAGCACGCCGAGCAGCTCATGTTCCTCCTCCGCGCGGTTGGACCACGCGGACACGATGAGGCCCAGCCGCAGCGATCCATTCTGGGTGACGGCCAGACGGTAGAGCGCGAGCGACACCGCGGGCCGCTTCCCCGCGAGCGCCTCCCGGGTGGGAGAGCCGTGGAGGATGTGGATCTCCTTGAGGAAGTGTTGTCTCAGCTGCGAGTCCAGTGCCTCCTGGAACACCTCCGCCACGCGGCGCAGGCGCGTACCCGCGTCCAATGCATTGTCAGCCTCAGGACGTCGGGACAGCCGGCCCAGCTCATACAGCTCCAGCGCGACAGCGCGCTCCAGGTGTTCCTGGGCCAGCGGAGCGCCAGCCTGCTCCGCGAGGAAGATGGCCTTGAGTGCGGCATTGCGGATGTCGCCGCCCGCCAGCCGGTGCCGCTGGGCAAGGCCCGCCAGGTCGAGCGTCCCCGCGCGTGGCACACCCTCCGGAAGCATCAGCTCCCAGATGCGGCGGCGCTCGTCGACCTCGGGGAAGGGGAACTCGATGCGAGCGTGGAAGCGGCGCAGGAACGCTTCGTCGATGGCGGTCTGGAGGTTGGTGGCGAGGATGATCAGCCCGTCGTGGCGTTCAATGCGCTGGAGGAGGAAGCCGACCTCCAGATTGGCGAAGCGGTCATTCGCGTTGCTGACCTCCGTGCGAGCGGAGAAGAGCGAATCCGCTTCATCAAAGAACAGCACGGCGCCAGAGCGCTCGCCGTGGGACAACACCTCATCGATGTTCTTCTCCGTCTCGCCCACGTACTTGCTGACGAGCCGCGACAGGTCGACGACGTAAAGCGGCCGGCCCACCGCATGGGCAATGACCTCCGCGGCCAGGGTCTTCCCGGTGCCGGAGCGTCCGGAGAACAGGGCCACCGGGCCCGTGTTCAACCGGAAGCGGCGGGACAGACCACGCTCCTCCGCGACGCGGTCACGCTGTGCCACGTAGAACAGCAGGCGCTCCAAAGCCGCGCGAGTGGTGTCACGCACCACCAGGTCCGCGAACGTCCGCGAAGTCTCCAACCGGTAGCCATGGCGCAGCGGAACCTGGACGAGCCGCGAGGCCGCGGCACGAAGCGAGTCCGCATCCCCCTCCGGAGCCGAATCGAACGCGCGGCGGATCTCCTGGAGCCCACCGCGAAAGCCAGACGCCAGCTGACCCGCATCCGCCTCCGTCAATGACAGACCCCGGACCCCGGCCTCCTCCAGCCACAGGGCCCGCCGCTGGACGAAGCCCAACGCTGGAGCCGCATGGTGTGGCACGGCGAAAGGCTGCGCGGAGTCCGCGAGCACCAGGGCCCGCCCGCCAAATCGCTGACACAGCCCGGACAGCGTCTCCGTGACGGAGAGCGCCAGCCCCCGCTCGCACCCGGCCATGTCCAAGGCCAGCATCGCGCCGCGCACGGAGGCCAGTCGCCACAAGGCCCGAGCCATGGATACAGGTTCCGGAGCGCCTGCCCACCGGGCGGCGACCAGCGGCCCACCCGAATCAGCGGCGAGCTCCAGCGCCACGCCCAACCGTTCACCCTCGCCATGCACGACAGCGAACGTCCCCGGAGTTGCGCGCTCCCCGGAGGGCAGGAACTCCGCGCCATGCCACTCCAGCGACAGGTCCCCCAGCACGGAGGGGCGCGGCAGTTCCAGCAGGGCCTCCCGGACCTCAGGAGCCAGGTCCACGGGCCGGAGCATGGGAGGAAAGGCACCGGAGCCCGTCTGCACCAGTCCACCGCCCACGAGCAGCCCGCTGTCGGTCAGCGACGCCAGCAAGCGCTGCGCACGAGCCGGAGTGCGGCCCAGCACGGTGAAGAGCAACCGCTCCACGTTCCAGCCCTGCGCGGTTTCGTCCTGAAGCACGGCGAACAGGCGCGCATAGCGAGGCTCCAGCCACGTCGCGAGCAGGAGCAGTAGCGCCTCCTCCTCGACGGTGTCCAAGCGAAGCGAAGCCCGCAGCCGGGCGAAGGGAAGGGGAGGCGAAGCCCCCAGGAGCGGCGTCTCCGCGAGCGCGGTGCTGAAGGCCAGCTCGGAGGTGGAAGGTCGCACGGTGGTGCGCACGGCATCCCAGCCCGACTCCTGTTCCCCCCGGAGCTTCGACGCGCGGGCCTCCTCCAGGTCACACACCTGGACGAGCAGCGCATCCAGACGCCGCAGCGTCTCCCCCCACAACGGATCCATGGGCGCCTCCGGCCGGCCAGCATACGGAGGGCAGGGGGATGCGGCCATCGAGGGGCCCCGGAGGGCAGGTGCCAGTGCGTTGGTATTCCGCCAATGGATTGGAGGAAGTGCTGACCCGGTGGCGGGGCGGGTGGTAGAGACCGGCACATGACTCAGAGCGGTACTGAAGGGGTGTCGGCCCTGGACTTCCGGGAGGCGATGTCCCGGTGGGCGAGCGGGGTGGCGGTGGTCTCCGTCCGGGACACGGACGGGGTCGCGGCGACGACGATCAGCTCCTTCAGCTCGCTCTCCCTGACGCCTCCGCTGATCGTCCTGGCGCTACAGCAGGCCTCCCGCACGTTTCCGCGCGTGGAGGCTGCCCGTCGCTTCAGTGTGAGCGTGCTGTCCACCACCCAACGCGACGTGTCGATCCACTGCGCGAAGGGGGAGGCCGAGGGCCGGATGTTCGACGAAGAGGCCTTCGTGCAGGACAGCCTGGTGGGTCTGGCGTGCGCTCTGTTGGATGTGCACCGTTACGGCGATCACCTGTTGCTGGTGGGCCGCGTGGAGCGCATCCAGCGGGGAGTGGACGGCGAACCGTTGCTCTACTGGAACCGGGCGTATCGAGCGCTGACGGCGCACCCGGAACCAGGGCCCGCCCCGAAGTAGCGAACGAACAGCAGCACCTTCACTGAACCCAGAAAGGACGTACCCGATGCCCTTCACGCTGCCCGAGCTTCCCTACAAGAAGGACGCGCTCGCCCCTCACATGAGCGCGGAGACGCTGGAGTTCCACCACGACAAGCACCACGCGACGTACGTGAACAAGCTGAACGAGCTGACCGCGGGCAAGCCCGAGGCCACCAAGTCGCTGGTGGAGGTCATCCTCAGCAGCGATGGCCCCGTGTTCAACAACGCCGCCCAGGTGTGGAACCACACCTTCTTCTGGAACTGCATGACGCCGGCCAACGGCGGTGGCAAGCCGACGGGAGAGGTCGCGGAGGCCATCAACCGCGACTTCGGCTCCTACGAGGAGTTCAAGCGTCAGTTCGCCGACGCCGCCGCCACGCAGTTCGGCTCTGGCTGGGCGTGGCTGGTGCAGGACAGCGCCGGCAAGCTGTCCGTGATGAAGACGGCCAACGCGGACCTGCCGATGAAGCACGGCAAGAAGGCGCTGCTGACCATCGACGTGTGGGAGCACGCCTACTACATCGACTACCGCAACGCGCGCCCCAAGTTCATCGAGACCTTCCTCACCAGCCTCGTGAACTGGGACTTCGTGAACCAGAACCTGAAGGCCACCGAAGTGAAGTGATGTGAAGTGACGGGAACCGCGCGGCCCGGCCCGGCACGGTCCGGAGCAGCGCGGTTCTCGGAAGCCTTTCGCGAAGGCCTCAGCGGGGCTCGCACCAGTCATCGCGGCACTTGTAGTACTGCACGTAACAGGCATCCTCTTCCGCCGGCGTCGTCGCCGCGCGCATGCACCGGGCGCGCATGTCGATGCAGTACGGGCAGGGACCTGCCGCTTCCGCCTGGGTGTTGCTGAATCCCGCCGCGAATCCCAGACATGCCGCCACTGCCGCCAGCGCCATCTTGAGCTTCATCACGACCTCCGGTTGGAGTTGGACCGCAATGACAGCCTAGCACTGTCATTGTGGGGAATGTCGAACCCCGGCCAATCCCTCCACCAAGAACAGTCGCGAAAGCGCCTCGTTGTAACTGTATGCGTAGAACTTTCCATCCGCAGAGAGCGCCAGCGTCATCACGGAGATGAGGCCCGGCATGCTTCCCCGCGCGGGGAGGGTCAGGTGCGGCGTGCTCACGCCGGTCTTCACGTCGACCTTGGAGACGCGCACCGGGAGCGAGACGCTGCGCAGGTAGAGGGCTTCTGCGCTCGCATCCCAGCCCACCACCGACTGGCCCGTGAAGCGGCCGGGGACGACGCTGCGCGCCTCACCCGTCGCGGAGAACACGCGGAGGCTTCCCTCTGCATTCACCGCCGCGAGCCGCATCCCGTCCGGGGAGATGGCCGTGTCGAACCCCGTGCCTTCCGGCGTGATGGGCGTGGGCGCCCCGGCACCAGGTTCGAACACCCACAGGCGAGCAGGACGCCCCTCTTCGTGCGCGCGCAGCAGCAGCCGCTTTCCATCCGGGAACCAGCGCGCTGTGAGCACCGTGGAGACCGGAGCGAGCGAAAGAGGACGAGGCTCACCCGCCCCCGTGGGCAGCAGCAGGAACTCCATCCGCTCGCCGTAGCGCGCCGTCAGCACCTGCTTGCCGTCCGGGGACAGCGCCATGGGGATGCCGTCGCCGAGCCGGACCGGTGGGGCGCCATCGGTGGTGCGCAGATAGGCGCCGTAGGTGGGGCCCTCCACCTCTCCCCCTTCGGCGAAGATGAGGGTCCGTCCGTCGCGGGACAGGTCCGTCATGAACGACGAGTCAGACCACGCCAGGTCCCGCTCCGCCCCGGCGTCTCCGAAGGCGAGTCCGGTGCGGATGACCGGGTGATCCACCAGCACGGAGCCGTCCCGGGAGATGTCATGCAGCACCATCCGCCCGGCGATCCGATCCACCGCCCGCGTCGTGCCTCGCAGGTCCACCGCGAACAGCTCGGAGTCCGCGCCCTGGCGAGAGGCGGTGAACCACACCTCGCTCCCATCCGGAGTCCACGCCAGTCCCCGGATGCTCGCCCAGTCCTGGGAGAGTTCGCGGGGCGGACCGTCCTTCTCCAGCACCCAGACCCCGCCCCGGTCATCCTTCGGGTGTTCATGGAACAGGAAGGCGATCCGCGCCCCGTCGGGGGACACGCGCGCATGGCTGATCCAACCCTGGGACTCGAAGCGCACCGTGCCGGGAGGCTGCTCCAGCCGGAAGTTCTCGCCCACGCGGCGCACCACCGCGAGCGGTCCATCTCCGAGTCCCCAATCCGCCTCCAGCACGCCATCCAGCACGGCGCGCGGCGCACCACCGGCCAGCGGCATCAGGCCCAGCGTCCCGCTGCCATGGTCGGCGTCGAAGAATCGAGGCTCCAGCAGCACCGCCAGCTCACCCTTGGACGACGCGGCGAGCACGTCCGCGTGGTGTCCCAGCGGCTGTGACAACGGGCGCTCCGTTCGAGCGCTGTAGAGCTCCGCGGCGCCTCCCTCCCACGCCGCGCCATAGAGCAACGTGTGTCCGTCCGCGGAGAACCGCGCGTTGAGGACATGTCCCCGGCGGAACGTGACGGGGCGGTACACCGGGCGCGAGGTCGTCACCGCTTGCGCCGCCGGCACGGCCCGCATGCGTCCAAACGCCAGGAGCCCGCCCACCGCGCACAGCAGCACGGCCGCCGCGACCGCGAACAGGGCAGGGCGGGGGACCGCATGGCGCTGCACGGCAAGAGGCGCACCGCGAGCCGCGATGGACTCCAGGGCGAAGGCCAGGTCCTGCGCGGACTGGAACCGGTCCTCCGGAGCCTTCGCGAGACAGCGCGCAATCACCGCCCCCAATTCCCCCGGCAGCGCGGGAGGCTCATCGCGAAGCGCGGCGCTCATGCGCTCCACGGGGCTCTCCCCGCCGAAAGGAGCACGGCCGCTCAAGGCCTCATGGAGCACCGCCCCCAGTGAGAACACATCCGCGCGAGCATCCACGCCCTGACCGCGGATCTGCTCCGGCGCCATGTACCCGGCGGTGCCCACCACCGCGCCGCTCTGGGTCAGCGCGGCGTCCTCGCTGCGCTCCGTGAGCCGGGCCAGCCCGAAGTCGAGGATCCGCGCGCCGCCATTCGCGCAGAGGAAGATGTTCGCGGGCTTGAGGTCGCGGTGGATGACGCCGCGAGCGTGCGCGGCCGAGAGCCCCTGCGCCAACTGGATGCCCAGCCGCAGCGCCTGTTCCCGCGGCAGGGATCCGCGCATCAGCCGCGTCCGCAGGGTGACGCCCTCCAACCACTCGGTGACGAGGTACGGCACGTCCTCGTGGGTGCCCACGTCGAACAGGGAGAGCAGGTGCGGATGGGACAGCGCGCCCGCCGCGCGAGCCTCCTGCCGGAAGCGGGCCAGCCGCTCCGGGTCCTGGGCGAATTGTGGCGGGAGCACCTTCAACGCCACGTCCCGTCCCAGCCGGCCATCGCGAGCCCGGTACACATCGCCCATGGCGCCACTGCCGGCATGGGCGACGATGACATACGGCCCCACCTGCTCCCCCGGAGCGAACGAGCGGGGAAGGGGGGCCGCCTCCGCGAGCCGGCCCTCCGCGTGCCACGTCGCCGCGACGGCCGCGAGCAGCGACCCGCAGGCCTCACACCGCGAGAGGTGCGCCTCGGCGAGGGCGCGCTGCGCGGGCGGCAGGCGGTCCTCCACGAAGGCGAGAATCGTTTCCTCGGAAGGGCATCCCGACATGGGGTGTGCGGCTCCAGCAGGCGGTTGAAAAGGCTGAGAGGAGGAGACCTTCAGCGTTCGGCGTCCATGCGTGCCTTCTCGCTGACAATGACCTGACGCACGTGGTCTCGCAGTGCGTGCACGTCCCCGGCGAAGCCCGCCGGGTCGATGGGCTCCAGCACGCGCACCCGGGCGTGGACCGCCTGCTGGATGATGAGCCCGTGCTTCGGCATGGTCCGCGCGGTGCCGGTGAGGACCACGGGGATGATGGGACAGCGCTGCTGGATGGCCAGCGTGAAGGCGCCGTCCTTGAAGGCCTTCACGTTGCCGTCGTGGGAGCGGGTGCCTTCGGGAAACATCAGGATGGGCACGCCGCGAGACAGCCAGTGCTCACACTCGGCCAACATCTGGATGACGCTCGCGCGGTCTCCACGGATGATCGGGACGTAGCGGTTGAGGCGCATGTTCCAGCCGATGAGTGGCAGCTTGAAGTTCTCCGCCTTGGAGACCCACTTGAACGGCCGGTAGAGGCCGAAGAGGACCAGGATGTCCCCTAGCGACTCGTGGTTGGCCACCAGCACCGCCGCGCCCTTCCACGGCAGGCGTTCGCGGCCCTCCACCCGCAGGTGCCACATCGGGTTTACGTAGAAATACAGCTGCGCCCAGAAGCACGAGTACAGGTGCAGCACGCGCCCATTCGCGTCAAACGGGCGGGTGAGCGCCCACAGCAGGAGCGCCCCAATGAACAGCGCCGCGCTGGACAGCGCGAGGAAGATCCAGAACGAGATCGAGAGGAGGATTCGGATAATCCCCACTCTGTCATGGATGAGGGATCCACGTACCGGAGCCCGCCGGAAGCGTTCGTGCTCAGGGCAGGAGCGGAGGCACCGCGACCCGGTATGCCCGGAAGGGCAGGGCCGGAGTTCCTGGAGCACCGAAGAGGAACCCCATCTGCGACTCCAGCACCCACGCGCCGTCCCCGGTGATCGCGGCGGCGGTCGGCTCCACGAAGCCATTGGCGAGCACCTCCTTCGCACCGGAGCCATCACCCAGCGTCACCAGGGAGGCCCGTCCCACCGTGTTCTCCACAACGAGGAGCCGCCCTGAGTCCATCCACTCGACCCCATCCGGCGTCTCCAGGGCGGGCGTCACCGGGATGATCACCGGAGCCGCCGCGCTCCCATCCGGTTGGATGTCGATGGAGAACAGCGTGCCCGTGTCGCTCTTCACAACGTAGAGCCGGCTCGCTCCGTCGTACGCGATGCCATTGAGGGTGATGAGGCCCGGCTCGGAGGGGTCGTACGCGGCATCCGCGGACCAGGTCTCGAGCGCCGTCCCTCCCATGGCCAGCCGGAAGACCGCGTTGCCGAACGAGTCCGTCACGTACACGTTGCCCGCGGCATCGACGGTGACGTCGTTGCAGAAACTGACCTCGCTGGGCATGGCGTGGCTGGCCTTCTGGGCCCCCGTGGAGAGCGCATACGCGGTCAGGTACGAGGCCTGCGCGGGCAGCAGCAGGTCGTCGTAGGTGCAGGCCCAGAGCGTGTCGTGCGCCTCATCCACCTCGAGCCCATAGACGCCGAAGGAGGCGCGGCCCGGGACGAAGACCTCCGCTCCCAGTGCTCCGGGCTTGGCGCGAGCGATGGCGCCGGTGCCCAGGCTGCCCGCGTAGAGCGTGCCGTCCTTCGAGGCCGCGATGCCCTCCGGAAAGAAGTTCTCGCCGGGCCACTGCACCTCGGTGGGCACGGAGCCAGGGTCCTCCGGAAACGGCTCGCAGGCGGAGACGGCGGCGGCGAGGGTGACGACGGACAGCCAGGGACGGATGCGCATGGGGCGTTCCTCGGTGAGGCCCGGAAGGGGCCTTTCGATGCCCTGACACCGGCCGGAAAAACCCTTGCAGCGAAAGTTCAGCCTCCCTTGCCGAGGAGCCGCGTGAGGCTGAGATCCACCTGGCTCACGACCAGCGCGGCGATGCTGTCCACCGAGGACGCGCTGACGCCCAGGCGTTCGCAAAGCTGCCGCGTGGTGGTCTCGGCCACCTGTTCACGAGCACGGCTGAGCCAGCGCGAAACCGTGGACAGGTGCACGCGGTAGAGCGCCGCGATGGCCTCCAGGGACAGCGCCTCCACGTGGTACAGGCGCATCAAGGTGCGGTCCCTGTCGGACAGCTGACCCAACGCAGCACGCACGGCCTCCGTAAAGGCCTCACGGTAGCGAGAGCGCAGGTGTTCAAGCTCCGGCCCCAGCTGTTCACCGAACGCCGCCTCCACGGAGTCCTGGGCCGCGGCGTCCGCCCGCGTTTCAGAGCGCTTGAGGTTGAGCGCGATGCGCAGCGCCGCCACGCGCACCCAGCCGCCCAGGGCACCGTTGCCGGTGAACTCCGCGATCTTCGGCTCGGAGCCCGGTTCAGCCGTGAACAGCTTCTCACGGAGCAGCTGGCGCACCTCCGCCACGAACGAGGGCGAGCGGTCCACGCCGGAAACGAACGCGCCGACCTCGCGAAGGTAGCTGTCCTCGAAGAACTGGAGCGCGGCACGCTGGTGCCGAAGGCACCCGAAGGCCAGGTACAGCTCGGAAAAGGCAGATGAGTCCCCCGCGAGCGCCTCCAGGAGCGCCGTCGGGGACGTCAGCCGCTCCGCGACGAAAGCGACGAAGGCCTGAGGCTCCAGCACCAGCCCGGGCCAACGCGAGAGCGCGCGGTCAACCGAGGAGCGAAGCAATCCCTCCAGGCGCGAGGGCTCTGGAAGCGAAGCCGGCGCACAGCCAGAGGCCGCTAGGAAGGCGGAGGCCAGCGGGGTGGGAGCAGGGGACACAACCGGGACGCTACCACCCTCACCGGGCGGACGAGGCCTCTGTCCACCCCCGCCCACGTTGCTGATGACCCCCGGAGTTCCGCGAGCGAGAATGGCGCAGCGGTTCACTTCCCGGAGGACACGGTCCCATGCGCGTCATCAACTTCAATCCTGGCCCCGCCGGCCTCCCCACGGATGCGCTGGAGCGGGCCCGGGACGAACTGCTCGACTTCCAGGGCACGGGGATGTCGATCATCGAGCACAGCCACCGAGGCAAGGCCTTCGAGGCCGTGCACAACGAGGGCCTCGCCCTCATCAAGGAGCTGCTGGCCGTCCCGGACACCCACGAGGTCCTCTTCCTCCAGGGAGGCGCCTCGCAGCAGTTCGCGCAGGTGCCGATGAACTTCCTCCCCCAGGGCGGCTCCGCGGACTACCTGGTGACGGGAGGCTGGAGTGAGAAGGCAGTGGACGAAGCGCGCTACTACGGCACGCCGCGCATCGCCGCGAACACGGTGGACAAGGACAAGCGCTTCACGCGGGTCCCCACGCAGTCCGAGCTCCAGCTGGATCCGAAAGCCGCCTACGTCCACATGACGAGCAACAACACGCTCTTCGGGACGCAATGGCACACGTTCCCGGAAGTGGGGCAGGTGCCGCTGGTGGCGGACATGAGCTCCGACATCCTGTGGAAGCCCATCGACGTGAGCCGCTTCGCGCTCATCTACGCGGGAGCCCAGAAGAACATCGGGCCGTCAGGCATTGTCCTGGTGCTGGTGCACAAGGAGTTCATGGCGAAGGGCCGCAAGGACATCCCGAAGATCTTCCGCTACGCGACCTACGCGGAGAACAACTCGCTCTACAACACGCCGCCCACCTTCTCCATCTACCTCTGCCGCAACGTGCTCGCGTGGATCAAGGGAGTGGGAGGCCTGAAGCAGATAGAGGCCTGGAACCGCGAGAAGGGGGAGCTGCTGTACGCGGCCATCGACCGCAACGCGGGCTTCTACCGGGCCCCGGTGGAGAAGGCCTCACGCTCGTACATGAACGTCGTGTTCCGCCTGCCTGACGAAAAGCTGGAGGAGGCCTTCGTGGCCGAAGGGGCCAAGGCCGGCATGGTGGGAATGAAGGGCCACCGCATCACGGGAGGCATCCGCGTGTCCCTGTACAACGCAGTGACCGTGGACCATGTGAAGACGCTGGTTTCCTTCATGGACCAGTTCGCGAAGCGCAACGGGTGAGAACGCGGAGGCAACGGAGGAGGGGCGCGGTGGCATGAGCAGCCTCCTCTCTCCGGGTGTCAGCGCCGCTCGTACCCTGGGGGCAGTTTCACGTTGATGTAGAAGGGGTACTCCACGGCCACCGTCCGACCCTTGAAGGTCATGGGTTGGTAGCGGCGTGTGGACATCATCTGGATCAGCGCATCGGCCAGGCCGGTGGGAAACTTGATGGCGCGGCAGTTCGTCACCGCTCCGCTCGTCCCGATAGTGCACATCAGGATGGCCTCGCCCTCGACGCCCTGGAGCAGCGCCCGCTCCGGATAGATCAGCGGCTCACCCGGATGGAGCAGCCGAGGCGGATCCGGCGTCATGCCTTCCTGGTAGGGGACCCCCTTGGACGGTTTCGTCCCGGGGACGGGCGTGCCGGCATCCGGCGGGGAGGGAGTGCCGCCATCCGCCACCTGCACCGGCACCGGAGGCTCGGTGCTCTGGGTGGGCCTGGCACACCGGGACAGCGCGGGCAACTTCACCCCGCCTGGCTTGGGCTGCACGCCGGTCCGCAGGAAGACGTCGAACTCCTCCTCCGTGCCCAGGAAGACGTCCCGGTCCACGCACCCGGAGAGGCCCTTCACCTCCCCGTTGCTGCCGAGCTGCCAGAAGGACCACGGTCCTTCCTCTTCCACGCGTCCCGCCATCCACAGGGGGTAGTCCTGGAAGCCTGCGCCGAGCTGCTCGCGCCAGAAGACCGTGTCGCTGTAGATGATGGGCTTGCGCTGGAGCGCCTTCTCCACCTGCGTCAGCCACGCCTTCACCCCGGAGATGAGCTCGTCGCGCTTCACCGCGTCGGTCACCTCCACATCCAGCACGGGGGGCAGATCGCCCGGCTCGAGCCTCACCGTCTTCAGGAAGAAGTCCGCCTGGGCGCTCGCGCTGTCCTGGGGGCGGTAGAAGTGGTACGCGCCGCGCCGCACCCCGGCATTGGCCAGCGCGCTCCAGTTGTCCTGGAACCGGGGGTCCAGGAAGGACTGCCCCTCCGTCGCCTTCACGAAGACGAAGTGCGGCTTGTTCTTCAGCACCGTGGGCCAGTCCACCGGAGCCTGGAAGTGGGAGATGTCGAAGCCCGAGGGCATGCTCTCCAGCGGCGTGGTCCGAGCTGGCTGCGAGGGCTGAGCAGGCTGCGAGGGCTCTGAGGGCTGCGACAGCCTGGGCCAGACGACGCCCGCGCCCAGGGAGATGCCGGAAAGTGACAGGAGGGGCAGGACCAGCCCCACCAGCCGCCGCACCGGAGAGACGGCGGGCTTGAAGACGGGGGGGCGGAAGTATCGCGGGCGCTCGGAGTTCCGCGCGGCCATTCCAGGCCTCACGGGTGTTCGAGTCGGAGCGGGGACGGGGAGCACCGGGAGGGAGGCGGGAGGAGGTCCTTCGGGGCTGGCAGGGGCCGTGGGCTGGAC
>NZ_RAWK01000093.1 GCF_003612165.1 Corallococcus aberystwythensis | reverse complement strand
GCCGGGCGGACCCTATACGCAACGGAGCCGGCAGGGCGCATCTTCCAGGCGTCTGGGGCATGGTCCTGGCGCACCGGGTGTGCGAGGAAGCGGGAACCCCCCGGAGACGGGGCTGCCGGAGGAACGGAATGGGCTTGCGACACGGGCTGTACGCGCTGGGAATGGCTTGCGGACTGCTGGGCCTGGGCTGCCAGAAGCAGGAGCCCCAGACCGTCCCCATGGACGTGCCGGCCGCGCCTCCGCCCGTCAACACCGTGCCGCGCGAGGGCCCGGCGGCCACCGCCCCGGTGGTGCACCAGGTGCTGGACGTGAAGGCAGGCGGCCCGGCGGGCGCGGCGCCGGACGCGGGCGGCGAGTCCGTGGCCGGGAGCGCGGCATGGACCACGGCGACGGTGCAGAAGCCGCGCGGCGAGCCCCCGTCCATCACGCTGCGCTCGGTGCGCACCGGAGCCCACGCGGACTACGACCGCACGGTGTTCGAGTTCGACGGGCCGCGCCTGCCGGGCTACCAGCTGGGGTACGTGAAGACGCCGGTGCAGCAGTGCGGCTCCGGCAACGACGTGACGCCGGCGGGGCAGGCCGCGCTGGAGGTGCGCTTCACGCTGGCTCGGGCGCACGACGACAAGGGCCAGGCCACGGTGGCGCAGCGCACGCTCAAGCCCGCGCTGCCGTCCGTGCTGGAGCTGGAGCGCCTGTGCGACTTCGAGGGCGAGGTGACGTGGGTGCTGGGCACCGCGCGTCAGGCCCCGTTCCGCGTGCTGGAGCTGACGAACCCCACGCGCCTCGTGCTGGACGTGCAGCACGGAGGCGGGGGGCAGTGACTACTTCTTCGGCGGCTGCAGGCGCTTCTTCGCGATGAGGTCGCGCGCGTCGCGCTCCGAGTCCGCGAAGTCCACGTCCACCGTCCACTTGCCCGTGAAGTACAGGGCGAGCATCAGCGCCTTGGCGCCCGCGCGCTGGAGCGGGCCCGTGCCCAGGTAGACGTGACCGCGGAACCACTCGGCCTTCGCCTGCGCCACCAGCAGCTCGCGAGAATCCTTCTCGATGCTGGAGTTCGACACGTCGGAGATGACGAACACCGGTCCCTTCGCCGACACCTCCTTGCAGATCTCCAGCACCTTCTTCGAGTCCTCCAGCTTCGAGGGCCCGTTGAACTTCATCACCAACAAGTCCGGCTCTTCGAAATACGCGCGATGCGCTCCGAACTCCCACTCACGATGATTCGCCACGCGGTCCGTGCCTCACCCAGATGAAGAATTGCGCAGACCGGATAGCACCGGGAACGAGGATTTCCAAGGAGGGCGACCAGACCCGTTCGGGTCGTGCGCGACGTCTGTCCCGGCTGACCCGGGTCGTGCACGGGAACGGTAGGCGGAAGGGGTGACGCCGAAGCGGGCGCGGAAGCGGCGGACGAACTCCGACAGGTCGCCGAACCCGCACGCGAACGCGACGTCCGTGATGCGCTCGCCATCCATCCGCAGGCGTTCCGCGGCGAGTATCAAGCGGCGGCCCAGGAGGTAGCTGTAGGGGCTCTCTCCCACCACCTTGCGGAAGGTGCGCAGGAGGTGGTGGCGGCCCATGCCCAGTTCCTCCGCCACTACTCCCAGGGAGAGGGGTTCCACCAGCCGGGCCTCCATCAGGCGCACGGCATCCGCCATGCGGCGCTCGTCGCTGGCGGTGACAGGCCGGGCGCTGCCCGCGTGGATGCCGCTCAACGCAGCACCGGCCATCCGCAGCGCCAGCTCCTCCGCGCCGCGCAAGCCTGGCTGCTCCGCGAGCGTCTGGGCGTCGGCGATGAGCGGCGCCAGGCGCTGGAGCGGCGGGAGCCGGTGCGTGGGGAAGTCCGTCCGCGTCACCCCGGACAGGTCCGCCGCCACCTCCTCCATGAGCGCGGGGTCGAAGGAGAAGGCGATGCAGCGGTCGCCCACGCCGTGCTCGTGGCCGCAGCAGAAGGACGCGTCCTTCTCTCCGAGCAGCAGGGCCCCCGGGGTCAGCAGCACACGCCCGTTGCGGGAGCGGTAGGTGAAGCTTCCCGACAGGACCGCGGAGACGGACACCCAGGCGTGCTGTTCCTCGAAGACGGGGTCCTTCGGGCCGGAGCGGCAGAGGATCTCCCTGACGCGCCACCCGTCCCCTGAGGCCAGCGGACGCACCGTGGTCAGGTCCACTTTCCCCAAGTCGGCCACGGTCCGTCCTTTCATCCTTCCCCCCGCACATCCAACGGGGTGACTGAATCATGGCAACGGAAGCAAAGGCAGTCACGCGTGAGCTCATCTGGCGGCGCGTGATGGATGAGCTGGGCTTCGAGCATGCGCGGGTGCGGCGAGGACCGGAGGGGACGGAGCTCTCTGGGTTGATTCTCGTCGCGGAGCAGGGCGCACCGCTGCGGGCCGAGTACTCCGTCCTCTGTGACGACGCGTGGCGCACGCGCCGGGTGAGCGTGACGCAGTCCTGGCGCGGCGAGCCGCGGACGCTCACGCTGGAGCATGACGGTGACGGCCACTGGCGCAAGGACGGCCGTGTCGCGGAGGAACTGGAGGGCTGCACGGACGTGGACCTGGGCCTGAGCCCTTCCACCAACGCGCTGCCCATCAACCGGCTGCGGCTTGAGGAAGGCACCCGAGCGGAGCTCCGCGCGGCGTGGGTGCGCTTTCCCGCGCTGGAGGTGGTGCCCGCGCGGCAGGGCTACACGCGCGTGGGGCCCGCGCGCTATCGCTACGAGAGCCTGGAGAGCGGCTTCAACGCGCTGCTGGACGTGGACGAGGACGGGCTGCCCGTTGAATACGCCGGCATCTGGCGCAGGCTCGCGGAAGGGCCCGCCGCTCCCGTCTCCCCGTCGCAGGCGTTCATGGAGGCACTGGTGAGCCCCGGGCCCTCGCCGGAGCTGGGCGACGCGGCGGCCACCTTCGGTTGGTTGGTGGGCGGCTGGGCCGGGACCATCCAGGACCATGACCCGGACGGAAGCGTCCGCCAGAGCCACGGCGAGTGGTGGTTCCACTGGGTGCTGGAGGGACGGGCCCTGCAGGACGTGTTCATCGTGCCGTCGCGGCACGCGCCCGCGCAGTCAGGCCCTGGGGCCAACAAACGCTACGGCACCACGGTGCGCTCGTTCGACCGGGCCGGGGGGAAGTGGCGCATCGTCTGGGTGAGCCCCACGGGTGGCGCCATCAACCGGCTGGACGGGGGCCGGGACGGGGACCGGCTCGTCCTCCTGGGCGAACACCACGGGAAGCCCATCCGCTGGAGCTTCTCCGACATCGGGCCGGACCGCTTCACCTGGCGCGGCGAGGAGCAGGACAGCACCGGCCACTGGAAGCTCCAGGCACGCTTCGACATGCGGCGCATCGCCTGAGCCCGGGCCCCGGGCATCCATGCCGCCCCCTCTGCCCGGCGTGGTCCGCCCAACTGGTCCGACTGTCGGACCAGTTCGTACCGGTCGCGACCGGCGGGCGGCCCCATGGGGCTCTCGCTTTCTCATCCACGAGGGTCGGAAATCCATGTTCGGTCCGGCACGTCGTCTGCAAGCATCAACGCTCGCCGCCTCGCAGTTGGTCAGCGGCGCCGTCCAGTCGCGTCAGCAAGTCCGCGTGGCGGGCCCGAGCCTCGGCTCCGCCCGCGCGCAGCGCCATGGCGAGCACCTGCGGCAGGTTGAGCGCGGCATCCGCGCGCAGCCGCTGCTGGTACTGCGCGGCCCAGTCCGGCGGGATGCGCAGCGACCAGTTGCGCGCGTCCACGGAGCCCGGCGCGTTGTACGTGTCGGGCATGCCGAGCAGGTCCGCGAAGAACACCATCACGCTGCGTGCCCGGCTGGCGAACAGGTCCGCGAACTTCGCCTGCGCGAGCAGCCCCGGGTCCTGCGCCAGCTGACGCGCGAACGCCTCACGTCCCTCCGCTTCGGGATGCAGCCGCTCGGCAAGGTAATCCGCCTGGGCGCGCAGCGCGTGCTTCCACTGCCATTCGGAGACGAGCCGCCAGAGGGACTTCGTGTCGTGGTTGCCCACCATGACCCAGTCCTCGGGGGCCACGTTCTCGCTGCGGTACACGTCCGCCGGGTTGCTCAGGTCCGCCTTCTGCGTGACGCGGAAGCGGCCCAGGCCATCGCGGGCCATCACTCGCGACAGTTCGTACGGCAGCGTGCTCAGCACCTCGCACAGCACGTCCTCGCGGGCCCGGCCGCGCTCGCGCGCCGTGCGCACCACGGAGTCGAAGAGGATGGCGTAGCGGCCCACCTGCTCCTCCGTGAGCGCCTTCACCCAGCCATCCGCGTGACGCGACACCGAGCGGTCCAACTGCTCCGGCGCGACAATCGAATACCGCGCCAGCTCCGGGTGGTCCGGCAGGTCCGGCGAGGAGAACAGCCGCGCCCCACCCTGCACCGCGCGCAGCGGATCCACCGAACCCGCGCGGTACACCCACGGGCACACGAGTCCGTGCGGATGGTCGATGCGCAGCCCGTCGTACTCGGAGAGCATCTTGCTCAGCCGCGCGTCCATGAAGCGCAACACCGGCCCGGGGCTGGAGCCGTCCGGAGCGACGTACTGCTCGGGATCCAGCACGGGGTAGTTCCACGGCTGGCCTTCCGGGTTGGTGCGGCTGGGCGGAGCCCCCATGAGGTACGCGCGCAGGAACAGTCCCTGCCGCGCCCACGTGTCCCGGGGCGAAAAACCAATCTGGAGGTCCCCGTACAGCTTGAGCCCCCAGGCCCCCGCGCGCTCGCGCAGGAGTCCGTGCTGTTCGGACACGAGGAACTGGCGGAACGCGTACTGCTCCACCGCTTCGGCTTCGACGGTGAGCAGTTCCTGGATGCGGGCCTCCGCCTCACCCACTTCACCGGGACGCGGAGCGAACAAGCGCCCCTCCAGCGAATCCGCCCAGCTCCGCCAGTCATCCGGCGTGTGGTGCCGCGTGGCGAGCACGTCGAACAATGCATCCCGCTCCAACCACTCCCGGTGCTCCGCGCGGAAGCCCTCGAAGCGCCGGACGAGCCCCGGCTCCCGGGTGCGCCGGAAGGTGTCCCACGCCTCCTGGAGCGCCAGCGCCTGGCCCCGGCACGCGGAGTGGTAGCGCGCCTCCGGCCCATCATCCGCGGACGCATCGGAGGCAAGCCGGGCCAGCGTGCCGGGGGAGAGCAGCGCGCCCCACGGCCCATGCGGATCCGTGAGCGGCGCGAGCGCCACGTTCAGCGTGTTGCGCGAGAACAATGTGCCGTCATACGGCGACGGGTTGTGCGCGGTGGTCTGCCCCTGCGGTCCCAGCTGGATGCCGGTGAAGCCCAGGTCCCGCGCGAAGGCGAGGAAGCGCGCGGCGCCCTCGGAGTACGGCGAGCCGCGCCCCAGGTCCTCTCCGGCGAGGCCCGGGAAGCTGGGGTCATGGATGCTCAGGACCCAGCGGGTGACCCCCAGTGCGTCCAGGGCTTCGGTGACGAGCGAGCGGTGCGAATCGGGCAGCGGTGACGGGAGCTCCACACTCCTGACCCTATGGCCCCCCGCCCCATGCGCCAACCGTTCTTGAGGGTGACACGAGCTTCGTTCCCCCGTCAGTCCTGCCGGGCCTGCGGCTGGGGCCGGGGCTCGCCGCCGCCATGCGCCGGCCCGTGTGCCTGCCCGCTCGCCTTGAACACCCGGCGCAGCTTGCCGGTCATCCACGTGCGGGCATCCGTGAGGATTTCATACACCGTCGGAATCACCAGCAGCGTGAGCAGCGTGGAGGTGATGACGCCGCCAATCACCGCGCGGCCCAGCGGCGCCCGGAAGTCGCCGCCCTCGCCGTGCCCCAGCGCCACCGGCACCATGCCCGCGATGAGCGCCAGGGTCGTCATCATGATGGGCCGCAAGCGGATGCGTCCCGCTTCAATCAGCGCCTCACGCAACGGCAGTCCCTTCTCGTGCTGCCACTTGGCGAAGTCGATGAGCAGGATGGCGTTCTTCGCCACGATGCCCATCAGCAGGATGACGCCGATGAGGCTCATGATGTTCAGCGTGTCCCCCGTCACCACCAGCGCCAGCACCACGCCGATGAGCGACAGCGGCAGCGACACCAGGATGGCCAGCGGATCCACGAACGAACCGAACTGGATGACGAGGATGAGGTACATCAGCATCACCGCCACGCCCAGCGCCAGGAACACCCGGCCGAACACCTCCTGCTGATCCGCGGACTCGCCGCCCGTGGACACCGCATAGCCCGGCGGCACCTTCACTGCCTCGAGCCGCGTCTGGACGTCGTTCATCACCTCCGACAGCGACCGCCCGGCCACGTTCGCCTGCACGTTGATGACCTTCTCGCGGTTCAGGTGGTCGATCTGCGCCGGGCCCACGGTTTGATTCACCGTCGCCACCTGCCCCAGCGGCACCACCACTGGCGCGCCCGTGGCGGTGGAGCCCACCACCAGCGGAAGCTGCGTCAAGTCGGACGGGTTCTCACGGAAGCGTGGCGCCAAGCGCACCATCACGTCGCGCGTCTCGCCAATGGGGTCCACCCAGTCGCCGGAGTCCAGGCCCGCGAAGGCCGGCCGCAGCGACTGCGCCACCTGCCCCACCGTCACGTTGAGCTGACCCGCGACGCCGCGGTTCAGCTCCACCTCCAGCTCCGGCTTCTCACCGCGCGTGGACAGCCCCACGTCCACCGCTCCCGGCACCTGCTTCACCTCCTTCATCACCTGCTGCGCGAACTGGTTGAGCCCCTTGGACTCCGGTCCGCGCAGCTCCAGCTGGATGGACTTGATGGCGCCGCCGAAGCCGCTGGTGAACACCGACACGTTCGCGCCGCCCACCGCGAGCAATTCCTGACGCAGCGTCTTGCCCAGCACCTCCTGGCTCGCCTTGCGCTCCGTCTTCGGCTTGAGCCGCACGTACACCAGCGCCTGGTCCACGCCCGGCGAGCGCAGCGGCAGCGGCACGCCAATGGTCGTGTACGTGTACGCGACCTCCGGGTGCTGGCGCGTGAGGCGGGACACCTCCTCCACCTTGCGCCGCGTGTAGTCCAGGCTGGAACCGGCGGGCGTCTCCACCAGCATCTCAATCTCCGCGCGGTCGCTCACCGGCACGAAGCCCGCGCCGCCGAAGACGCCTTGCAGCGCCACGGCGCCCACCAGCGAGCCCACCGCCAGCAGCACCATCGCGAGCCGGTGGTCCAGCGCCCACGCGATGACGCCCTTGTAGCGGTCCGCCTGCCGGTCGAACCAGTGGTTGAAGCGCGTCAGCACGCGCGAGATGAAGTTGCGCCGCTCGCCCTTCTCCACCTGCGGGTCCGGCCAGTACGCGCTGAGCATGGGGTCCAGCGAGAAGCTCACGAACAGCGACACCAGCACCGAGCACGCGATGGTGAGCGCGAACGGCTTGAACCACTGCCCCGCGACGCCGTACATGAACGCCACCGGGACGAACACCGCCACGATGGAGAACGTCGTCGCCGCCACCGCGAGCCCAATCTCGTTCGTGCCCTCGCGCGCCGCCGTGTAGTGGTCCTTCCCCATCTCCACGTGCCGCACGATGTTTTCGCGCACCACGATGGCGTCGTCGATGAGGATGCCGATGGCCAGCGTCAGCCCCAACAGCGACATGGTGTTGAGCGTGAAGCCGAACGCCCAGACGCTCACGAACGACGCCAGCACGGACACGGGCAGCGCCAGGCCGGTAATCACCGTGGAGCGCCATGAATTGAGGAACAGGAACACCACCAGCACCGTGAGCAGCGCGCCTTCAATCAGCGCCTGCTGCACGTTGACGACGGAGTCCTCCACGCGCGTGCCCGCGTCGCGGACGATTTCGAGCTTCGCGTTGGCGGGCAGCCGCTGCTGGAGCATCTTCACCCGCTCGCGCACGCCGTCCGCGACCTCCGTGGTGCTGTAGCCCTTGGCCTTGATGACCTCGATGCCCACCGCCTGCGCGCCGTTGTAGAGCGACAGGGTGCGCGGCTCCTCGGTGCCGGCGAACACGTCCGCCACCTCTCCCAGCCGCAGCGTGCGCCCGCCTCTCTCCGCGATGGGCACCTGCGCGAAGTCCTCCGGCGTTTCCAGGCGGCCCTTGAGCCGGATGGTGCGCTCCTGCAATTCCGTGTTGAGCCGGCCCACCGGCGCCGCCAGGTTCTGCGCCTGGAGCGCCGCCACCACCTGCGCCACCGACAGGCCCGCGGCCTGGAGCGCCGCGGGCCGCACCTGCACCGTCATCTCCCGGTCCACGCCGCCCACCACCGTGGCCTGCGCCACGCCGGGCACCGAGCGCAAATCCCCCACGACCATAGGGTCCGCGATGAGCGTCAGCGCGGGCACATCCAGCGCCTGCGACGTCAGCACCAGCGACACGATGGGCTGATCCGCCGGGTCGAAGCGCGTGAGGATGGGCTCCTCCATCTCCTGCGGCAGGTCCGCGCGCTTGCTGGAGATGGCGTCCCGGATGTCCTGTGACGCCTCCTGCACGTCCTTCTCGAAGTCGAAGAAGACCGTGAAGTTCGCCAGGCTGTCCGTGGAGCTGGACGTGGTCTTCTTCCCGTCCACGCCGGAGATGGCGAAGATGGCGTCCTCGATGGGCTCCACGATTTCGCGCTCCACCGTGTCCGGTGCGGCGCCTGGATACGCGATGGTGACGTTGATGACCGGCTGCTGAACGTCCGGGAACTCGTCCGTCTCCAGGTTGAACAGCGCGACGATGCCGAACACGACGAGCGCCACCATCGCCGTGACGGTGATGATGGGGCGCTTGATGGCGAAGTCGGAGATGAACACGGACGACTCCTGCGGTGCTTCAAGAGGTGAAGACGCCCGGCGCTACTTCGCGGGCGCCTGTTGGGCAGGCTGCGTGGGAGCCCCGGCCGCCGCCGGAGCCGGCACCGGAGCCTGCATGGGCCCGCTGCCACCGGACGCGCTGCCCGCGCCGCCCACGCCCTGCTGGGCCTCCGGGGGTGTGGCGGGCCGCTGCTTCTTCGGCCCCTCCGGCGCGGCGGTGAGCTTCACCGGCGTGCCGTGGGTCAGGTCGCGCGCGGAGCCGAGCAACACCACGTCCCCGGCCTTCAAGCCCTGACGCACCTCCACGGTCTGCGCCACGTCGTCGCGCAGGCCCGTCGTCACCGCCACCTGCTCCACCTTGCCGTTGGAGATGCGCTGCACGGTGGGCGGCTCCTGGCGCGTGTCCAGCGCGTCCACCGGCACGGCCAGCGCCTCCTTCGCCTGGGACGCCACGCGCCCCAGCGCGAACAGGCCGGACAGGAGCGTCTGCTCGCTGTTGGGGATGCTCACGTAGATGCGCACCTGGCCCGTGGCCGGATCCACCGCCGGGTTGATGCGCTCCACCTCCCCCTTGAAGGCGCGGTCCGCGTAGCCATTCACCTGGAAGTCCACGGGCGTGCCGACCTTCACCTGGCCCAGCTGCGCCGCGGGCACGGAGGCCTCCAGCCGCAGCGTCGCGGGGTCCACCACCGTGAAGAGGGGCGCGCCCGGCTGGACGATGTCACCCGCGTTCACCTGCCGCTCGCTCACCACGCCGTTGAAGGGCGCGGTCACCTTCGTGCGCGCCAGCTGGTCCTGCGCCAGCTTCAGCCGCGCCTGCGCCTCCGCCAGCTGTCCCTCCGCCTGCGTCCGCGCCAGCTGCGTGCGTTCGAAGTCGCGGCGGGTGATGACGCCCTGCTTGACCAGCACTTGATTGCGCTGCTCATCCGCCTTCGCCACCTGCAAGGCATTGCGCGCCACGCGCAGGGTGGAGCTGGCGGCCAGCACCTGCTCGCGCAGCGTGCGCTCCTCCACGCGCGCCAGGACCTCCCCCTCCTTCACCGCCTGGCCCTGTTCCGCGTTCACGTCCAGGATGCTGCCGCCCATCTCCGCGCGGACGCTGGCCAGCCGCCGTGCCTGGAGCGACCCGGAGATGACGGGGCCGCTCTCCAGCTTCATCGGCTCCACGCGCACCACGTTCTCCGGCCCCAGCGACACCACCGTGGGTGCGGCGGGCGCGACGGCGTCCTCGGAGCGCTGTCCACAGGCGCCAGCCAACCAGACGACGGCCCACACGGCCCCCAGCCGCGCACCCGCGCGCCGGGCGCGACGTCCCTGAGTGGTTTTGGATCGTCCCACGGCCTGCCTCCCCCGGTTCCGGGGCACCCCGGAGCCGGGTAAACGTGGTGCCGCCCCCCCGCCCGGGGAAGTCGTGCCACCACGGACCGTGAACATGGAGGACACCCCAAGCCCGTCCCCCTGACAGGCCGGGAACCGGGCGGACGCAGCCCTGAACGACGACGGCCTCCGCCCCGGACAGAGGGACGGAGGCCGCGATGCTTCACAGCTGGGAGCGGCTTTAGTGGACGGCCGGCGCGGCGTTCACGAACGACGTGGTGAGGCAGCTCTGGTTGGCCATCTGGTCCAGGAACGTCTGGCGCGCCAGCACCTCGTTGAACGTGCGCACGGGCGCCCCGTCCGCGCGGTCCGGCACGGTGAGCGCGCCGCTGAGGAACGGCGACAGCGCGCCGGTCCAGCTCACGTGGGTGAAGTTCGTGCCCAGCTCGTCGCCGTGGCAGCCGTCACAGGTGTTGAGCGAGAAGACATGCCGCGCCTGACGGTTGGGGATGACGGACGCCGGCTGGCTCCAGAACGGCGGGGTGGCCACGGGGTTCGTCACGACGGAGCGGCCCGCGCGGAAGGGACCGGTCGACCACGGCAGCGGCACGGAGTACGTGCCCGCGACGATGGCCGCCGCGTTGGCGTTCACGTACGACGGGAACAGGGTGTTCTGCGTCGTGCGGTCCGGCGTCTGGGCCACGGTGTGGCTGTTGAGCAGGCCCAGGATGGGCGGCGGCGTGGTGGAGAACGAGTTGGGGTTGATGGAGCCGTTCCAGAGGCGGAACTCGCGCAGCTCCCAGGGATGGGCCAGCCACTCCTCGTTGGTGCGCACCTGGTTGATGGAGCTGCGGTTGGGCTTGCGCGGGGACAGGTCGCGCTTGGCGAACTGCTCCGTCAGGGCCTCCAGCGCCGCGTTGTACGCCGCGCTCCCCAGCGGCAGCCCGGACAGGGCCTGCCACTGCTGCGCGTAGCTCTTGATGGCCGCGCAGCCGTTCTTGTCCACCCCGTACTCGAGGATGACCAGGAAGGGCACCGTGTAGCAGCTGCTCCCCGTGCCCGTGGTGGCCGCGAAGATGAAGCGCCCCTCGCCCGCGGAGCCGGAGCCATAGGCCGGGTTGCTGCCGGCCAGGTCCAGGCGGTTCACGATGGCGATGAGCTTGAACGGCGACCGGGCCAGGTTCAGCTCGCCGGAGGACAGCTTCGGCCAGGGTCCGATGAGGTTCCCCGCGATGGACGTGCGCGGCGGGTTCACGAAGCCGTTGATGGTGCGCGGCTGCTCCCACTGCCGCAGCCACTCGCGCACGAAGGTGGAGGGGGCCACGCCCGTGAAGGGCTGGTTGGCCATCTCCGTCATCAGGTAGTTGAACGTCCACTTGCCGGCCGGGTTGCCCGCGCCGGTGCACGGGTCAAACGTGCGCGTCGGGTCGTTCACGACGCCCGGCGACCGGATGATGAGCGAGCGCGCGGGGTCCACCAGCGACGCCAGGCCAATGGGCTGGATGGGCACGGGCTGGCCCACCGGGAACTGCGGGCTCAGCGCCGTCACCGGCACGGTGCGCACCAGCTGGCGGTTCTCGAACACGGCCGTGGTCAGCTGGGTGGGCGACTGGGACTGCGCCTGCGCGATGCGCTGCTGCTGCGCCTGGAGCTCCACGAAGTCGAACGTGCCGGAGGCCGTGAAGAGCAGGTCCCCCGCCACCGCGTCGCCGCCCTGGCCGTTGTCGCGGAACGTCAGCTGCTGCGTGCCCTCCGCCATCGTCAGCGTCCCGCCGCGGAACGCCTCGTTCTCCGTGCGATTCGACTTCAGCTTCAGCTGGAACACCGTGGCCGTGCTCTTGCTGGCCGCGCCCTGGGGAATGGCGAAGAGGGACTCCACCACCGGGCGCGCCGGGTCCCCTTCCAGGGCCTGCAGGGTCGTACCAAGCGCCGCCTCCAGGTTGCCGGACGGGTCCACGGCCTGGGCGGAGGACTCCGCCGCGGGCGCGGAAGGCGCGGGGGTTTCGGACGTCTCCGGAGCGGGCTGGCCACAGCCCACCGCCAGCGACGAGGCCAGCAGCGCGAACGGCAGGCGCCGCCCCAGCTTCCAGGAATGCTTCCACAGCGAAGACAGCTCAGGCTTCATGGGGTGCTCCACTCACGACGGGGTTACCGCGACGACAGCCTCGCGATGGGGCACCCTCCCCCTCACCGTTCGCGGGACCCTGGACACACCGGTCCCGTCCCCCTCCGTGAATGCGGAAAACGCCCCATGCCCCTCCGGTCCTTGCGACACGGAGGCGAATGGAGCGTTCTCATAACATGAAAGACTGACAATTATCGACTTCCAGATTTTGTAACCTAATCCGCTACAAGTCTGGGATTGCTGTAACCTGTCAGGCTACAGACCGCTGAGCCCGAAGGGCGACTCGCTGATGAGGCGGGTGCCAGACTGGAAGTGGCTGGTGGTGCCGCAGTCGGGGATGGGGTTGAAGCTCGAGCACGTCACGGGCGCGTGGGCGCGGGTCTCGGCGGTGAAGCAGCGCGCGCCGGCCTCGTTCCACTCGGCCTCCACGCTCCAGGACTCGGTGTCCGCCTGGACGCCCACGCCGTCGTAGAGGTTGACCCACTGGCCATCGGTGGTGTGCGACTCGCCGTCGCCGCAGAAGTCCGCGCGCACCATGCGGGTGCAGGCCTGGTGGTGGCCCGCGAGGCTCTGGCCGTTGACGGTGGCCCAGGGCTTGTAGCCAAAGTGCATGCACTTCGCGATGGCGGCGCCCTCGCAGGCGAAGGTGAACGCGGTGGCGTCTTCAATCTTCTCCCCGCCGCCCGCCACGCCCTGGAGGTAGTTCCAGCGGCCGGCCACGGCGATGGCGGAGGTTCCCGCGCCGTTGGCGTCCTGGCACACGGGGCGCCAGCTCCCGTCGGTGCCCTGGTAGGAGACCTGGTAGGACCACAGGTCGCTGTCGGCGCCGCTGCCCTGGGTGATGCTGTCCACGCGCAGGGGCAGGGTGGTTCCGTCGCCCAGCTTTCCGACGAAGCGCGCCCCGGTGAAGCTCATGCCGGTGATGGGGTTGGTGCCGTCCAGGCCGACGAAGGCCGAGCCCTGGAGCCGCACGTTGGTCAGCAGCTTGCCGGAAGCGGCGTGCGCGCCCGTGTAGGCCACGGACACCAGCATGCCGCCCAGCTCGCTGTTGTTCAGGTTGCGGCCGTTGAGGTTGCGTCCATTGAGGTTGCGTCCGTTGGGAGACGCGATCTCCGCCACCTGCGTGCGCAGGGAGGGAGCCTCGGGCTCCGACGATTCCGTGCCACAGCCCACCGCCACGACGGCGAAACACGCCGCGACCACTCGCTGCAACGTCCTCATCTGGATGCCCCTTCCCTGCCCCGACCCCGACCCGCACCGTTCTGCAAGGCACAAGGTCTGTCTGGGGCACGGAAGCGGCAACCGCGGCAGGCCCGTCAGGGCACTTGCAGCGTCCAGTGGCTTCCAGTTGGCGGCGACCCCGGGGCGGGTTCCGCGGTTCCCGGGGGGTTCCAGTGTCCGGTGGTGCTCAGCCGCCGGACACGGGCGCGTCCGCGCAGACGCGCAGGCCCACCGTGACGTCGCGCAGCGAAGCCTCTGGCAGCTCCCGGTTGGAGGAGCGTGCGCTCGTCACGTTGAAGGTGAAGCTGCCTCCCCGGGCCACCGGGCGGCCGGGCTCCAGCCACGAGCGCGTCCACTCCCAGACGTTGCCCGCCATGTCGTCCGCGCCGAAGGGGCTGCGGGACGCGGGGTGGCTGCCCACGGCGTCCGGACCGAAGCCGCCCGGGTCCTTGCCGTAGGTGACGTCCACGTTGGCCTCGTCCGGGCCCAGCCGGGGGCCGTGGGGGTACTCACGGCCGTCCACGCCGCGCGCGGCGCGCTCCCACTCCAGCTCCGAGCACAGCCGCGCGCCCGGCACCCGGCCGGACGTGGACAGCCACGTCACGTAGGCCTCCGCGTCCGCGAAGCTGATGCCGCTCACGGGGAACTGGCGCCAGTCCTGCTCCGTGCGCTGCGAGCGCCGGGCGTACCTCACGGGCTCGCCCGTGCGCGCCGTGTAGCGCACGCCGCCGGGCTGGAAGCGCAGCCGCCAGCCATTGCCGTCCGGCTCCAGCGCCAGGCCTCCGGCATAGCCGCCCGTGCCCACGCGGGGCTGACGCGAGGCGCGCTCGCCGGGGGGCAGGGCCTCCAGGTACTGGAGCCAGTCCGCGTACGTCGTCTCGTGGCGGGCGATGAGGAAGCCCTGCACGGGCACCGTGTGCAGCGGGGTGGCGTTGAGGAAGTCGCGCACGCTGGACTCGGCGGCGCTGCCGAAGCGCACGTCGCCCGGGGGCACGTAGGCGAACCCCGGCGGAAGCGAGCCCGCGCGGATCAGCGGCAGGACGACGCGCCGCGACTCCCCGCGCGTCACGAGCAGCGGCTGCACGGAGTCCTCGTGGCCCGGCGCGCGCACCGTGAGCTGCCAGGTCCCTGGAGGCACGGCGACGTCGCTCCAGGGCAGCGCCCCCAGGGAAGGCAGGGCCTCCCCCACGGCCTCCGGCCCGCTGGCCTCGTGCGACACGGGGCGCAGCTCCGCGGAGGCTCCGGGCGCATCCACCTGGAGGGACAGGTGCGCGGGCGTGTTCCAGCGGTTCCAGCGCACGTTGTCGACGTCATAGAGGCGCATGCGCTGCAGCAGCGCGGGCAGCACGGGCTCGCGCTCGCTTTCGGCCCACAGGGCGCGCTCGTAGAGGAAGTCCGCCAGCGCGTCGCGCACGTCCGCGCGGGTGGGGGCCAGCGCCAGCGCGCGCTCCAGCCGGTCCGCCACGGCGTCGAAGTGGTGGGACAGCTGGGCACCGTGCCCGGCCACCTTCGCCCAGCTCCGGTCGCCGTCCGCCTTGTGGCCGGTGTCGTAGAGCCCGAAGGCCTCCGCGCGCTCGGCCTGGAGCGCGTCGCGTTCCCGGCGCACGGCGTCCAGCTCCGAGCCGGCCGCGGCCAGCTCGCCGCGCACGCGCGCATTGAGGACGTGGCGTTCGCGCCACTGGAGGCCCGCGTAGACGAGCCCCAGCGACGCGAGGAAGCCCAGCACCAGCCCCAGCTTCAGGCGCCGGCTGCGCACGCCGGTGCGGCGCGAGGTGCTGAGGAAGGACTGCTCGCGCTGGGTGAGCTCGGACGGCTCCAGCAGCTCCGTCTCCGCCAGCTGGCGCGGCCCCCAGAGCGACTCGCGCGCATGGCCCAGGCGCTCCCACTGCGCGGCGGCGGCCTCCAGGCGGGCCTGCACCTCGCGGCGCTCGCCCGCCTCCACCAGCCAGCGGGCCAGCGTGGCCCACCCGGTGAGGAGCGCTTCGTGGGCCAGCTCATACGCGGTGCCGCCCTCCCCTTCGCGCGCCACGAGCAGGCGCGCGCGCACCAGGGCCTCCAGCGCGGCGCGGTAGCGGGGGTCGTCACCCACGAGCTCGCGGTCCGTCTTGCGCGCGCGGGTGCCGTCCGCCGTCACCAGGCGCAGCATCACCCCGCGCGCCGCCGAGCGCTGGTCGGGCAGCAGCCGGGCCACCGCGGCGTCGGCATGCCGGGCGAGCGCGCCGGACACCCCGCCCAGCGAGTCCAGCGCCGCCTGGGTCATCACGCCCCGGGACTCGTCGCGCGCGTCCCACAGCTCCGCCAGCGCGAACTGGAGCAGCGGCAGGCCGCCGTCGGACGCCGCCGTGGAGGCGACGAGCGCGTCCACCACGCCTTCGGACTCGAAGCGCACGCCCTTCACGCGGGCAGGCCCGACGATGGCCTCGCGCGTCTCCTCCGCGGTGAGCGCGCGCAGGAGGTACAGCGCGTGCGGCACCTCCGGGCCCAGGCCCGGCACGGCGGTGAGGCGGGTGAGGAAGTCGCTGCGGCCCGTGGCGAGCAGCCGCAGGCCCCCGGCCGCCTCCGTGAGCGACCCCAGCGCGGCGCCCGCGAGCGCGGCCTCCTCCGGCGGGGACAGCGTCACCAGTTCCTCCATCTGGTCCATGTAGACGAGCAGCCCGCCCTGCGTGCCCAGCTTCGCGCGCAGCCTGCGGGCGAGCGCCGCGGGGTCCTGGCGCAGCGTCTCCGCGAGCGGCTCCTCGTCCACCTCCAGCACCGGCGCGAGCGCCACCGCCAGCGCGGACACGGGCCTGCGCCCGGGCACGAGCCGCACGGTGCGCCAGCGCCGGCCGTCCTCCAGCGCGCCGTCCGCCACGGCGGGGAGGATGCCCGCCAGGCACAGGGACGACTTGCCCACGCCGGAGTCGCCCGTCATCAGCAGGAAGGCCTCCGCCTTGAGCCGCTCCAGCACGGAGCGCTGCTCGCGGCGGCGGCCGAAGAAGAGGGCGCGGTGCTCGGCCTCGAAGGCCTGGAGGCCGCGGTAGGGGTTGCCCTCCGGCACGGCGGCCGGCGTCTCCTCGCGCGTCAGCGCCTCCAGCGCGTCGAGCAGCTGCGCGGCGGACGCATGGCGCTGGGCCGGGTCGCGATTGAGGCACTTGTCGATGGCGGCGGCGAAGCCGGGGTCCACCGAAGGGGCCACCTCCAGCAGGGGGCGCACGTCACGGGTGCGCACGGCCTCGGACAGCTCGCGCCAGGGCACGTCGCGGAAGGGCCCCTTGCCCGCGCACAGCTCGTAGAGCACGACGCCCAGCGAGTACACGTCGCTGCGCGCGGAGAGCTCCTCCCCGGCCCAGGCCTCCGGGGACATGTAGTAGGGCGTGCCCACCAGCGCCCCGCGCGGCAGGGACGGCAGGAAGACGCCGTCCAGCGAGCGGGCCCCCAGGGCCGGGCTGGCCTCCGGGTCCCAGTCCGCGGGCAGCTCCGGCGGCGGCAGGGGCGCGCGCGGCGCGGTGGATTCACCGGCCTCCGCGCGGTCGAGCAGCTTGGCCAGGCCGAAGTCGAGCAGCTTCACCTCGCCGCTCTCCGTGAGGACGGCGTTGCCCGGCTTGATGTCGCGGTGGAGCACCCCCCGGCGGTGGGCCGCGCCCAGGCCCCGGGCCAGGTCCCGCCCGATGCCGAGCGCGCGCTCCCAGTGCACCGGCCGGGCCAGCCGGTCCAGGCTGACGCCCCGGATGAACTCCGAGATGAGATACGGCTGATCCTCCAGCTGCCCCACCCGGTACAGGGTGACGACGTTGGGGTGCTGGATGCGGGCGGCGGCGCGGGCCTCCACCAGGAAGCGCGCCAGCGCGTTGGAGCCCAGCGACGGGATGAACTTCACCGCGACGGGGCGCTCCAGGAGCGTGTCGTGCGCCAGGTACACCCGGCCCGTACGCCCCCGTCCGAGCGGCCGCACGATGCGGTACTCGTCGAACTCCTCGGGAGGAGTCCACGCGTCGGCTGGAGGAGACGAGGCGGGAGAGCCCACCAGGGTTGCCTACGTTTCCCGCGTCCGTGGGTCAACCGGGGGGCCCGCGGGAGCCCGCCCCGGCGCAGGGTCCCGCACCCGAGTGTCCGTCCATGGACACTCCCGGGTGGGGCCTGGGGTTACTCCTGACCCGAGCGGGGCTTCGCCTTGCTGGGTTTGAGCATGTTGCGGATCTTGTTCTCCAGGTCCTGGGGCAGACAGGGCTTGGCGACGAACTCGTCCGCGCCCACGGACAGGGCGTGCTCGGCGTTGCCGGCGAGCACGTGGCCGGTGAGGGCCATCACGGGGATGTCACGGGTGCGGGTGTCCTGCTTGATGCGCCGCGTCGCCTCCCAGCCATCCATGACGGGGAGGGACAGGTCCATGAGGATGATGTCCGGCTCCCCCTCCTGGGCCTTCTCCACGGCCTCGAGGCCGTTCTTCGCGGTGTCCACCTCGAACCCGCAGAACTCCAGGTATTCGGCGTACATCTCGCGGGCGTCGTCGAAGTCGTCGACGACGAGGACGCGCTGCTTGGCGGAGTTCACGGGCGCGGGCCCACCGCTCGCGGTTGGCTCACCCTCTGGAGATGTCATGACCGCGTTCTTCATGGAGCAGAGGCCTCGCATGTCGGGGAGGGGCGGGACGAATCTAAACACGTCCACGAAAAAGCGCCCGTTCTCGCAAGATTTCCCTGGACGGATCCCAGGGTAGGTCCGTTGTCCGCTGAGCGACAGGGGGACAGCAGACGACAGTGTAGGTGGGCGGAGGGACTGGGGGTGGGGGCTACGCCAGGGGCCCCCAGACCACCTGACCTACTCGTTGGGACGGAAGACGTGGAGCCGGGATTGGGTGGCGTCCTGCTCATCGACTTCGGTCCAGGCGAGGAAGATGCGCCCGTCCTTGTCCGTGCCGAGTTGGGAGTGACTCACCGGCGTGGCACCCGGATTGGCGCTCAGGGCACCTCCGATTGGCTCCCAGTGATCCGTGTTCCATCGCTGGACGAACAGGCTCCGCACGGAGGATGAAGCTTCGGACTCGGGTTCTTCGAGCAACATGCTCAACTGGCCCTGCGCGTCGAGCTTGAGAGCGGTGGCGGAAGCGTCAGTCCGTCCAGAGACGCGGTCGTAGGTATTTCCCACGCGTTCCCACCCCCCCGTTGGCCACTGCTGCACGAGGACGGACTGACTGCCATTGGACTGGACTGGGCTGGCGACGACGATCCTGCCATCCCCGCCCACCGTCATCGCAAACATGGGCGACGCGGCTTGCCTGGATGGAAACGCATACCCGACATCACTCCCGCCTGACGAACGACTAACGAAAATCGCCCACCCAGGAAATCCGTACTCCGTATTGCTCCAGCCCAGGATCTGCTCGTTCCACTGATTCAGCTCCAGATGCAGAGAAGTGAGGTTTGGGGCGCCCTGGGAGCCTCCCCCGACCCGTGATCTCCACTCTCCCGCCTGCAGGCGGAAGACACTGACTCGGAGTTCCGAAGCATTCCTTTCCTTGAAAGCAATGACAGGGATGCCCCCAAAGCTTTCCACCTTCATTCGCAAGTCAGTCACACTGGCTTGCGACAAGACAGGAATGACGGGCGCCCCCAAGGCAGTCCAGGCGCTCCCGGACCACCGCCGGACATGGACCTCCACGCTTCCATCGAGCTTGGGTTGGACCCAGGCCACGTGCGGGGTGTCCGACGAGTCGAGGTGCAGAACACACTCCGTTGCCTGGGGGTCGCTGGCGCTGCCTTGGAGCGAGGCGCCCAGCGCTTGCCAGGCCACCCCATTCCAACGTTCAACCTGGACGCCGGACGTCCCCGCTCCCAACCGAGCCACCAGCGGAGCCCCCCCGCGCTCCACCTGGAACGAGAAGGAATCCACGCGGGGCCGAGGGGTCTGGGAATCCCCCAGGGGAAGGAAGGCAGGAACCCGCCAGGACCATCCTTGGGAAGGCATCGACACGGAGTTGCCCGCGGCATCCGCCACGCTCGCATCGAACACCACCCGCATCACTTCGCTCACAGGCAGTGGCACAAGCGGTTGAAGCGTCAGGACGCGGCCATCCTGCGACAACTCAACCTCTGCGGAGATCTCACTCTGTCCCGCCAGCAATCGGACCGTCCTGTCGTTCACGCTGTCCGCCATCACGGGCTCGGACAGCTCCGCTCGAATCGACTGGTGCACGGACACCCATTGCGCACCGTCTTCTGGAGTCCGCGACACCAACGTGGGCTTCGTCCGGTCCACCACCACCTGGCGCGGGGCGCTCAAGAACTCCAGCTCACATCTGCGCGCACGGACAACGAGCGCATGCGGGCCCTCCGGGACGGATTGGGTCTCCCAATCCAGCACGAAGGGCTCCTTCAGGGGCGCGACCACGCTGCCATCCACGAGCAGGTCCACGGTGTCCGGTTCCGCCCCTGTCAGTTGAACCTGGAGCCTCGCGGTGATTCCGACCTGTGATCCTTCCGTAGGTGACACCCATTGGATGCCAATCGGATCCTCGCCCACGTCACTGCAGTCAGGCGCATCGGATGGAGCCACAAGGTCGGGAACCTGGATGCATGCCGCGGGCATGAGCAGCATCGCCAACAGGATGGAGCTGAGGTTTTTCATGGGGCCGGGGCTGAGCAAGAAGGTATCCGTCCGGAAGCGAGCCCGATCCGTATGCATCTTCGCGACGTTGCACGTCCAGCGACGCGGGGACACGTCTCCATTCAAGACGGGAGGATCCCGGCCCGGGGACTCCTTGAAACGAAGATGCCCCCGCGAAGCCTGGGCTTCACGGGGGCAGCTTGGATGCTTCAACCCACTACGTCAGGCTGCCGCGGGCAGGATCAAGGAGCAGCGGGCGGCGCGGCATGCTGGCCGATGCCCGTCGCTTCCAGGTCCGTATTGATGGGCTGGCCCCAGATGGACTCGTAGGTGTCGTTGGTGCCCAGGACGGCCGACAGGTTGCTGAACGAAACGACGAGACGAACCTGGCTCGGGTTGAGGGCAACGGAGCCCGTGTAATTGAAGAAATAGCGGGTGCTGTACCCAGACGGCTGGATGCCGAACACAGGAAGCTCAGCCGGCGTGCGCGTCCGGACGGGCTTCGTCGGCTCAGCGATCTCCAGGGGGAAGCCCTGCCTGCTGTAGTTGCCAACCTCACCGAAGGAGTTGCCGCCCACGGTGCCATTGTTGTCGATGTCCGAAGCGAAGAAGACCTGGACGGACTGGCCGACCTGCTTCGCGACGGGCGCGCTGAAGTTCACGAACACGTCTTCAAATTGGTTGAGCTGCGTCGCGGTGGCCGCGGGCGGCAGCGAAGTCTCCTGGTACCGGAGATCCGCGATGGTCAGCGCCTTCGGAGCGGCCTGGTCGCCACCGAAGAAGAAGCCCGTCTGGCTGTAGTTGCTGCCACCCTCCGCGGACACCGCGCGCACGAAGATGTTGTACTCCTTGCCCTCCTGCACGATGCCGTTGCCCGGGGTGATGGTCGCCGAGTAGCCCCCGACGTTCACCGAGGCCGTCACCGGCAGCGACTCCTTCGCGTACTCGTCCGTCAGGCGCACGAGCAGCGAGCCCGGCTGCACCGGCTGGTTGAAGTACACGTAGATGGGCTCGCCCGGGCGCACCATGTTCCGGAGCGGATCCGTCTCCACGGCGCCCTTCAGGCTGGACACGTTGCCGCCCTCGATGGTGAGCGCCGAGTTCGACGGCTTCGAAGGGGCCAGCTGCGCGAGCGTCGTGACCTGGGTCTCCACGATGAGGGAGCCCGAGTAGCTCTTCATGTAGCCGCCCGTGTCCACGACCCCGTCGCCGTTGCTGTCCATCGGCGCGATCCAGAGGTTGTAGGTGCCGTTCAGCCGCGCCAGCTCCACACCGGAGGGGATGCCGTTGAAGGTCAGGACGCCGTTGGAGTCCGCGGTGGCCTCCACGTAGACCTTGCTCACCACGGAGGAGGCCTGGTCGTAGTTGCTCAGGATGACCGAGCCCGCCTTGTCCACTTCCAGCACGCCCTTGGCGCCCACCGCCGGACGGCCCTGCGGCGTCACCACGTTGACGCTCAGCGAGCCGTTCAGCTGCGTCAGCGTCACCGGACCGAAGCTCGCGTTGCCGTTGTTGATGGGCACCGTGCCCGCGGCCGACGGCACCGTGGAGGTCGCGCGCAGCGTCGAGTAGCCGGTCTTGCTGAACGTCAGCAGCACCTGCGCACCCGCCGGCACGTCCGTCATCACGAAGTTGCCGCTGCCATCCGTCGTCGCGGACTTGCCCGTCGGCTGGCTGCCAATCGTCATGGCCACCGTGACGTCCGCGAGCGGCTGCAGGGTCGTGCTCAGCACCTGACCCGAAACCGTGCCCTTCGGCGTGGAAGGCACCACCACCGACACGTTGTTCGGATCCCGGATGCCGTCCGCGACACCATCGTTGTCCGCGTCAGTCGCGTCACCGCACCCCCAAACCATCAGCGGCAACACGGCCATCAGCACTTGCTTCTTCATCGTCCCCACCTTGAATTTATGACGGAATTTTCACGCCCCAGCTGCTCCCAAAGGGCGGAAATCGGACAGTCCCTGACCCGGGCCCACGCCGTCAAGGTGGGGTAAAACATACCCAATCCTACTGGAATAGGATGACTCACCATGTCAGACGTCAACGACCCCTGCCTGGGCTGCGCCATTGTTCACGGGGAGGTCCACCCACCGGGTGGCGTGCTCGCGCGGGCGCCCGGGCTCGTCCTTCATGGGGTGGCGTCCCCCAGCCCCGTGCCGGGCTGGGTGGTGCTCACCAGCGATCAGCACGTGCGCGGCTGGTATGACCTGGAGGAGGGGGCCTCCCGGGAGCTGGGGCCGTTCGCCGCCCGGGTGATGCGCGCCCAGCGCGAGGTGCTGGGCGCCGAGCACGTGTATGCCTTCGCCATTGGCGACGTGCTCCGCCACTTCCACCTGCACCTCGTCCCCCGCTACGCCGACACCCCGTCCCACCTCCGGGGTCGGGGCGCCTTTGACGCGGCCCCGGCGGAGCACCTCCCGCCCCAGACGCTGGAAGCCGCGGCCCGGCGGCTGGCGGCGGCGCTCGCCCGCTGACCCATGCCGGGCGTGCGGTGGCCCACCGGGTCTCCAGTGTCATGGACCTGACACCGCATCGGGGCAAGAATGCAGGCGTCCTCATGCGTGCGTTCCCACTCGGCCCCTGGCTGCTGTCCCTCTGGCTCCTCACGGCCGGTCCCGCGCTCGCGGACAACAACGCGGACGAGGCGGACATCGCCTTCGAGCTGGGCAACGACGCGTACTCGCACGGCAACTACACCGAAGCGCTGCGCTCGTACTTCACCAGCTACCGGCTGGTGCCCAACCGCAACGTCCTCTTCAACATCGCGCGCTGCTTCGAGGCCCTGGGCAAGTTCAACGAGGCGTACCGCTACTACAACGACCTGCTCGGCGAGGACCTGCCCGCCGAGGACGCCTTGGAAGTCACCCGCTCCCTGGAGCGGCTGCGCCCCAAGGTCGCCCTGGTGCGCGTCACCACCAATCCGCGGGGCGCGGACGTCTTCGTGGACCGCACGGACCTGGGCAGCCGGGGCCGCTCTCCGCAGACGCTGGCGCTGTCGCCGGGCCGTCACAAGGTCCTGGTCCAGAAGTCCGGCTACCGCCCCACCGAAACCACCGTCACCGTCACCCGGGGCCGGGAGGTGCCGGTGGATCTGGACCTGGCCCTCATCACCGGCGTGGTGGACATCACCGGCACCCCCGCGGGCGCGGAGGTGCGTGACAGCCCCACCGGCCCCGTCCTGGGCCGCATCCCCGCGAAGCTGCGCCTGTCCCCGGGCCAGCGCGTGCTGCACGTGCGCGCCCCCGGACACGCGCCCGGCCAGTACGTCATCGACGTGCCCGTCGAAGGCACCCTGCCGCTCGCCGTCACGCTGAACGCGCAGACGGCGCCCAGCGGCCGTGTCGTCGTCACCGCCAACCACGACGGCGCCACCGTGCGCGTGGACGGCCGGCCCGCGGGCTTCACCCCCACCGTCGTCACCCTCCCGGAGGGCGAGCACGTGCTGGAGGTGGAGAGCCGCGACGTGCGCCCCGTGCGCCAGAAGGTCACCGTCATCCCCGACCAGGAGGTGAAGGTCCACGCCACCCTGCGCTACGAGCCGCCCCCGGTGCGCGCCGCGTCCAAGCGCCTCTTGTCCGTGGACGAGGCCCCCGCCTCCACCACCGTGCTCACGCCGGAGGAACTGCGTGCGTTCGGCTGGCGCACCCTGGCGCAGGCGCTGGCGGGCGTGCGCGGCTTCTTCCTCACCGACGACCGGACGTACACCTATCTGGGCGTGCGCGGCTTCTCCCCGCCGGGTGACCTCAACACGCGCATCCTCATCCTCTGGGACGGCCACGCGATGAACGACGTGTGGGCCGGTCAGGGCTACGCGGCGCATGACCTCAGCGTGGACCTGGAAGAGGTGGAGCGCATTGAAGTCGTGCGCGGCCCGGGCAGCGCGCTGTACGGCACGGGCGCGTTCTTCGGCGTCATCAACGTGGTGCCGCGCGAGTCGCTGGGCCTGGACCGGCGGCTGGAAATCACGGGGGCCGTGGGCGCGCTGGGCTCCACGCTCGTGCACGCCACCACGTCGTGGGAGGACCCGCGGCGCTCCGTCCTCTTCAGCCTGGCGGGCATGAAGTCCCACGGCGCGGACACCACCCGCCTGGGCGACCCGGGCCCCATCGTCACCGGCCTGGACGGCGAGACGGCCGGCACCGGTTCCCTGCGCGCGCGCCTGGGCAACCTGTCCCTGGTGGCCCAGCTGCACGGGCGCAGCAAGGACGTGCCCACCGCGCCCTACGGCACCGTGGTGGGCGCGCAGGGCACGCGCGTGCAGGACGTGCGCGGCTTCGCCGAGGCGAAGTACGAGCGCCCCCTGTCCGAGCGCTTCGTCCTGTCCCTGCGCGGCGCGCTGGACCTGAGCCGCTACAAGGGCCACTGGAACTACGGCGGCGACACGGCGGCGACGAACACCGACTCCGGCGCGGCGGACTGGCTCACCGCCGAGGCGCGCCTGCTGGCCGGCCTGTCCGACGCCCACCGCCTCACCGTGGGCGTGGAGGGTCAGACCCAGCTGCGCGTGGACCAGAAGAGCGTGGGCCCCGCGGTGGAAGCGCCGCTGGACACGCAGACGCGCTCGCTCGTGTCCGTGTACGCGCTGGACGAGTGGCGCCTGCATCCACGCCTGAGCCTGTCGCTGGGCTTCCGCGTGGACAAGTACTCCGACCTGGACACGCTGCCGCTCACGCCCCGGCTCGCGGTCATCGGCCGGCCGTATGAGCAGGGCCTCACCAAGCTCGTCATCGGCCGCGCGTTCCGCGCCCCCAACAACTACGAGCTGTTCTACCAGGACAACCTGCTCACCCAGCGCCCCGCGGAGCAGCTGGAGCCGGAGACCATCACCACCTTCGAGGTGGAGCACTCGCACGACCTCACGCACGAACTGCGCGTGACGGTCGCCGGCTACCACAACCGCATCTCCCGGCTCGTCACGCTCACCACCGAGTCCGCGGCCACGCCGGCGTGCGGCACCCAGAGCGCGCCCACCCAGTGCCTGGTGTACGCGAACAACTCCGGCGAGACGCTCGCATGGGGCGCGGAGGCTGGGCTGCACTGGCAGCCGGGCCGCTGGCTGCTGGTGGACCTGAGCTATTCGTACGTGACGCTGCGCAATGCCTCGCAGGACGTGGTGGAGGCCGCGCCCGCGCACCTGGCCTCCGGGCGCTTCCTGCTGCCCGTGGGCAACGGCGACATGCGCATCGCCACGCAGGCCACCTACCAGAGCGCGCGGGTGTCCGGCATCGCCGGTGCGGACAGCGGAGAGGCGCTTCTCGTGGGCTTCGGCGTGTCCGGCGACTACGGCCGGCTGCGCTACTTCGCGGGCGTGAACAACCTGCTCGACACGCGCTACGCCTTCGTCGTGAGCGATGACGTGTCCGCGGGCCCCGTGCCCCAGTACGGCCGCACCTTCAACCTCCAGCTCACGGGCAGCTTCTGAGAGACTCCCGCGCCATGACTGACCTCCGCTTCGACTTCATCGACCCCCGGCACCCGCTCTACGCGGGCGAGCTGGAGCTGCGCTTCCGCGTGCTGCGCGAGCCCCTGGGCCACGCCCGCGAGGACGTGAAGTTCCCCTTCGAGGACGACAGCCTGCACCTGGTGGCCCACGCGGACGGCGACGTGCGCGGCTGCGTGCTCTTCCATCCGGAGGACGCGCATGGCGGCCGGCTCTTCCAGATGGCGGTGCTCCCCGCGCTGCAGGGCAAGGGCCTGGGCGCGAAGCTGGTGCGCGCGCTGGAGGAGGAGCTGCGCACGCGCGGCTTCCGCCACGTGCACCTGCATGCGCGGGCCCCCGTCGTCCCCTTCTACGAGCGCCTGGGCTACACGCTGTACGGCGAGCCCTACGAAGAGGTGGGCATCCCCCACCGGAACATGCAGCGCGACCTCTAAGGCTCGGGACGCTTCAGGTCGCGGGGGCGTGGGCCGCCGGCAGACGGCGGCCGCTCCAGAGCACCACCACCAGCGCCGTGAGCGACATCGCCGCGCCCACCGCGCACACGCCCGGCCAGCCCGCGCGCGTCCAGGCCGCCATGCCCGCCCACGCGCCCGCGGCGCCGCCCACGAAGTAGGTCACCATGTAGAGGGTGTTGAGCCGGCTGCGAGCATCGGGCCGCAGTGAATACACCCGCGCCTGATTGGCAATCTGATTTGCCTGCGCGCCCAGGTCCAGCAGCACCACGCCCAGCGCGATGCCCCACAGCGAGTGCCCCCAGAGCCACAGCACGACGAAGGACGCCAGCAGCACGGCGATGGCCAGCGCGTTGATGCGCCGGTCCCCGCGCTGGTCCGCGTAGCGCCCCACCAGCGGCGCGATGACCGCGCCCGCCACGCCCACCACGCCGAAGAGGCCCGCCACCTGCGCGTCGTAGTGCCCGGGCAGCGAGCGCAGGTAGAGCGCCAGCGTGGCCCAGAAGGCGCTGAACGCGCCGAAGGTCAGCCCGCCCAGGAGCGCGTGCAGCCGCAGCACCGGCTCCGTGCGGGCCAGGTGGATGAGCGACTTCATCAACTGCGGATAGGGCATGGAGACCGACGGCGGCTGCGCGGGCAGCATGAAGCGCAGCACCACGCCCGTCACCACCATGAGGCCCGCGGCCACGAAGAACATGGTGCGCCAGCCCAGGTGCGTGCCCACGAAGCCCGCCGCCGTGCGCGACAGGAGGATGCCGATGAGCAGCCCGCTCATCACCATGCCCACCACGCGTCCGCGCTCCGAGGGCGCCGCGAGCTGCGCCGCGAAGGGGATGAGCATCTGCGGCACCACCGTGGTGACGCCAATGGCGAAGCTCGCCGCCACCAGCACGTGCAGGTTGGGCGCGAGCCCCGCCGCCACCAGTGCCACGCCCACGCAGCCACACAAGAGGAGGATGACCTTGCGGCGCTCCAGGCTGTCACCCAGGGGCACCAGGAAGAGCATGCCCACCGCGTAGCCCACCTGCGTCAGCGTGGGCACCAGCCCCAGCGCGCTCCCGTCAGCGCCGAGCGTCCGGCCGATGTCTCCCAGCAGCGGCTGGTTGTAATAGAGGTTCGCGACGGTGACGGCGCCGGCCACCGCCATCAACCAGACGAGCGAGGGACGAAGCGAAGCGGAAGGTGCGGGGTCGGAGGGCGTCTGCATGGCGGGCGGCGCAACGGATAAGCCCCGCATGGACGCGCTTCAAGCAGGACCTGCGCGAGTCCGCCGCCGTCCGGGCGGGCAGGCCGTGCGCGCCCCCCTTCCCCACGGCGCCCGCGCGCGGCAGGCTGCGGCAATGTTCCGTTCCCTTCTGCTGTGCGCGGTGCTGGCCCTGGCTGGTTGTGGTGACGACGGCTCCTCCTCGGGTGATCCGGCCAAGGTGACGTATGCCGGGTCCCTGGGCGTGGACCTGTCCACGATGAACAAGAGTGAGTCCGGGCTCTACACGCAGGACCTGGTCGTGGGCACCGGCAAGGAGGCCGTCAATGGCAGCCGCGTGCAGGTGCACTACGCGGGCTGGCTGCCGGATGGCTCCATGTTCGACAACAGCCGCTCGCGCGGCGAGGCCTACGCCTTCACCGTGGGCCGGGGCCAGGTCATCAAGGGCTGGGACGAGGGGCTCGTCGGCATGCGCGTGGGCGGTAAGCGCAAGCTCGTCATCCCTTCCGACCTGGGCTACGGCTCGCGCGGCTCCGCGCCCGTCATCCCCGCTGATGCGGTGCTCGTCTTCGACGTGGAATTGATGAACGTCTACTGACGCGCGCCCGGGTCCCGGCGTCGGCTTCAGACGCCGGGCGTTCCACCCGACACCGGCGGCGCGCGCTTCTTCGGAATCGCGGAGCGCCCCTTCGGCCCCTTCAGCGCCACGCCCAGCAGCATCGTCGCGGGCAGCATCATCCCCAGCCCCTGGGTGAGGTCCTTCGGGGGATGGGTCACCACGCCCAGCACCATCCCGAGGAAGAGCAGGCCGCACACGATGCGGAGGACAAGGGCGTTCACGTTCGAGGACTCCAGGCGGGCAGTGCCCGTTCGCGGGCGTCCGGAGCATAGCGCGCGGCGCCCCGCCGCGCCGTCCGTTAAGGTGGCCCCGTGAGCCCCCTGAAACGCTTCCAGCCCGGGTATGACCCGCCCGCACGCTCGCGCGACGCCGCGCTCCTGTTCGCCGCGCGTGGCATGGACCTGCTCGTGTCTGAACACGACGGCCGCCTCGACCTGCCCCGTTGCTCGTCCCTGCCAGAGGCCGCGGCCAGCGCCCACTTCCTGGGCGTGCTCGACGGCACGGACTGCTACGCCACGCCTGTGCCCGGCGACTTCGCGCCGCCGGAGGGACTGAAGTTCGTCCCCGCCCGCTCGCTCTACAAGCAGGTGGACGAGGCCACGTTCTCCGTGGCGGGCCGCGCGCTCTCCATCGCGGAGTGGGACCTGAACCACCGCTTCTGCGGCAAGTGCGGCACGGCCACGCAGCTGGTCCCGGGCGAGCGCGCGCGCCGCTGCCCGGTGGACCACACGCCGTTCTATCCGCGCATCTCGCCGGCGGTCATCGTCCTCATCACCCGGGGTGACGAGATGCTGCTCGCGCGCAACGCGTCCTTTCCGGAGCCGTTCTTCAGCACCGTGGCCGGCTTCGTGGACCCCGGCGAGTCGCTGGAGGAGACCGTCCTGCGCGAAGTGAAGGAGGAGGTGGGCGTGGACCTGAAGAACGTCACCTACTTCGGCAGCCAACCGTGGCCCTTCGGCCGCTCGCTGATGGTGGGCTTCATGGCCGAGTACGCGGGCGGCGACATCACCGTGGACGGCAAGGAGATCGCCGAGGCGCGCTGGTTCGGCGTGGACGACCTGCCGCGCATCCCGCCCCGGCTGAGCATCGCTCGCCACCTCATCGACACCTTCATCGGCCAGGTGAAGGCCCGCCAGCCCTCTTCCTGAAGCCCTTCCGGGCTTGACCCCCACCCCCAGGGTGCGCTTGATGCGCCCCTTCGCACGCACACCATGCCCGCCGCACGCCCGCACATCGAGCCCCGCCGCGTCCCCACCGCCGACTCCGTCGTGGTGAAGGAACTCTACCTCTCGCTCCAGGGCGAGTCGTCCCACGCCGGCATGCTGTGCGGCTTCATCCGCCTCACCGGCTGCCACCTGCGCTGCTCGTACTGCGACAGCGAGTTCGCCTTCCACGGCGGCAGCCGCATGAAGATCGCCGAAGTCGTCGAGAAGGTGCGGGCCTGGAACACGCCCACCGTGGAAGTGACGGGCGGCGAGCCCCTGCTCCAGCCCGGCGTGTATCCGCTGATGGAGTCGCTGCTGGACGCGGGCTTCAAGGTGCTGCTGGAGACGAGCGGCGCCATCGACGTGCGGCTCGTCCCTCCGGCCGTCCACAAGATCGTGGACATGAAGACGCCGTCGTCCGGCGAGTGCGACCGCAACGACTACCGCAACCTCACGTCCATGAACGCCAACGACGAGCTGAAGATCGTCATCGGCTCACGCGAGGACTACGAGTGGTCGCGTGCGCTCGTGCGCGAGCACGGCCTGGGCCAGAAGCCCTACGGCGTCCTCTTCTCCACCATCTTCGACAGGCTCCACCCGCGCGAGCTTGCGGAGTGGATCATCGAGGACCGGCTGCCGGTGCGCTTCCAGCTCCAGATGCACAAGTACCTCTGGGACCCCAACGCGCGCGGCGTGTGACGCCTGCGCCCTCAGGGGCCCGGGCCCCAGAACGCCAGCACGACGGCGGTGAGCGCGCCCCAGAGCAGGCACCCCAGCAGGTTCAGCGCGGACAGGACGCGCAGCATGAGGGCGGAGGCCCGGTCGCCCACCTCGTCGCGGCGCCGCAGCCTGCGCGTGGAGATGACGGCGCCCACCACCGCCACCACCAGCGTGACCCCCAGCTTCAGCAGTATCTCCAGCGTTCCGCGCGGCGTCCCGTCGACCGTCCACGAGCGCAGCACCACGGGCGCGCCGAGGAACAAGAAGCCCCCGAGGTTGGCCAACAGGAGCAGCCGCACCGCGCGCGACGGCCGCATGTCCCGCGAGCGCCGTTCGGCGCACGGCGCGCAGTACGCCGTCTCCTCCAGCACCTCCGTGCACGCGCCGCACAGGAAGCCGCCACAGCGCGCGCAGACGGCCACCGCGGCCACGTCCGGGTGCTGGCCACAGCGGGCTCCCGCGGGGCTCGCGGCGGATCCGCTCATGCGCCCTTCGCCTAGAAGCCGGGGGGCGGCGTGCGGGCCATGGCCGCCGCGATGCCGTGGGCGCCCATGCCCAGGAACACCGCCGTCAGCACGGTGCTGGCCACGAAGCCCGCGACGATGAGGTTCTTGCGCGGGTGCTCGAACTGGCTGAACGCGTAGACGAGCATGTAGCAGGGGATGAGCAGCACCATCACCCCGGTGCCCACGCTGCGGCGGAAGGCGTGCGTCAGCAGCAGGACCGCGCACACGAGCGAGACGACCCCGAACAGGATGGCGAGTGGCAGGAGCGGCACATCCGCCCCCTTAGCACGCCTTCGCCCCTTTCGCGGCGGGCGTGCGCATACTAAGGACGGCCCGCCGCCCACCCGCCGAGGAGGTCCCCGCCATGGCCGTGTTCAAGACGTTCCTCATCTTCATCCTGGCCGGCACCCTGCTGGGAACCTTCATCGCGTCGCTGGCCGCCCCCTCCTACATCGAGTGGAACAACAGCACGCCGCTCGCCACGCAGACCATGTGCAACCTGCCGGAGGTGGTGCGCAACGTGACGGCGTCGCTGATGCACTCGCAGCTGATGGGCGCGGCCATTGGCGCGGGCGTGGGCCTGGTGGCCGCCATCCTCGTCGCCGTGCGTGCCCGGAGCCGCGCGAAGCAGCGTCCGGGCTCGCCGCCGCCCGCGGCCACGGCCGCCTGAGGCCCGTCCGCTACTGCTGCTTGGGCAGGATGTAGAGCGAAGGCGACTGGCCCACCAGCACCCCGCCGTTGTGGTCCTCCACCTCCACGTAGAGGAGGATGGACTGGTTGGGGTCATCCGGCGGAGCCGGGACCGTCCAGGTCGGCGTGGCGGTGTGGGGATCGCTGAACACGCCAGCCGGGTTCGGCGGCTGCTGAGACCAGCGGTAGAAGATTTCGTCGTTGTCCTCGTCCGTCACCTCCAGCTGCAGCTGGATGACCGTCCCCTCCTCGAACTTGAGCCCGCCCGGCGTGGACGGCGAGCCCAACGGGCGCGGCCCGGCGTGGATAATGGGCTGGTGGTTGGGAGCGGAGCACCCCGCGCTTCCCAGACCCAAGGCGAGCAAGACGAACATGAACGAGCGAGAACGCGGCATGGACTTCCCCCTGCTAGGAACGGCCTCACCCTAGTTCGACCCCGGCCGTTCCGTACACCCACCCGGCGGGCCCGGAGGTTTCATCACCACGCGATGAAACACTCGCGAGCCCCGCGCCAAATGTCGCGCGGCGCGCATCCCGTCCCGGGAAGAAAATCCGTTCCGCCAACAAGCCGCGGGGACGCGCGTCAACGCCGTCCCGGACGCCGGGCGAAGAGCCGCAGCTTGTCCGCGCGCGTGAGCCGCTTGATGGCGGCCTCCCGGCGCAGGGCGGCACCGCGGTCCTCGGCGGGCTCGCTCCACACCAGCGTCACCGGCAACCGGGCTCGCGTGTACGCGGCGCCCTTGCCCCGGCCATGCGTGGCCAGGCGGCGCTCCAGGTTGTTGGTGGCGCCCGTGTAGAGCGTGCCGTCACGGCAGCGCAGCATGTACACGGTCCAGGCGGTGGAGGGGGCTTCCGGCACGGCGCCCCCACTCTACCGCCGAGACCCCGCTCCTCAGAACAGCTTCTGCCTGCCCTCACGCCTGCCGTTCAGGCGCGCCAGCCGCCGCTTCTGGCCGCGGATCGCGTGCGTCTTACGGACGCGCGCCATGACCTCCGACACCTGCGCCAGCGGATCCGTCCGCCACCCTGCCAGGACCTGTGTCTCGTGCACCACCCCCACCAGAC
>NZ_RAWK01000092.1 GCF_003612165.1 Corallococcus aberystwythensis | reverse complement strand
CCCCCGTCGCGCCCCCCGCTCCCTCGCGGATCACGACTTTTGGTCCGCCGCATTTTTGACACCTTGAAAAGGCGTGTGCGATAACCTGCGGTCAAGCCTTTTCTCACCACCGCACAAGGAGTGGCAGGCGATGTTCACGGGCGTGAAGGTCTTCTCCGCGACGAAGGCCAAGGAGCGGGAAGAGTTGGGTGAGAACGTCACCCGTTGGATCAAGAGCAACGCGGACCTGGAGATCGTGGACCGGGTCGTGTGCCAGTCCTCCGACAACGAGTTCCACTGCTACACCCTGGTGCTCTTCTACAAGCACGCGAAGCCGCCGGCCTGACGGCCGCGCTTCTTCTGGCTGCATCCCGGGGCCCGACCTCTTGCGCCACGCACTTTTCCGGTGCGTGCGGGGAGGCCGGGCCTTTCTGTTTCCCTATGTTATGGTCCGCGCCGTGGCGCGCTTCGGGGACGACGACGGGGACGAGGACCGGCAGCTTCGCACGGACGCCTTGCCGGCGATGCGCTCGGCGCGGGTGCGGGTGCGGCTGATGGTGCTGTCCGGACCGGACGCGGGCCACAGCTACCCCCTGGCGCCCGGACGCTACCGGGTGGGCGCGGATCCCGGCTCGGACGTGGTCATCGCGGACCGGGCGGTGTCGCGCAGCCACCTGCTCCTGGACGTGCGCGAGGACAGCATCCAGGCGGTGGACGTGGGCTCGCGCAACGGCTCGTTCTGCGAGGGCATGCGCTTCACCACCCTGGAGGTGCGCGCCGGCGCGGTGCTCACGCTGGGCACCACGGAGCTGAAGCTCGTCCCGGAGGGAGAGAAGGCGCACGCCCTGCCCCTGTCCAACCGGGAACGGTTCGGCAACCTGGTGGGCCAGAGCCGCCGGATGCGCGAGGTGTTCACCCTGCTGGAGCGCGTGGCCCAGGGCGAGTCCGACGTGCTCATCCAGGGCGAGACGGGCACCGGCAAGGAGCTGTGCGCGGAAGGGCTGCACCTGCACGGCGCACGCTCCAAGGGCCCCTTCGTCATCGTGGACCTGGCGGGTGTGGCGCCGCAGCTGCTGGAGTCGGAGCTGTTCGGCCACGTGAAGGGCGCGTTCACCGGCGCGCAGGCGGACCGGGCGGGCGCCTTCGAGCGCGCTCACGGTGGCACCCTCTTCCTGGATGAGGTGGGCGAGCTGCCGCTGGAGGTGCAGCCCCGGCTCCTGCGCGCGCTGGAGCGCCGGCAGGTGAAGCGCGTGGGCGCCAACGACTACCGCTCGGTGAACGTGCGGGTGGTGGCGGCGACGCACCAGGACCTGGAGGGCGCGGTGAAGGCGAACCGCTTCCGGGGCGACCTCTTCCACCGGCTCGCGGTGCTGCGCGCGACGCTGCCGCCCCTGCGCGAGCGGCCGGAGGACATCCCGCTGCTCATCGACACCGTGCTGGAGCGCATGGGCAAGCCGCCCAGCGCCCTGTCGGACCAGACGCGCGCCCTGCTCGCCCAGTACCCGTGGCCAGGCAACGTGCGCGAGCTGCGCAACGTGGTGGACCGGGTGGTGAGCCTGGGCGAATCCGCGCTGCCGGACATGCCGGACGCCCCGCGCCCGCGGCCGGCCCCGTCACCGGACGTGAACAACCCCGAGGACACGCTGTCGCTGGCGCTGGAGCTGCCCTTCAAGGAAGCGAAGGAGCGCCTCATCGAGGGCTTCGAGCGCGACTACCTGCGCACGCTGCTGGAGCGGTGCGGAGGCAACGTCTCCAAGGCGTCGCGCGAGGCGGGCATCGACCGCGTCTACCTGCGGAAGCTCCTGCGCAAGCACGGGCTGGTGTCCGGGCCGGACTGACAGCGGTCCCCTGCCCCCACCCGGAGTCATGGCCGCCGTGGCCCGGGTGACACTGGAGTGGACCTCCCTGCCGGGGGTGGTTGTCGGCCCGGGTTTCCGCCCCATCTTGGGAGCACCAATCGCACGCGAGGTGGGTGCCATGCGCCAGGGATGGGGGAGGTGGCTGTTCGCCGGGGGGCTCGTGCTGAGCATCAGCGCGTGCCAGTCACGGGACGGGGCGGCGGTCGCGGAGAGCGGCATGCTGCCTGGGCTCGCGGCCTTCCAACCCGGGTCGGACGCGCTGACGGAGGAAGGCACCGGCGGCAGCGGGAGCGTGGGCGCCACGGTGGCCGAGGAGGTGCCGGACTTCTACGGCACGGTGACGCTCTCCGGCACGCGGGGCTTCACGGTGCGCGACGACGACGGTGTGGAGCGGCCCTTCGAGGTGGCGCCGTCCACGCGCATCCTTCGCGACGGCAAGCGCGTGGCCCGCGCCCAGCTGAAAGAGGGGGTGCTGGTGCACACGACCTACGGCGAGCGGCTGGGGACGTGGGTGGCCACCGACGTGGAGATCTACTCCGGCACGCCGTCGCGGGATTTGACCGCGGCGGCGGCGCCGGTGAAGCGCTGAACGGCCCCCCGCGCTTGCGTCAGTAGACGGCGAGCGACTGCGGCAGGTGGTAGCCGACGATGGTGAGCACGGGGATCTTCGGGCCCTCGTCCTCGTCGTCGGTGGTCATGCCGGAGGTGACGCGCAGGCCGTCGAAGCGCGCGAGGATGACGTAGTCGCGGCGGGTCTCCAGGAAGGGATCCGGCGCGGCCAGCCGGCCCAGGGCTTCGCGGCCGGTCTCCTCGGAGAGGTTGTCGTAGGTGCGCTCGGAGGCGGACTGGGTGGTGCTCTCGCGGGTGAAGATGGTGCCGCCCACGCGGCCCTCGCCGGTGAGCGCCGTGCGTCCGCCCAGGTCCCCGGAGGACTGCGTCACGGTGTCGGTGTTGTATGCGATGCCCACCTCGCGGCGGGAGCCCACGGACTGGAGGCCCTGCTCCACCAGCCACAGCGTGGGGCGCTCCCCTTCCGCGCGCTGATCGGCCACCTGCGCGCGCAGCATCACGTAGCGGCCCCGGTAGGTGTCCGGCTGGGCAATGGCGGACGCGAGCGAGAAGATGGGCACCTTGCGCGCGTGGAGCAGGCGCAGCTCACCCTCCACGCTGCCGCCGCGCTGGGCCACCACGCGGGTGATGAGGTTGGCGGCGTCCGGACGCACGCGCAGGTCCTCCGCCCAGGCACTGCCCAGCACCGCGCCCAGCTGGGTGAAGCCGGGGGCCTCAGCGCAGACCTTCAGCGCCAGCCACGCGTCGTCGCGCGAGGACGCCTGGAGCTTGCGCGCGGCGCCCTCGCAGGCGGCGGGCGTGGGGTAGCGGGCCAGGAACGCGCGGGCGTCATGCGGCGACGTGGGCGGCTCCTCGGCGGCGACGGAGCGCTTCGCGGCGGGCGGAGGCGTCCGCGGCGGAGGGGCGTCCGTGAGGGCGCGGTCCTCCAGCGCGACGTGGGCGTGCGAGGCACCGCAGCCGGTGGCGAGCGCACCCAGGAGGGTCAGCAACGGAAGACGGGGCATGGCGCGGGGCTCCTTGAAGTGCGACAGCGCGGTGGGGCCGGGACTGCGAGAGCTCCGCGCGAGGACTTGGCGCGGACTGGGAAGTGCGACTGCGTGGCGCGCGCTACAGCGCGGCGGAACCGGCGTTCTGCTCGCTCCCGCGCGACGGCGTCTGGCGCGGAATGGACGCGGACGGGGGCAGCATCATGGAGCAGGCGTCGTGGCAGCGGTCGTCCATGCACGCGAGCGTGGTGGGGCCGGCCTGCTGCCGCGACACGGCCGCGTAGCAGCTCTCGCCGGTGCCGGGGCACTGGCTGCGCGCGGCGCACTCACAACAGGTGGAGGCCACGGAGGCCATCAACTGCACGTCCTGGAGCACGGTGGACAGCGCGCGGTAGCAGGCGCGGGCCGCGGGCGCGAAGCGGCCCTTCCCGTCCACCACTGGCGAATTGCCGTCGATGCCGCAGCGGCCCACGACGTCCGCGTACTTGCGCTCGCAGACGGCGACGAGCTTCGGGTCCGGCGTGCCGTCCCGCGCGTTGCTCACGGCCTCCGAGCAGAGGGCGCGCGACGCGTCCTTCAGCAGCCTCACGTTGGCGGCCTCCTGGTCCGCGTTCGCGGCACCGGGAGGCGGCACCTCCGCTTCGAACACGCACTCCTTGCCCGCGCGCAGCGTGTCGATGGTGCACGACCACGCGGTGGGAGACGCGTCCACGAGCGGGGGTGCCCCCAGCGCTTCGGGAGGCAGGGACGACGGCGCGGGGCCGGACGGCGCGGCGCCGAGGAAGAGCAGGGACAGGAGCATCGCCTTCATGGGGCCGCAGCGTAAGCCGCCGGCCCGCGCCGCTCAAACCGCTCCGCCGGGAGGGTGTTCGTCCACCATCATGTCCGTGGGTCCAGGCGGACCGGTCTCCGGCTTCACCGGCAGCGCCTTGGTGCGGCCGATGACGATGGGCGGCTCGATGAGCCGGGGCGGTGTCGCCCGCGTGTCCGCCGGGTCCGGCACCCACACCGGCTCCTCGGGAGAGCGCCCCCGCTTCCACCGCCTCGGGACCCGCCGGAAGCCCACCGGATACACCGTGAGATGGCCCTCCGTGTCGAAGTGGAGCCGGAGGAAGTTCTTCCAGTCCGGTATCGACAGCGAGGAGAACGCTTCGTTGGGGTGACAGGAGAACACGTTGAGCGACAGCAGCAGGTACACGCCCACCACCAAGGGCCCCACCAGCGCGCCGCCGCCCAGGAGCAGCAGCCCGCTGAAGAGGTCGCGCCGGATGCTCCACTGGAGCTCCGCCGCCAGCGGTGCGGCGACGGCGGACACGCCCCACGTGAGCAGCAGCGCCACGGCCAGGTGCGCCAGCCCATGCATGATGCCGGCGGTCTTCCGCCAGAGCGGTCCCCGGCGGTCGTCCGCGAACGCGACCGTGCCCAGCACCACCCCCGCGCCCAGCACCAGTGAGCCCGTGCTCTGCAACGCCGCGTTGATGACCTCCCGGAACGACGGCGCCCCCACCGCCCCCTCGTTGAGGTTCGCGGCCACGCCCCAGCCGAGCAGCGTGTAGACGACGCCCATGAACGCGCCGAACCAGGGGTTGAGCGCGGTGAACGCCAGGTTGCGCCAGGTCAGCCGCCGGGACGTCCGCTGCGGCGGGTAGCTCGCCTTCTGCACGAAGCCGCCTGGACGCTGGTCCACCTTCGGCAGGTGCGTGGGATGCAGGAAGGCGCCTCCCCCACCCGCGACGATCTTCTGCCGCCCGTCCGCGTCCTCGTGCCGGCGGTAGTGGTGCAGGTCCCCCGCCAGGAAGACGCTCACCTTCTTGCCCAGCACCCGCTGCTCCAGGAAGTCGATGTTGTTGTCCAGGAACCCGCGGCCCGCGCGAGGCGTCACCTGCTGTTTGATCCACGCCGGCTCCGCGTTGCAGAGGATGACACGGTCCGTGCCGCGCATCTGCCCGGCCACCTTCTGGAAGAACTCCACCTGCGGCGCGTCCAGGTCGGACTCCAATTGCATGTCCGTGCCCAGCAGCCACCAGCCATGCGGCAGTCTCAGCGCGAAGTAGCTGCGCCGCTGCTGCGTGCGCCAGCCCTCTGAACGCCGGCCCTGGCAGAACAGGCGCGTGAAGGACACCAGCCCGTCGTACCAGTCGTGGTTGCCCGGCACCGCGAACAGGTGTGGCCGGTGGCGACGCCGGTTCAGCGCTTCTTCGTAAGGCACCACCGTGCGGGACTGGTACTCCGCCACGCTCGCGGTCGGGTACACCTCATCGCCACCGAACACGAGCACGTCGCCGCCCCGCGTGACGTGCGTCGCGCCGGAGCCATCCGTCAGTGCCAGCTGTGGCGCCATCACCGCGGACGCCACGGCATACGTGGAGTCCCAGCCGTCCCCCAGGTCCGACACGTAGTCCAGCCACAGCTCGTCGCGAGGATGCCCGGTGTCATCCACCGAGTAGTCGAACGCCAGCGGCTGCGGCCGGGCCACCGCGTCCAGCAGCCGCCGGTCCGCCTGCCGTCCGAACGTCCCCGACAGGAGCGCCTTCAGGCCTGACTTCGCGAGCACGGCCGGGTCGAACCACGACACCATCGGCTTGCCCGGAGGCGTGTCCGGCAACGGCGCGGGCCCGGCGCGCCGGCCCGGAATGCGGCTCACATCGGAGGCGCGGACGGCCATGGCCCCTCCCCTGGTGCCCGCGGCGTGGGGCCTCGTGTGGCACGGCGGTGCGAGTCGATGAGCGCATCCGCGAAGCGGTCCGCGAGCGCGGCGATGGTGAGGCTCGGGTTGGGCCCGGTGGGCCCTGGCATCATCGCGCCGTCGGCCACATACAGGCCCGGGTGGCCAAAGGCCTCGCCCGTCGCGTCCACCACGCCCGTCTCCGGTCCACGTCCCATGGGGCAGCCGCCCAGCGGGTGCACGGTGATGACCCGGCTCAGGTAGCTGAGCGGGTTCTGCACCAGCTTCCCCTCCAGCGTCCGGGCGATGTCCGCCATCGACTTGCGCAGCGCATCGAAGTACTCGCGCGAGCCGCTCATCCGCCAGTCGATGTCCAGCATCCCGTCCTCCGTCAGCCGCATGTGGCCGTTGGGGATGTCGCGTCCCATGCCCAGCAGCGGCAGCGACGTCGCGGAGCCCAGGCAGTCCCCCAGCAGCTCGGAGATCTCCTCGCTCACGTCGGAGTCGTGCGTGTGCCCCGTCCACCCGCGCAAGAGGCGCCACGCCAGCCGCAGGCCGCGCTGCATCAGCGGCACCTGGTGCGCGCCCTCGTAGAGCCAGTTGACGAACTCCGGGTAGCCCGCGTCCTCGATGTAATAGCCCCGGCCCGTGCCGCCCTCCTCTCTGCCCCGGAAGTGCAGCGCGCTGGTGATGACCGGGCCATGCCCGCCATCCAGGATGCGCGGCAGCTGCTTGCCCGTGCTCGAGTCGTGGCACTGGTGCATGAAGCCCAGCAGGTCTCCGTTGCCGCAGAAGCGCGTGCCCAGCTGTCCGCTCAGCCCCGGGAAGTTCCGCCGGTTCTTCAAGAGGAGGAACGGGGTGCCGAACGTGCCCGCCGCCAGCACCAGCCGCTCCGCCGTCACCGTGCTGCGCGGCAGCATCGACTGGGGGCCTTCGCGCGGCACGTCCTCCGGCGTGTCCGTGTGGTCCAGGTACCGCACCACGTAGCCGCCCCCTTCCGCGGGCCACAGCTCCGTCACCTCCGCGCGCGTGCGCAGCTGTGCACCGGCGCGCTTCGCCGCGGACAGGTACGTGTAGTCGAGCGTGTTCTTGCTGCCCGTGTTGCAGCCGACGTCGCACTCCCCGCAGAGGTGACACGTGGTGCGCGTGCGGCCGTGGAGGTTGGGATGTTCCTCGCGGATGGGCTCGCCGGGGACGGGCACCTCACCGGGGTTGCCGAACGTCACCGCCAGCGGCGGCAGCTGCCAGTCGCCCGCGCGGCCCAGGCGTTCCGCCGCGAGCTTCATGGCCAGCGTCTTCGCGGTGGACGCATAGGGCGCGTGCTCCAGCGGGTAGCGCTGCACGTGCATCATCCGCTCCACGGCGTCGTAGTGCGACTCCAGATCCGCACGCGTGACGGGCCAGTCCTCGTAGCCCCCACCGTGCAGGTCCTCGTGGATGAAGGTCTTCTCATCCTTGCGCAGCAGCACGTTGGCGTAGATGAGCGACCCGCCGCCCAGCCCCGCGGACACCACGCCGCCCAGCCCTCCGAACGACCAGAGATTGAAGAGGCCGTGCATCCCCTTTCGCGGGTCCCAGAAGTTGCGGCGCATGTCGTGCGGGCTGCGCGGGAAGGAGCCCGGCGGATACGCCTTGCCGCGCTCCAGCACGCACACCCGCAGGCCCGCGTCCGCCAGCCGCCACGCCATCACTGAACCGCCGAAGCCCGAGCCCACGATGACGACGTCGAAGTGCTCAGCCCTCGTGGCCATGCGTGGCCTCCTCTTCCCGCTCGCGCACCGGCGCCTCCGGGGCGTAGAGGTCCCAGAGCGCGCCCAGGAACAGGTGGCCGAAGCGGGCCACCATTTCCGCGCCCTCCACGCCCTCGCGCGACGAGCGCATGCTGGAGACCAGGTGGAGCAGCTCCCGCATGCCCAGCACCAGCACGCCCGCGCCCACCACCGGGCCTCGCGCGTCCACGCCTTCGTGCAGGTAGCTGTAGAGGCGCGTGGTGTCGCGCCAGAGGTCCGGGCCCGGGTCGTCGCGCAGCGTCTTCGTGCCGTCCAGGTAGTAGTCCCGGCCGTGGGCCTGGAAGCGCAGGCCGTAGCTCATGATCTTCGTGCGCGGATCATCCGTGGCGCGGAAGAGGTTGAAGCTCCCCTCGCGCACGGGCAGGTCCATGCCCAGCGGCTTGTATTGCACGTGAGCCACCAGCCGGGCCGCGTGGTCCGGGTCGCGGACGAACGCGTCCATGTCGTCGATGGTGATGGTGCAGTGCATGGTGAAGGGCGTGGAGCGCCCGTCGTGGGCGCCCGCCTCGGGGTCGGTGGTGCCCATCGCGAGCGGACCGGACATGGTCTCGCGGAAGGTCAGGTCATTGGCGGGTTCAGTCATCTGCGTGATCTCCGGGGTGAGAGGCAGGCCCTGGGCGTCCGCCACCGACAGGTAGCGCCAGGCGTCCGAGTAGCCCTGGTCGATGAGGCTCGCGGCCGTGACGTGGCCCGCGTAGAAGTCCGGGTCCAACGGCAGCGGGTGCTCCGGCCGGATGACGTGCACGGTGATGGGCCGCGCGTGTCCCGGCACGTGCTCGCCCGCGAGGATGCGCGCGTTGAGCTCGCGCACCTGCTCCAGCTGGGCGAAGAGCGCGCCGTTCGCGCTCAGCTCAATCATGTGGACGTACTGGCGGAAGAAGCCGTCGTGGTACTGGGGCGTGTTGCCGATGCACCAGACGACCCACACCTCGTCCGCCCCCCGGTTCACCGCCTCCATCACGTTGGCGTCCTGGATCCACACCGAGTCCAGGTACAGGTGACCGTCCCGGGCCACCGGGGGCATGAAGAGCGGCAGGGAGATGCCCGCCACCAGCAGGTCCCGGTCCACGTCCGTGTGCGGGATGGCCTCGTTCGTCTTCCGGGCGAAGTCGCACACGTTGAAGGTGCCGGAGCGCTCACGGTTCGCGCGGATGGCGTCCACGTCCACGCCCAGGTGTGGGAAGACGTGCTGGACGATGCCGTCCGCATCCCCCAGCGCGGTGAGCTTCCAGGGCTGTGCGTATTCATCCAGCGGCATCAGCGACACGAAGTCCTTCACGTCCAGCGTCCGCCACCGCTCACACATCTCCGCGGGGGACTGGCCGGACAGCCACATCGCCAGGGTGATGATGCCGCCAGACGTGCCGTCCGCATGGGCGAAGCCCAGCCGCGCGTCCGTCAGCGCGCGCAGGACGCCCGCCTGCCACGCGACGCGCATGCCGCCCCCCGCCAGCACGAGCGAACGCCGCGGCGCCTCCACGGGAGCCGCCTGGACGGCCGCGCCCTCCCCCATCATCCGCGAGGGTTGCCCCAGGGGCATGGGGTCGCGGGTCGCATCCGCCACGCGCAGCGCGCTGACGGAGGGACCGGCGACGGCCGGGGGCTCCTCCCGCGCCTGGGGCTTGAGCACGGTGATGATCTGCTCGCGCTGGCGCAGCGACGCGTAGAACCCCAGCACCAGCACGGCGGACAGCCCGTCGAACGCCGCCACCGCCAGCGCCAGGGGTGACAGCAGGCCGCGCCCCACGCCTATCGCCACCATCGCGCAGGCCCCCACCTTCTGGAGGCCCGTCCACAGGAATGCGGCGGGGTTCGCGCGGGGCTCATGCAGGCCATGCAGGAGCAGACCGCCGAACAGCACCATGAACATGCCCACGATGCGGAAGAAGTGCGCGGGCGCGGCGGACGCATCCGCGTGCAGGAGGCGCAGCTCCACGCCCGGCAGGAACAGCTGCACCGCGCCCGTCACCAGGGTGATCCACCCGATGGCCGCCAGCGCCCAGCGCCAGGGACGCCCGTTGAGGCGGGCCTGGCGCTCCAGCCATCGCGACGCGGCCGGGCTCATGCGTGGGCCTCCCGGCGCGGCGGCATGGACATCCCGAAGCGCCAGCGCTCTCCCGCCGGGTGCTCCGCGCGCACCACCCGGTGCACGAAGTAGCCCAGCGTCAACAGCCACTGCACCGTCCACAGCCCCACGCGAATGCGGTTCATCCGCATCCACGCGCCCAGGACCTCGGCCAGCCGCTCAGGCGACGTGATGCCGGCCGCCATCTCGTCGTTGTACGGGAAGATGTAGATGCGCGTGAGCAGCGTGGCCACCACCACCGCCAGCAGCACGCCCAGCGGATACCAGCGCAGGCCCGTCTTGCGCTCGCGCCACGCCAGCACCCCGGCTGACAGCATCATCACCGCGGTCATCCAGGTGAAGAACCGCGTGGCCGCCTGCACCTGCGGCACGAACTGGAGGTAGTAGTTGTCCACCGTGAGCTGGGGCGCGATGGGGAACGTGAAGAGGATCAGCGACCAGCCCGTGCCCAGGTACATGGACGTGCACAGGAACAGCAGGCACGCATTCACCAGATCCAGGCCGCCGCCGCGCTTCATGGCCGGGCGTCCTCGCGCGTGAGCGTGTCCTGGATCGGCACGGCCTCCTGGAGCACCTTCGGCGGCGACCCGTCTGAGTCCGGGGCCGGCATGGGCGTCTGGTTCTGGCCCAGGCCCACCACGCTCTCCAGCCCCTCCGGATACGTGTCCACGGGCAGCGTGGGCTGGGTGAGGAACCACGCCTCGAAGTGATCATCCAGCACGCCGCTGGACGACGGGAAGAACCCGGTCAGGAACGCGCGCGGGGAGATGCTCAAGTCCCGCAGCGCCTGGACGCGCGGGTGGTCCCCCAGCTCCAGCGTCCCCCATGCGTGCTTGCCCAGGCGGAAGCCGAAAAGGCCCCGGAAGTAGATGACGGACTTCATCAACATGCCCCGGAAGGCGCAGTAATTCACCGCCGCCATCCGCAGCGGCAGCCACGCGAACCTCGGGCGCTCGATGCGCACGCGCACCGCCTGCTGGCCGCCCTCGTCGTAGCGGCTGCTGATGGAGCCGTCCTCCCTCTTGAAGTCCAGCCGGGCCAGGTGCTTGGGCATGCCCCAGATGCCCTTGCCGCCCTTCACGGACACCTCCGTGTTGACGGGCAGGTCCACCACGTACTGCCCCAGGCCGAAGCGCTTCTGGAGCAGCAGGGGCAACAGCGGCGGCGCGGGCCTGCGCCCGTGCGTGCACGCGAGCGCGATGCTGAACTCGATGTACGCGCCGATGTCCGTGTGCTTGTAGTCGATGACGGAGATGAGCAGCACGGCGCGGTCGCGCGTGATGCGCAGCGGGTGCAGTTCGTTGCCGGGCAGCAGGCTGGCCGCGCGGCGGGCGTCCACGGTGAAGGCGGCCACCAGCGCCGGTGCGCCTTTCGAATCCACCGGCAGCGCGTACGGGATGCCGTCCACGCGCGAGTAGCGGCCGGACTGTCTCTGGATGCGTTTGGGGAGGAACATGGCGGGCCTTTCGTCAGTGGGTCACGGAGCGATCCAGCTCGGCGAGGATGAGGGGGAAGACGTCCTGGTGCGCGCGCTTGCCCATGAAGACGTCCAGGTGGCCGTAGCCCGGCAGCAGGTGCAGCGCGTGCCGGCCCGGGTGGAAGTGCTCCAGGTGTTCGTAGGTGCGGCGCTGGCTCTCCGCGAGGAAGCAGTGGTTCTCCTCTCCCGCGAAGAAGACGAAGCGCGCATCGGTTTGGGGTTCGCGCTCGCCCAGGTCCTCCGGCAGCGCGCGGAAGCCCTCCACCGGCACCAGGTGGCCCGCGCGCACGCACGCGTCCATCTGGCGGAAGAAGCTGAAGGGCACCGGGCCGAACTCGTGCTGGAGCCAGTCGTGCGTCTGGGCGTTCAGGTTCTCGTGCCGCCACAGCACCGGGAAGCCCGTGCCGTAGGTGAAGCTCGTCCAGCGGCAGACCAGGTTCTCGCACTCGTGATGCGTCGCCTGCACCACGCGCGTCAGCATCCGCGCCGTGCGCGTGGGGCCGCCGTAGGCCCACTGCGGATCCAGGAACGGCGTCAGCTGCGCCACCAGCGGGACGGCGTAATGCAGCTTCAGCTTCGCGGTCGCGGACACCCTCGGGTGCAGCGACACGGCGTTGCTGACGATGAGGTCCACCTCCGGCAAGAGCCCCGCCACCGCTGCCATGGAGAAGCTGGTGGAGCCCTGGCAGTGGATGATGGCCTTGAGCTTGTCCGCCCCCGTCTTCTCCCTCACGGTGCGGATGGCGGGCGGGTGGTCCAGGACGGCCGCCTGATCCAGCGTCCACTCGCCCGGCTCCACGTCGATGCTGGCGCGCCAGTTCTCCAGCCACACGTCGTAGCCGTCTTCAATCAGCGCATCGACCAGCGTCTGGCGGACCGGCGCGCGGAAGATGTTCCCGCGCACCCCGGCCCCGTGCACCAGCACCACCGGCCCCTTGTCTGGCTTCTCGACGCCGCGCAGGTGCACCAGGTGCAGCGCGCGGCCGTCGCCCGCGAGGAAGGGCACGATCTCCTCGGAGTAGCGCGGCGCATGAATGGTTTCCGCGGACATGACGACGTCCCCCCACACCGCAAACGTTGGGCGGTGCGAAGGGTGCGACAACCGGCGTGCAACCCCCTGCAGGACCGCGCCCTCCCCGCCTGACAGGGACCATGGGCAACGGCGCGGCGCCCCCCTGTCACGCCGCCCGCGTCAGCCCTCGCGGTGCTATGCGTGCGGCATGAACGCGGACACGGGCTGGAGCGACTACGAGGGCGGCGTGACGCTCGGAGGCATGGGCAGCCAGGGTGGCACCATCGTGCGGGACGAGGGCTTCCGCGACCTCTTGCGCCTCACCTACGAAGCGGATGACTCGCGCTCCTTCCACGTCGTTACCTGCGGCATCTCCGGCTGGCTCCTGCATCCGCGCTTCTTCGACAACGCGGCGGACGCGCTCCACGCCTTCGAGTCCATGAAGCCCGCGCTGGAGGAACTGGGAGCGACGCTTCCGGAGGGCGGGCCGAAGTCCCCGGCGGACGGACGGGCAGCGGGTCCACTGCTCGCAGCCTTCCGCGTGCGCTTCTCCTGAGTCGCGCTCGTTCCGCGCAAGGTTTGCTTAAGGTCCACCCGCGATAACCCGGTTCGCCGTCCGGTCAGCCCGGACGGCCCCGCGAGCGGCCCCCCGCCGCTCCTGGCTCCCGAGCTCCCGGAGGAACCCCGGATGAAGAGCGAATCCCCTCAGGACCTTCCCCCCAAGGTCATCACGCGCCGGAGCATCCTGCGCGGCATTGGCCTGTCGCTGGCCGCGGTTCCCGTGGCGAGATTGCTCATCGCCTGCGGTGGCGACGACACGACCGGCGGCGACACCAACACCAGCGCCGACGCGGGCACGGTGGACCCGGGTTTCTGGGCCACGGGCGGCACCGCGGCGATGACGGCCGCCGCCGCGTATCCGGATCCGTTCGCCTCCGGCATCGGCACCGTGTGCAACCTCACCTGCGAGGCCACGCTGGGCCCCTGCTACGCGACCACGGTGGACCGCAAGGACATCAGCGAGGGCCATGACGGCCTGCCGGTGCGCCTGGCCTTCCTCGTCGTGGACGCGTCCTGCAAGCCCATCCCGAACGCCACGGTGGACATCTGGCACGCCGCGCCGGAAGGCCTGTACTCCGGCGAGGACGCGAGTGACTTCTGCACCTCCGGTGACGCCACGGCCCGGGCGGCGCGGTGGTTCCGCGGCGTGCAGACCACGGACGCCAACGGGCGCGTGGACTTCGACACGTGCTTCCCCGGTTGGTACAGCAGCCGCACCATCCACATCCACTTCACGGTGCGGGTGAACGGCCAGGAGTTCGTCACGTCGCAGCTGTTCTTCGACGACACGACGAGCGACGACATCGTCGGGAACCAGCCGCTCTACAACACGCGCGGTGCCCGCGACACGACCAACTCCAACGACACGGTCATCTCCGCGGACTCCGTGGGCGACTACCTCTTCGCCACCCAGCGCATGGCGGACGGCGCGATGCTGGCGTCCAAGACGTTGATCATCCGCTCCTCGCTGGACAGCGCGTCCTGCGCCGTGCCGGGCGGCAGCGGTGGCGGTGGTGGACCTGGAGGTCCCCCGCCGGGCGGCGACGGTGGCATGGGTCCCCCGCCTGGCTGGGATGGTGGCATGGGGCCTCCGCCCCCGGGCTTCGACGGCGGCATGCCCTGAACTAGGGTGAGCCGCGCCGCCTCGGAGTCCTCTGGGGTGGCGGGTTCCGAAGGGAGGCATGGCGCATGGGCGACCGCATCCTGCTGGTGGAGGATGACGACCCGCTCGGGTCCCAGATTGTCGGGCACCTGCGCGGCGCGGGCTTCGAGCCCGTGTGGTGGCGCGAGGGCCGGCTGCTGGTGGCCGGCGACCTGCCGGACGTGAGCCTCGTGGTGTTGGACCTGATGCTGCCCGGCACCTACGGCCTGGACATGCTCAAGGCGCTGCGGACCTTCTCGGAGGTTCCGGTGCTCATCTTGAGCGCGCGCAATGACACGCTGGACAAGGTCCGCGCGCTGAAGCTGGGCGCGGACGACTACATGACCAAGCCCTTCTGGCCGGAGGAGCTGGTGGAGCGCGTGCGCGCGCGCCTGCGCCGCCCCACCTTGCAGAAAGAGCAGGTGGTGGTGGAGGTGGGCCCGCTGCGCATCGACCTGCAGGGGCACACGGTCCAGGTGCAGGGGCGGCCGGTGGAGCTCACGCGCGTGGAGTTCGGATTGCTGGCGGCGCTGGCGCGGAGGCCGCAGGAGGCGGTGACGCGGCAGTGGCTGGTGGAGCACGTGTTGGATCCAGAGCGTGAGGGCACGGAGCGCACGCTGGACGTCCACGTGTCGCGGCTGCGACGCAAGCTGGGCCCGGTGAAGTGCGTGGAGACGGTGTGGGGCGTGGGCTACCGCCTGGTGCCCGGGGAGGATGCGTGAAGCTGCGGCTGCGGCTGGCACTCACGGCGGTGGCGGTGACGGTGCCCGCGGTGTTCGCCCTGGTGCAGGTGGAGCACTCGGTGCGCCGCCGCACGACGGACGAAGTCATCATCGAAACCACGCTGTCGCAGATGCAGTCCGGAGGCCGCGAGCGCTGCGAGGCCGCACCCGACACCTGGATGGTCCGCTCCCGTTCGCAGCGTCCGCCCTGGGAGCGCGAGGGCCTGCCGTCGGACGCGCCCAGGCCCAACGACGAAGGCCCGCCCAGGGGCCCCATGGGCCGGCGGCTGCCACCGGTGAACCTCTATCCGTTCGACGGTCAGTTCGTTTCGCGGAATCCGCAGGCTCCGGCGGTGGACGACGAGCTGCGCCAGGGCGTGAGGGACGACGGCGTGGGCGTGCGCCGTTACTCCAAGGATGACGGCGCGCTGGTGCAGGACCTGTTGTTGCGCATGCCCTGGAATGGAGGGCCCTGCGAGTACGTGCTCGCGCGTCGCGTGGAGCCCCCGGGGTCGCCGGAGGTGGGGCTGCCGCCGCTGTACGTCTGGGGTGTGCCCACGTTGATCCTCCTGTCCGCGATGGTGGTGGCGCTGGGGCCGGTGGTGCAGCGCCTGCGCCGGCTGACGGAGGAGGTGCGCGCGTCTTCAGGCAGCGGCTACGAGCAGCCGGTGACGGTGAACGGCAGCGACGAGATCGCGGAGCTGGCCAGGGCCTTCCAGCAGGCGCGAGCGGAGATCCAGGCGCGGATGGCGCACCAGCAGGCGCGCGAGCAGACGCTGCGGGACTTCCTGGCGAACACGACGCACGACGTGATGACGCCGCTCACGGTGTTGCAGGGACACCTGGCCGCAATGCAGCAGCGGATGCGCGAGGGCCAGCCGCAGGAGCCGGGCCTGATGTTGTCCGCGATGAGCGAGGCGCACTACATGGCCTCGCTGGTGCACAACCTGGGAGCAGCGGCGAGGCTGGAGGCAGGAGCGCCGCAGGTGCAGCACGCGCCGGTGGACCTGAACGCGTTGGTGTCGCGAGTGCTGGGCCGGCACCAGCCCATCGCGAGGCCGCAGCGCATCGCGCTGGAAAGCGGAGTCCCAGCGACGCCCACGTGGGTGATGGGAGACGAGACGTTGCTGGAGCAGGCGGTGAGCAACGTGGTGCTCAACGGCATCCGCTACGGGCGGGAGGACGGCCACGTGGCGGTGGTCTTGGAGACAACGCGCCAGCAGACCTTCAGCCTGCGAGTCATCGACGACGGACCGGGCATCTCCGAGGAAGAGCGTTCCAGGATTCTCGAGCGCCGCTTCCGGGGCAACGCGGCTCGAACAAGGGAGCCGCAGGGACAGGGCCTGGGCCTGCACATCGTGCACAACGTGGTGGAGCTGCACGGCTGGAAGATGACCCTGGCGCCGTCGGAGTACGGAGGCCTGGAGGTCGCCTTCACCGGCCCGCTGATGCCGCCGCCGGGATGAAAGAAGCCACGCCCAGCCCACGTTCCAACCTGCGCAACGGCCCCACCGTGTCCGCCCTGACGCAGGGCGGACACAGTCCAGCTCCCCCTCCCCCTGGCCGGACCACGAGCTGGACGCGCTCCGGCTTCCGTCCCCCAGAAACCCGCTACCGCGTCGCGGCCTTGCGCATGGGCGTCCGCGCCTTCGCGGTCCGGTGCACCCGAGCCTTCACCGCCGGAATGCGCCGGGGCTTGTGCGCCCGCGCCTTCACTGGCCCCCGGCGCGCGTAGCCCGCGGGCTGCATCGCCTTCTTCGCCGGGACCGCCTTCTTGCGCGGCGCCGTGGCGCGCACCGCCGGACGCATCGCCTTCTTCGCCGCCGGCCGCTTGCGCATCACCGGCCTCGCCTTGCGCGCCGGCGCCGTCCGCCGCAGCTGCGACTCGAAGCGCGACAGCGCCGTGCGCAGCAGCGCCGCCTTGCGCCGCGTGTCCATGCCCCCACCCATCACGCGCCTTCCCATGGGGACGCGCATGGCCTCACGGCGGAGGCGGTGCGCAAGCTTCTCGTACTGGACCACCATGCCGCGCGCGCGCCGCACCATCCCCATCAGCTCGCGCCGCGACAGCTCCATCAGGTTGCGCGGCGCACTGGCCAACACCAGCCGCATCTCCCGCGCGCTCATCAACGCCGTTCCCGACTCCCGCATCTTGCGCATGTCCGCCCCCTCCCTCGGGTTCGCCAAACAGTCGCAAGGTTTGGGCCCCGCCCATTGACGGCAAGGCGGACGCGGGCCGTGCCTGCTCCACCGCCCATCCCCGCGGAACAGGAGCGGTGTCCTGCACTCAGCCGGACGCGCTCACCGGCCGCGCTTCCAGGAGCACCGCCAGCTTCTCCAACGCCAGCCGCGCACGCGTCTTCACCGTGCCCAGCGGCTGTCCCGTCCTCTGCGCAATCTCACTCTGGGACCACCCATCGAAGTACGCGAGCAGCACCACCTCGCGCTGCTCCGGCGGCAACTGCGCCATCGCCGCGCGCACCCGCGCCTGTTCCTGCGCCTGGGAGGCCGCGTCGTCCGGCGACGGCGGCGTCGCGCTCACCGGCGGCGGCTGCTGCGCCACCCCGTCCACCATCCGCGACACCGTCCCCAACGAACGCAACCGATCAATGGCCCGCGTGCGCGCGATGGTCGTGACCCACGTCTCCAGTCCACCTCGCGCGGGGTCGAACTCGCGCGCGCGCCGCCAGACCTCCAGGAAGGTCTCCTGCAGCACCTCCTCCGCGTCCGCGCGCGTGGGCAGCAGCCGCACCGCGATGGCGAAGGCCCGCGCCGAACACCGCGCGTAGACGCCCCGCATGGCCGCCGCGTCGCCGAGCGCCACCTGCTTCAGCAGGTCGCGGTCGGCCGACAGGTCACTCGCTTGCTGAGCAGCGGAGTCGTTGGGCGCCATGTTCGTCCCGGATACCGCAACCGGAGGGGCGGATCCCAGCTTCAACTATCGGAAGGCATCCACCCAGCCCCTCGGGGTGGGCGACCGCTCCCTCCGTTCCTAACGTTGACAGGCCAACGCGACCGGGCGGCCTCCATCTTCAATCAACAACACCCGCGCAATGCCGCCTGGAGCCACTGACTCAGAGTCCTATAAGGGGCCGCCAGCCGATATGACCGAACGACTCGGAAGCGTGTTCATCGAGAACGTCCAGCCGGAGCTGGACGCGGGGCGCTACGCCATCAAGCGTGTCGCCGGGGAGAGCCTCACCGTCCGCGCGGACATCTTCAAGGAAGGCCACGACGTGCTCGTGGCCGTCGCGCGCTGGCGCCAGGTCACCCCCGCCGCCCAGAAGACGGATTGGGCGGAGGTCCCTCTCACCTTCAAGAACAACGACGCCTGGGAAGGCTCCATCCCGCTCGCCCGCAACGGCCGCTACGAATTCACGATTGAAGCCTGGCCGGATCTCTTCCGCACCTGGGCGCATGAGCTGAAGCGCAAGGTGGACGCCGGGCGCGACGTGAAGAGCGAGCTGTTGGAAGGCGCCGCGCTCCTGGAGGGCGCCGCCTCGCGTGCGAAGGGCAAGTCCGCGGAGGACCATCGGGTGCTCGCGGAAGCCGGAGCCCGCCTGCGCACGCCGCCCACGCCGGACCACCTCCTCGCCGCGCTGTCCCCCGACCTGGCGGACGCGGCGTCACGCCACCCGGACCGCACGCTTGCCTGCAAGTACGACAAGGTGCTGGAGGTGTTCGCGGACCGGGAGAAGGCGCGCAACGCCGCCTGGTACGAGTTCTTCCCCCGCTCCGCGAAGCGCGACGGCAAGACGCACGGCACCTTCAAGGACGCGCAGGCCTGGCTGCCCTACGTGCAGAAGCTCGGCTTCGACACCGTCTACCTTCCGCCCATCCACCCCATTGGCCGCACCGCGCGCAAGGGCAAGAACAACAGCCTGCGCGCGGAAGCCGGTGACGTGGGCAGCCCGTGGGCCATTGGCGCCGCGGAGGGCGGACACAAGGCCGTGCACCCGGAGCTGGGCACGCTCGCGGACTTCCACGCGTTCGTGGACGCGGCGAAGGCGCACGGCATCGAAGTGGCGCTGGACCTGGCCTTCCAGTGCTCGCCGGACCACCCGTACGTGAAGGAGCATCCGGAGTGGTTCCAGCACCGCCCGGACGGCACCATCAAGACGGCGGAGAACCCGCCCAAGCGCTACGAGGACATCGTCAACTTCGACTGGATGGGCCCCGCGCGTGACGCCCTCTGGAAGGAGTTGAGGTCCGTCGTCCTGCACTGGGTGGACAACGGCGTGCGGACCTTCCGCGTGGACAACCCGCACACCAAGCCCATGCAGTTCTGGCACTGGCTCATCCGCGAGGTGCAGGACCTGCACCCGGACGTGCTCTTCCTGTCGGAGGCCTTCACCCGCCCCAAGGTGATGAAGGCCCTGGGCAAGGTGGGCTTCACCCAGTCGTACACGTACTTCACCTGGCGCCTCTTCAAGGACGAGCTGCGCACGTACCTGGAGGAGATCACCAGCCCGCCCGTGTCGGACTACTTCCGCGGCAACCTCTGGCCCAACACGCCGGACATCCTCCCGGAGAACCTCCAGAACGCGGGCCCCGGTGCCTTCCGCCTGCGCGTGGCGCTGGCCGCCACGCTGTCGTCGGTGTGGGGCATGTACTCCGGCTACGAGCTGTGCGAGGGCCGTCCGGTGCCGGGCAAGGAGGAGTACCTGGACTCGGAGAAGTACCAGCTCGTCGCTTGGGACTGGGACAAGCCGGGCAACATCTCCGGGTGGATTGCGAAGCTCAACGCCGTCCGCAAGGCGCACCCCGCGCTCCAGCAGTACCAGGGCCTGCGCTTCTTCGAGTCCGACAACGACCGCGTCGTCTTCTACGGCAAGCGTTCGCCGGACGGCCTCAGCACGGTGCTGGTGGCGGTGAGCCTGGATCCGTACGCACCCCAGGAGGCCCTGCTCCACGTGCCCATGGAGTGGCTGGGCGTCAACGCGGAGGAGACCTACCAGGTGCACGAGCTGATGGCCGACCAGCGCTCGCTCTGGCAGGGCCCGGACGTGCAGGTGCGCCTGACGCCTGAACAGCCCGCGGCCATCTGGGCCGTCTACCGCTACCGCCGCACCGAACAAGCCTTCGACTACTTCGAGTGACCCCTTCCGAGAGGCGTATGGACCTGGATCCGCTTTGGTACAAAAAAGCGCTCATCTACGAGCTGCACATCCGCGCATTCCACGACTCCAATGGGGACGGGCACGGGGACATCCCCGGCCTGATTGAGAAGCTGCCGTACCTCCAGGACCTGGGCGTGGACTGTCTGTGGCTCCTGCCGCACTACCCGTCACCGCTGCGCGATGACGGTTACGACATCGCGGACTACTACGGCATCCACCCGGACTACGGCACGCTGGCGGACTTCCAGCGGCTGGTGGAAGAGGCGCACAAGCGCGGGCTGCGCATCATCATCGAGCTGGTGGTCAACCACACCAGCGACCAGCACCCCTGGTTCCAGGAGGCGCGGCGCGACCCCAAGAGCCCCAAGCGCAACTGGTACGTCTGGAGCGACACGGACGAGTCCTACAAGGGCGCGCGCATCATCTTCACCGACACGGAGCGCTCCAACTGGACGTGGGATCCGGTGGCCAAGCAGTACTTCTGGCACCGCTTCTTCAGCCACCAGCCGGACCTGAACTACGACAACCCCGAAGTGCAGGAAGCCATGCTGGACGTCATGCGCTTCTGGCTCAACATGGGCGTGGACGGGTTCCGCTGCGACGCCGTGCCCTACCTCTTCGAGCGCGAGGGCACCAACTGCGAGAACCTCCCGGAGACGCACGCGTTCCTGAAGCGCCTGCGCAAGACGATCGACTCCGAGTACCAGGGCAAGGTGCTGCTCGCGGAGGCCAACCAGTGGCCCGCCGACGTGCGCGTGTACTTTGGCGAGGGCGACGAGTTCCACATGGGCTTCCACTTCCCGGTGATGCCCCGCCTGTTCATGGCGGTGCGCCGCGAGGACCGCACGCCCATCGTGGAAATCATGCAGCAGACGCCGGACATCCCGGACACCTGCCAGTGGGCCATCTTCCTGCGCAACCACGATGAGCTGACGCTGGAGATGGTGACGGACGAGGACCGGGACTACATGTACCGGGAGTACGCCACCGACCCGCGCATGCGCATCAACCTGGGCATCCGCCGCCGCCTGGCGCCGCTGATGGACAACGGGCGCCGGCGCATCGAGCTGATGCACAGCCTGCTGTTCACCCTGCCCGGCACGCCGGTCCTCTACTACGGGGACGAAATCGGCATGGGCGACAACATCTACCTGGGCGACCGCAACGGCGTGCGCACGCCCATGCAGTGGACCGGTGACCGCAACGCGGGCTTCAGCCGCGCGGACTACGCGCGCCTCTTCGCGCCCGTCATCGCGGACCCCGTCTACGGCTACCAGTCCATCAACGTGGAGGCCCAGGAGCGGCAGAAGTCCAGCCTGCTCCAGTGGGTGAAGCGGATGATCCGCATCCGCCAGCGCTACCCCGTGTTCGCCATGGGGACGCTGAAGTTCCTCGCCACGGAGAACCGCAAGGTGCTGGCCTTCGTGCGTGAGTGGGAGGGCCAGACGGTGCTCGTCGTCTGCAACCTGTCCCGCTTCGCGCAGCCGGGCGTGCTGGACCTGCGCGAGTTCGCCGGCAACGTCCCCGTGGAGTTGATTGGAGAGACCGCGTTCCCCCGTATCAGCGACCTGCCCTATCAGCTGTCGATGGGGCCCTACATGTTCCTCTGGTTCCGGTTGGACAAGCCGCTGCCGGCGAAGGAGTAACCCCGCGTGACGCCCCTGGACCTGACCAAGCTGCCTGATTTTCTCAAGAACCAGCGGTGGTTCGCTGGCAAGGCCTGGCCCATCAAGAGCGTCAGCGTGGCGGACCACGTGACCATGGAACTGGGCACGTGTTCCTTCACCCTGGCCATCATCGAAGTCGCCTACGAACTGGGCCAGCCGGAGCGCTACCAGCTCCAGGCCCGGCAGACGCAGGACGGATTGGTCAGTGCCCTGGAGGACGACGACTGCGTGCGCGCCGTCTTCAACCTGGCCCGCGAGGGCCGGGTGGTGTCGTCCGGCTCCGGCCGCGTCGTGGGGGAATGGATCGCCTCCACCGACAGCGGCGTGGCGCTGCCGGATCCGCTCTCCGTGCGCCGGCTCAACGTGGAGCAGAGCAACACGTCGCTGGTGCTGGGCGAGCGGGTCATCATCAAGGTCATCCGCAAGCTCGAGGCGGGCGTGAACCCCGAGTACGAGGTGGGCCGCTTCCTCGCGACGAAGACGAACTTCCGCGCGACGCCGCAGCTCGTCGGCGCGCTGAACCTGGAGGGCCCCGCGGGCGCGACGCTCGCGGTGGCGCACCGCTTCGTGCCGGACGCCGTGGACGGATGGAAGTACACGCTGGAGCGGCTGCGCCAGGAGAAGGCGCTCTCCGACCGCTTCCTCGGGGAGATGCGGGAGCTGGGCGCGCGCCTGGGAGACCTGCACAAGGCCTTCGCCTCCGCGGGACCGGAGGACCTGTCCTTCTCCCCGGAGCCGCTGCTCCAGGAGGACCTGCAGCGCTGGAGCGCGTCCATCGTGGGCGAGCTGGGTGTGACGCTGGCGGACGCCGGGCGGCTGCACGCGGACCTGGAGGGCCGGCGCGAGGGACTCATCGCGTACGCGAAGAAGCTGGCGCACGTGGCGCCCTCCGGCCAGAAGATCCGCATCCACGGCGACCTGCACCTGGGCCAGGTGCTGCGCTCGGAGAACCAGTGGCTGTTCTTCGACTTCGAGGGTGAGCCGTCCCGTTCCTTCACCGCGCGCCGGGAGAAGTACAGCGCGCTGCGCGACGTGGCGGGGATGATCCGCTCCTTCGACTACGCGGAGGCCACCGTGTCGCTGGAGGGCGGCCAGCCGCGCGGGCGCGTGGGCCCCACCCGCGACGCGTTCCTGGAGGGCTACCGCCAGGCGACGCGCGGGGCGGCCTTCCTGCCTGAGACCGATGAAGCCTTTGACGTGATGCTGCGCGCCTTCGAGCTGGAGAAGCTGTTGTACGAGGTGCGCTACGAACTCGCCAACCGGCCGGACTGGGTGCGAATCCCCGTCGAGGCCCTGTTGCGGATGGAGGATGCCCAGTGAAGAAGCCGGCGGACAGAGCACAGGTGGACGCGGAGCTGCAGCGCGTGGTGGAGCTGCGCCATCCGGAGCCCCACTCCATGCTGGGTGTCCACCCGGACGGCGACGCGGTGGTGGTGCGCGCCTACCGCCCGGAGGCCGTGGCCATCCACGTCCTGCCGGAGTTCGGGGGCAAGGTGCCCATGGTGCACCGCACCGGCGGCGTCTTCGAGGCGCGCATCAACGGCCGCACGGAGCCCTTCAGCTACCTGCTGGAGGTGGAGTACCCGGGCAAGAAGGTCTTCACGCTGCGCGACCCGTACAGCTTCCTGCCCACCATTGGTGAGATGGACCTGTACTTCGCCGGCGAGGGCCGCCACGAGCGGCTCTGGGAGCGCATGGGCGCGCACCTCATCCACCACAACGGCGTGAAGGGCACGTCGTTCGCCGTCTGGGCTCCCACCGCCCGGGGCGTGTCCGTGGTGGGCGACTTCAACGGCTGGGACGGGCGCCTGCACGCCATGCGGCGCATGGGCTCCTCCGGCATCTGGGAGCTGTTCGTCCCGGAGGTCGGCGAGGGCGCCCGCTACAAGTTCGAGATCCGGCCCGGCCACGGCGGCGGCGCGCTGCTCAAGGCGGACCCCTTCGCCTTCCGCACGGAGACGCCGCCCGCGACCGCGTCGGTGGTGCACGACCTGCAGCGCTACGCGTGGGGCGACAGCGCGTGGCTGGAGGCGCGCGAGAAGCACGTGGACGCGGCCCACCACCCGTGGAGCGTCTACGAGGTGCACCTGGGCAGCTGGCGCCGCGTGGTGGAGGACGGCGACCGGCCCATGACGTACCGGGAGCTGGCGCCGGAGCTGTCGCGCTACGTGAAGGAGACGGGCTTCACGCACGTGGAGCTCTTGCCCGTGTCGGAGCACCCGTACGGCGGTTCCTGGGGCTACCAGGTCGGCGGCTACTACGCGCCCACGTCGCGCTTCGGCCACCCGGACGACTTCCGCTACCTGGTGGACTACCTGCACCAGGAGGGCATCGGCATCATCGTGGACTGGGTGCCGGGACACTTCCCGCGCGACAGCCACGCGCTGGGCAACTTCGACGGCACGTCCCTCTACGAGCACGCGGACCCTCGCAAGGGCGCGCAGCCGGACTGGGGCACGCTCGTCTTCAACTTCGGCCGCAACGAGGTGCGCAACTTCCTCATCGCCAACGCGCTGTTCTGGCTGGAGGAGTACCACATCGACGGGCTGCGCGTGGACGCGGTCGCCTCCATGCTCTACCTGGACTACAGCCGCAAGCAGGGCGAGTGGATCCCCAACCGCTGGGGCGGCCGTGAGAACGAAGAGGCCATCCAGTTCCTGCGCGAGCTCAACGACACCGTGCGCCGCAAGCACCCGGGCGTGGTCGTCATCGCGGAGGAGTCCACCGCGTGGCCCAAGGTGAGCCAGCCCGTCAGCGAGGGCGGCCTGGGCTTCCACTTCAAGTGGAACATGGGCTGGATGCACGACACGCTGTCGTACTTCTCCAAGGACGCCGTCTACCGGCAGTACCACCACAACCAGCTCACCTTCGGCCTGCTGTACGCGTTCAGCGAGCACTTCATGCTGCCGCTCAGCCACGACGAGGTGGTGCACGGCAAGGGCAGCCTCTACGGGCGCATGCCGGGCGATGCATGGCAGAAGCGCGCCAACCTGCGCGCGCTGTTCGCGTGGATGTGGGCCCACCCGGGCAAGAAGCTGCTCTTCATGGGCGGTGAGTTCGGCCAGCCGGCGGAGTGGAACCACGACAAGAGCCTGGACTGGCACCTGCTCCACGACCCGGGCCACAAGGGCATCCAGAAGCTGGTGGGCGACCTGAACCGCATCTACCGCGACCTGCCCGCGCTCCACGACTCCGACAGCGAGCCGGTGGGCTTCCAGTGGCTGCAGCCGGACGCATCCGCGGCGAACGTGCTGGCCTTCGTGCGCCGCTCGCGCACGCCCGGCCGGCACGTGGTGTGCGTGGCCAACATGTCGCCGGTGCCGCGCGAGGATTATCGCGTGGGCTTCCCGCTCCACGGCCGTTATGTGGAGTTGGTCAACACCGACGCCGGGGAGTACGGCGGCAGCGGGCTGGGCAACCGGGGCCAGGTGCACACGGAGCCCACGGGCTGGGATGGCCAGCCGGCCTCCGCGACGCTCACCCTGCCCCCGCTGTCGGTGGTGTGGTTCACGCCGGGGTAGACGGCCCTGGCCTCACCGGAAGGACCGAGGCATGGCGGCGAAGCGGAAGCTGGGAGCAACGGGCCTGGACGTGTTCCCGCTGTGTCTGGGCGGGAACGTCTTCGGCTGGACGGCGGACGAGGCGACCTCGTTCGCCGTGCTGGATGCCTTCGTCGAAGGCGGCGGGAACTTCGTGGACACCGCGGACGTGTACTCGCGGTGGATCCCCGGCCACGTGGGCGGCGAGTCCGAGGTGGTGCTGGGCCGGTGGATTGCCTCGCGCAAGGCGAAGGACCGCCTGGTGGTGGCCACGAAGGTCGGCGCGGAGACGGCGCTGGGCAAGGGCCTCACGCGCGAGCACATCGAGAAGAGCGTGGATGCGTCCCTGCGCCGCCTGGGCGTGGAGCGCATCGACCTGTACTACGCGCACTATGACGACCCGAACACGCCCTTCGAGGAGACGCTCCGCGCCTTCGACGCGCTGGTGAAGGCAGGCAAGGTGAAGGCGCTGGGCCTGAGCAACCACTCGGCGGAGCGCGCGCAGGAAGCGCTGGACACGCAGAAGCGGCTGGGGCTCACGCGCTACCAGGTGATTCAACCGGAGTACAACCTGGTGGAGCGCCCGAAGTTCGAGGGTCCCCTCCAGCAGGTGTGTGAGAAGGAAGGGCTCGCGGTGGCCCCCTACTTCGGGCTCGCCGCGGGCTTCCTCACCGGCAAGTACCAGGAGGGGCAGCCGGCACCGGCCTCACCGCGCGCGGGCAACGTGCTCAAGAAGTACGGCAACGCGCAGGGCTGGGGTGTCGTCGCCGCGCTGAAGAAGGTGGCGGAGCGCCGGGGTGCCACGGCTTCGCAGGTGGCGCTCGCGTGGCTTGAGACACGGCCCACGGTGGTGACGCCCATCGCCAGCGCCACGTCCGTGCCGCAGGTGAAGGAGCTGCTCGGGGCCTTCTCCCTGAAGCTGGAAGCGGACGACCTGCGCGAGCTGGACAGCGCGTCGTCGAAGTAGCGCCCGCTAGCCCTCATCCGTGACGAGCACGGTCTTCAGCTGCGCGAGGACCGGCTCCGGCACGTCGATGAAGGACAGGCCCACCTCGAAGCGGGCCACGGCGTCCTTCGGTAACTTGATGGCCCAGACGATGCGCGCGGTACATTCCAGCGAGCTGCCGTCCGGAAGGAACAGCTCCAGATCCAAACGCGAGCCCACGTCCTGGGGCTCGTCGGAGTAGATGCGCGCGCCTCCAAGGCTGACGTCGAGCACCTGCTTCTTGTCGCCCACCTTCATTCGCGCGGGACGCGAATAGAGGGGCGCATGGATGCGGGGGAAGGCTCGACGGTCGATATTGGAGGTCATCTGGAGTGTCACGTTCCGCCATCCTAGCGTGCCTGTCACGAAACGGCATATCGCCCTCCCAGGCGAGGAGGTGACCCGTGGGGTCGGGCCAGCCCTACCCGTGAGTTCCGCCCGCCCCGTCGAGCTCCGGTGCGTCTCGCGCCAGCTCGTCACAGATGAGCGTCTGGATGCGGAAGGCCAGCCGCGCCTCCTGGACCACTTCCTGGGCCTCGCCCTCCGTCAGCGGAACCTCGTCCAGCCGGGCCGCCAGCCGCGTCTTGAAGGCGAGCAGTTCGCTGGCGGACACCGCGTTGTAGAAGGCCGTGCCCCGGCCGTTCTCCAGCTCGAACCCGCGGGCGATGAGCTCCGAGCGCTGGGGCGCGGTGAAGAGGTCCTGCACGATGCGCGCGTAGGCATGGGCGATGAGCAGGTGCGGGGCCTCCGCCGCCACCTCGTGGATGCGCTCGGCGTGCAGCCGCGTCTCCGCGCAGGCGAAGGGCTTCGTGCGCGTGTCGCCGCAGAACCAGTCCAGGTCCGCCACCAGCGCGGAGGCCCGCCGCAGCTCCGGCAGCCGCAGCACCCGCGTGAGCGGGCCGTCCTTCAGCCCCGGCAGCACGGACTCCAGCGCCTCGTAGACGACGTGCAGCTGGCGCAGGTGGTTCACGTAGTGGCGCGCCCGCACGAACTGGCCATAGACGCCGCCGTTCCACGAGCCGTGGAAGAGCGCCTCCAGGAAGGTGGACTGCTCCGCCTGGCGCCGCGCCATCCCCGTCCCCTCCTCCAGCCTCGGCGACAGCCGCTGGGTGGACGGAAGGCCCGCGGAGGCCGTGGGCGCGGACGGCAGGCGCCGGTCCCTAGCGGAGCGCTCGAAGCCGCCCCAGCGGATCGTGCCCCGGATGCTCACTGCTTCCACCCGCTGGTGGGAGCCCCGTGGGCGGCGGGGGCCGGCTCGGACGCTTCGGCCTCGTGCGGGACCCCCAGCTGCTGGATGGCCTCCACCAGGGTGTGGCCCAGCGCGCGCAGGACGTCCTCTTCCAGGCGCAGGGTCACCGGCCCCACCGCCAGGTGGATGTGCCCACAGCTGCACCGCGTCACTTCGGCGCACGGGCCTCGCGCCAGCACCGCCCTGCAGCATCCCTGACCGAGCATCGCGACCTCCAGATGATTTTGATTATCGAAATCAAAATCATGAAGCCACAACGGCCTTCCGCCGTCAAGCGCGGTCCACGCCGTTCTGTTCCGCGGACCAGCGGCCAACACTTCAAAAACAAACATGAAACATGAATACAAGACATCTGGTTTGCAATTGATTGCAAATGATTGTCTTTGATTGTTTACATGTTTCATCCGGGAGCGACGGCTGCCCTTTTGTTCATGTAGGCACGAGGCTTCGTGTGCACCTCGAAAATGGCTGAAGGTTTGTTCAGGTCCATTCAGGGGTGCCAGGCGCGCATGAAAAACTGGCTGAAGGTTTGTTCAGGTTCCGTTCAGTGCATTGAGGCCCGGATAGCCTGGAATTGCGAGGCGGACGCCGATTAGGAAAAAGGGACCATGCGGCTACCACTCGTGCTGACGACCTTTCTGGGGCTGGCGTGCCTCTCGGCCGGCTGCCGTTCCACCTCCGCGGTCCCCTCCCCCGAAACCCAGGACTCGGGAGTGGTGGACGCGGGCATCACCGACGCGGGCGTGGCCGTGGACGACGCGGGCGTAACGGTGGACGCGGGCCCGCCTCCCGAGTGGACCCTCCAGTCAGCGCCGGTCCAGGTTCCGGAGGGCATGGGAGGCGAACCGTTCGACGTCCCGCGCTCCCTGAACATCCCATCAGGCATGTCCGTGTCGGTCTGGGCGCGGGTGCCGGGCGCGCGCTTCATCGCGTTCTCCCCGGAGGGCACCCTGCTCGTCTCCGTGCCCGGTCAGGGGAAGGTGATGCAGGTGCGCCCTCGCGCGGGTCAGGCCCCGGAGGTGACGCAGTGGGCGGGCAGCCTGGGCCGGCCCCACGACATCGTCTTCCACGAGCGCGACGGGCAGGTGTGGGTATTCATTTCGGAGAAGAACCGCGTCACGCGCTCGCGCTGGACGGCCGGTGAGACGACGCGCGGCACGGCGGAGACGGTGGTGTCGGGACTGCCGGACGCGTCCCTGCCGGAGCTGCACGGCGCCTACGGCCACGAGCTGAAGAACCTCGCCGTGGACTCACAGCACCGCGTGTACGTGGCCATCGCGTCCACCTGCAACGTGTGCCTGAGCGACACCACCAGCGACCCGCTGCGCGGCGCCATCTACCGGTGGGACTGGAGCGGCGGCTCGCGCGAGCTGTTCGCCCGGGGCCTGCGCAACGCGGAGGGCCTGGCGTGGGAGCCGGGCACCGACACGCTGTGGGTGGCGGTCAACAACCGCGACAACACGCCCTACCCCTTCGACGACGGCACCGGGCAGTACGGCCAGGTGATTCCGGAGTACGTGGACAACCACCCGCCGGAGGCCCTCACCTCCGTGCGCCAGGGCGGCCACTACGGCTGGCCCTTCTGCAACTCCAACCCGGACTCCCCCAGTGGCCTGAAGCACATGCCGCTGGACCGGGACTACGACATGAACCCGGACGGCTCCAAGGCGGACTGCGCCGCGCTGGACAGGACGGATCAGGGCATCCAGGCGCACTCGGCGCCGCTGGGCCTGACGTTCTTCGACGACGGGGAGCTGAACCCGGCCTGGAAGCGCGGCGCGCTCGTCGCGTACCACGGCTCCTGGAACCGCACGGAGCGGACCGGCTACAAGGTCACCGCCTTCCCGTGGGACCTCACCACCCACCAGCCCACGGAAGAGGTGGACGTCGTCACCGGCTTCAAGAACCCGGACCTGAGCGTGTGGGGCCGGCCGGTGGACGTGGCCCTGGCGCCGGACAGGGGCTTCATCGTCAGCGACGACTTCGCCGGAGCGCTCTACCGCATTGAACCCACCGCCCGGCCTTGAGCCCGGCGGTGGGACACGGCGCGGCGGGGCGTCAGCGCGTCTCGCCGCGCGCCAGCTTCTCCACGTAGTCCGCGGGCAGCCCCGCGCTCTTCGCGCCGCGCACCAGCGCCTCCACGAAGCGCGGGCTCACCGGCCCGTCCGACGACGCGCGGCGCGGGTTGGTCACGAACGCGGTGGCCTCCACCTCCTGGCCATCCACGCGCACGCGCACCGTGCGCTCCACGCACATGCTGGTGACGAAGCCCTCCTTGTGCTGGACGATGGGCCAGTCCTTGCCCGGGATTTCGAAGAGCCGGCCGTACACGCTCGCGCCCGGCACGTCCGTCAGCCCCGCCACCCGGCCGCCCCACCAGCGCGAGGGGAAGTCGTAGACGAGGTCCACGTCCAGCGCCTCGGCGAGACGGCCTTCCGGCAGCTCGAAGAAGCCGTAGCTGTGCTGGTGCTTCCACTCGTCGAAGGCGGCCCGGTCCAGGATGGTCGAGTACGCGAAGTAGCGCCGGGGCGCGTTCGCGTCCGCCTGCTCGCGCGCCTTCATCACCTGGTCGTAATGCGAATCCATGCGTGTGTCCTCCTGTCGTCGCCTACCGCTCGCCCTTGCGAGCCAGGGCGCCGTCGCGGAACGCGCCCAGCACCCCGCCCACGTCCAGGCGGGACGTCTTGATGAACAGCCGCAGCGCGCGCTCCACGTGCTCGGCCAGCACGGCCATGCGCTCCAGCCGGCGCAGCTTCTCCGGCGGCACGCCGCCCGCGCCTTCCGCCAGCCGGCGCGCCTCGGACAGGTCCGCGCGGATGCGGGTGACGAAGGACGCCTCGCGCTCCTCCACCACGTGCGTCACCATCCGCACCAGGTCCGTCTCCGCCGCGTAGCGCCACACCGTGTCCTGCGGCACGCGCACCCGCTGGATGACGCCCCAGTGCTCCAGGTCGCGCAGCAGCATGGACACGCCGCCCTTGGACAGGTCGAGCTCGCGTTCAATCTCACCGGCCGTCAGCGGCTCTCCGCGCAGGTAGAGCAGCCCCCACACGCGGCCCTGGTTGCGCTTGAAGCCCCAGAACTCGATGACGTTGCCCACCGCCTCCACCGCGATGGCTTCCCACGGCGCCAGCCGTCCGGTCTGCGGAGGCGCGAGGCTCTTCTGGCTCCCGGGATCCCCCCCCGTCCACAGGTAGCCCTTCACGCAGCGCGCCCCTTCACCTGCTGCGCGATGCCTTCGGACAGCCGGTGCGCCCAGCTCATCAGCTCCGCGCCCGCGGCGTCGTGGGCGAAGGGCCCCAGCCTGTCGAGCGCCGCGCCGATTTCGGCGTTCATCTTCTCCATGGACGCCTCCACCGCGCCGGTGGCCTCGATGGCGGCGCCAATCTCCCGGGTGCGCTCCGGGGTGATGACGGAGAACGCCCACGCGTCCTTGAGCTTGCGGCGCAGGGACTCGTCCCGCGACACCGCCAGCAGGATGGGCAGCGACGGCGTGCGCGAGTGCACGTCCGCGTACCGGGGCTTGCCCACGTCCGTGCCCAGGATGTCGCGGATGTCGTCGGCGATCTGGAATGCCACACCCAGGTGCCGGCCAAAGGCGTCGAAGCGCGCCACCGCCTCCGGCTGATCCGCCAGCGTCGCGGCCGCCTTGCCGCACCAGCCGAACAGCGACCCCGTCTTGCCCTCGGCGATGTAGCGCAGCCGCGTGAGCGGCAGGTTCAGGTCGCCGCGCGCCTCCACCTCCGCGATGGCCGCGCGGGTCATCTCCGTGACGATGGCCAGCCCGCTCTGCACCAGGCGCGCGTCCAGCAGCGACAGCCGCGACAGCGCCGTGGACAGGATGAGGTCGCCGCTCATCACCGCGACGATGTTGCCCCAGCGCGCGTTCACCGTCGGGCGGCCCCGGCGGAACATGCCCGCGTCCACCACGTCGTCATGCAGCAGGCTGGCCGAGTGGATCATCTCCGCCGCCACACCCACATCCACCAGACGGGTGGCAGGGACTCCCACCACACCGCCGAACAGGCGGACGAGCATGGGGCGGGCCCGCTTGCCCCCGGCGCCCAGGCACAGGTGACGCGCCGCATCCATCAGCGTATCGCCCTTCACGTCCGGGCCGACGTCGCCATCCGCGAGCAAATCGGTCAGACGCTGCTCCACCTGTCCCAGAAACTCCGTCAGCTCGTGAGCGACATCCATGTGCGCGGTCTCCTTCGGGCGTTCATATAGTTCAAGACCGCGTGAACCGCACCTGAATCCCTTCTGCCCACCAGGCGGGCGGACAGCGCGCTGAAAGCAATGGATTAGGCCGGTTGGTGGCCGGCCGGGCACGGCGGACTCCTTGGAGGTCCGATTGAGGGGGAATGCGCGGCCATGGGAAACGAATCCCAGTGTCCGCCGCCTTTCACCGCCGCCTCGTCCAGAGCTTCGCTTCCCTCGCCACCGGCGTCCCCCTCTTCCGCCCTGGCGCCTCGCTGCCCGGCTCGTCCGCGCCCCTCTTGGG